>CAYMQF010000050.1:0-13934 GCA_964392425.1 uncultured Phycisphaeraceae bacterium
GCTGCAGCGACCAATCGGTCCCCATCCTTGAGATTGATGACGCGCACGCCCTGCGTTGCTCGGCCGACCCGGCTGATCGAGTCGATCGGGATGCGAACCATCAGCCCCTTGTGGGTGATGAGCATGAGCCCTTCGTCTGGGGTGACCGCTTTGAGCGCAGCGACCTTGCCATTGCGTTCGGTGGTGCGGATGTCGATTCGGCCTTTGCCGCCTCTCGATTGCGGGCGAAGCTCGACGCCGCCGTCGGGCTTTTCGCTTTGGACGAGATATTCATCGATGTTGGTGCGTTTGCCGTAGCCGTTCTCAGTGAGAGTGAGGAGGTCGAGTTGGTCGTCGCGCGTTTGCTGGGCGCCGTTCTCGTCGGCGTCGGTCATGAAGATGCGAGCCATGTCGATAACGCGGTCGCCGTCGCGCAAGTCAACTCCCTTGACGCCTGCTGTGCTTCGGCCCAATGGTCTTGCATCGCTCTCGCGGAAACGGATGGCGTATCCCGAAGCGGTGCCGAGCAGCAGGTGGTCCTGCCCCGTCGTCCATGTGACCGCGACGAGCGAGTCCCCTTCCTTGAGGCGGACCGCGATCAGGCCGCCGCGATGTACGTTTTGGTAGAGCTTCAAGCTCGATCGTTTGATGAGTCCCTGTTCCGTGGCGAACACAAGGAAATGCTCGCTCTTTTCAAAATCGGCAATCGGCATGAACTCAACGGCGCGTTCGCCATTCTTCAAGTCGATCACGTTGACGAGCGATCGCCCGCGACTGGTCCGCGACTGTTGCGGAATCTCGTACACCTTGATCTTGAACACTCGTCCGGTGTTGGTGAAGCAGAGCAGGTCGTCGTGCGTGCTGGCGACGAAGACATGCTCGACAAAGTCGCCCTCCTTGGAGTCCGACGCGATGACGCCTCGCCCGCCTCGCCCTTGCTCCTGGTAGGTGTCGAGGGCGACGCGTTTGATGTATCCCTCGTGGGAGATGATGACAGCCATGTCCTCTTCGCGGATGAGCGCTTCGATGTCGATGTCCGTTTCGGACTCCTCGATGCGCGTCAGTCGCGGGCTGCTGTAGCGAGCCTTCATGTCGACGCAGTCTTGCTTGATGAGATCAAAGACGTGCTGGATGTCGGAGAGGATGAATTCGTACCCTTCGATTTCCACGACGAGTTTGGAATAGTCCGCGACGAGTTTTTCGATTTCCAGGCCGGTGAGTTGGATGAGGCGAAGGGCGCCGATGGCTTCAGCCTGGACTCGCGTCATCGAGACGCCGGTCTCCCGGGCGTCCACACGATCGAGCATTCGGCTGGGGATGCGATGCCGTTGGGGATGAGTTTCAGCAATGCGGAAGGCGCGGGCGGCCAGCTTGGCGATCGCCTCTTCGCGCGTCTGCGATGAGCGGATCAGCGCGATTACTTCGTCGATGTCGCACACGGCGAGGATCAGCCCTTCGAGGACGTGGGCTTTTTTCATCGCGTCGCGCAGCAGTCGTTGCGTTCGGCGGGTGATGACTTCCTGCCGATGGTCGATGTAAAGCTGGATCAACTCCTTGAGCGGGAGCGTGCGAGGCTGACGATTGACCAGCGCGACGGTCATCATCGAAAACGTCTGCTGCAAAGGCGTGAACTGGTAGAGCTGGTTCTCGACCACCGCAGGGTCGGCGCCTCGCTTGAGCTCGCAGACGATGCGCGTTCGCGCGTTGCGCCCCGACTCATTGCGCACATCGGAGATGTCCTTGATTCGCTGCGCCTTGATCGCGTCGACGATCCGGTCGACGAGCGTGGACTGCACGAGGTTGTAGGGGATCTGGTCGATGACGAGCTGTTCGCGCCCTGCTTTGAACTCTTCGGTGTGGACGACGCCTCGCAGTTGGATGCGCCCTCGGCCCGACGCGTACGCTTCGAGGAAGCCTCGCCGGCCGCAAATCACGCCGCCTGTAGGGAAGTCCGGCCCTTTGATGATTTCGAGCAGATCGACCAACTCCATCTCGGGGTTGTCGATGAGCGCGATGATCGCATCGAAGATTTCATCGGGATTGTGAGGCGCCAAACTCGTCGCGATGCCCACCGCGATCCCCATCGCCCCGTTGATGAGCAGGTTGGGGAAGCGCCCGGGCAGGACGGTTGGCTCTTGCAGCCGATCGTCGTAGTTCGCTTGGAAATCAACCGTGTCGAGCTTGAGGTCTTCGAGCAGGTCGACCGCGGGGTGCGCCATGCGAGCTTCGGTGTATCGCATTGCTGCGGGCGGGTCGCCGTCGATGGAGCCGAAGTTTCCCTGGGGATGAATGAGCGGTGCGCGCATGCGCCAAGGCTGGGTCATGCCGACCAACGTTGGGTAGATGACCGATTCGCCGTGCGGGTGGTAGTTGCCCGACGTGTCGCCTGCGATTTTGGCGCACTTGAGATGCTTCTTGCCGGGGCGCAAGTTGAGGTCGTTCATTGCGACGAGGATGCGCCGCTGGGAAGGTTTGAGCCCGTCGCGCACATCGGGGAGGGCGCGATCCATGATCGTGCTCATCGCGTAGGTGAGATAGCTGTCGTGCAGCTCGCGCTCGATGTCGCGGTCGATGATCTGACCGCCGACGGGGGCGCTGGAAGTGTTGTCAGGCGAAATGGGATCGCTCGGATCTGGCATCCGTGATCGCTCCAGTGGGAGTGGGAAATAGGGTGAAAACTAGGCGCCCGGCGGGTCCGCCAAGGCCATCTCGACAAGCCATCATTCTACCTGAAATCTGCCTGTTCCGGGCAGATTATTGACATGCCCAGCATGGACGGTCTGAGCCGAGTTTCATAGGGAAAAAACACGCATCAGGCATCAGGCGCTCAGCACTGGACGCTGGGTTTTTCAGAGCCCCGAGCGCGAGCGACGGGTTGGGCGAGGCACACTCCTTAGGTCGCAGGCTTCTGTCGTTTGCCGACAATCGGCGCCAGAAGCGGGATCGCCACGCCGACCGGCAAAAACACCCACTGATGAGCGAGGTAGCCAACGGCGAAAAACGGCGTCGCCAGCGCGATGCTGATGATCCAAAGCTTGATCGGCTGAGTCGGCGGCCGTTCTCTGCGAACCATCACGATCCACACATACGCAGGAAAGAGCAGCCCGTAGAAGGACATAAAAACTTCGTAGCCAATGCGGAAGAAGTCTCGGTTCAGCCCGGCTCCCAGCGCGAACAGCCCGGCGCCGAGGAGAAGCACCGCGAGCGTGAGTTGTTTACTTTGATCGGGCGCGCGATATTTCCATTGGCCGACGTGGGCGCCGACCGTGAACATGAGTTGCGCGAGCATGTGGGCGCCGATCCAGTAGCTGATCCATCCGATCCCGAGATACCCATTGGCGTAGAGCGCCGTCAGCGCAACCAGCACTGGGAAGAAAACCGCAAACCCAAGAATGAACGCCCGCGATCCTTGTTTCCCCGGTGTTTCTTGTCTGATCCGGTGAAAGGTGAGGTCCAGCCATGGGCACAAAGCAAAGCCGAAGAACAGGGCAGGCGCCATCCACATCAGACTGCCTAATGGGTATTCACCTGTTGCCGCGGGAATGCTGAGTGCGTTGCCAGCGGATGTTCGCCAGGCAAGATACGCGCTTACAAGCGAAAACAAGTACACCGCGATCGCAGCACGGAGCCAGCCTTGCAGTCGCAGTTTGCTGAGTATCGCAACGCCGACGGCTCCAAAGAGCGCGACGATCGCAACGCTTGCAGCGACCGGCACGCCGGGCATTTGCGGGAGGGACAGCACAGCCAGGCGACCAAGAAAGTAGGCTTGGAACAAAACCGTGACGATGGAAAATCCGATCATCGCGGGCCGATGTTTGGCAACAAGCTGTTGGCTTTGTTCCGGTCGGCGCAACACCACCCCGACAGCACCGGCTCCAACAATGTTCGGGATCGCAAACGCGACCCATCCCCAGATGCCGAAATCCCCGATCAGGAACACTGGGAAAAACATGCCGATGCACCATGTCCACGAGCACGCGAGGTACACACTGCGCGGGACGACTTGGAGCCAGGCAAACATAGGCAGAGAATAGGTCAAGACGCCCACTTCGGCTGCGTTTGATGGATCAGTGGGACGGGCGTCTCGCCCGTCGTTTACGCCCAACTATGGGAGACGCCACGCGACTGCCTGTTGTAGTGATGGCGCGACTGCCAAGATGCTCCGTCCAACAGAGCCTAACTTTTCTTCTTGCTGATCCGCTTGGCCTTCTGGTGCATCTTCGGCGTCGCATGGAAAGTCGCCAGACACTTGCCGACCCGGCGGACCCGCCCGCCCGGCTTGCGAACCTGCTGAATGATGTTCAACACCAGATCAATGTTGAACTCCTCACCCGCAGCGGCCAGCTTCTCAAGGTCCATCTTCGTCGTCACGCGATACACCGCAGGCCCAAAGCACGGGCGAAGAAAGCGATATTCAAGCCGTTTGCAGACACACTCGTAATCCCCGCCGCACTCGCCGAAGACGTACATCCCGCCTGCGATTTCGCTGTTGGCAAGCAGGGCGGCGCCAGCCATCGCGTTGTACCAGTTGCGGTTGAACCGACGGAAGGGCAGCACCGCGGTGAACGAGTTCGAGTCCACACGCTTCATGCGGATGCCGGAGCGAAACGCCATCGGCAGCCAGATGAGTGTTGAAATGCGCTGCCAGAATCGACTCTTGCCGCTGAGCCGACTGATCGCTGCTTCGATCTTGTCGATTCGGCTTGGGGAGGGCGTCTTGTGCCTGGCGGGTCGAGCAGAATCGATGTTGTTGTTCCGTCGTGCGTCTCGTGGCGACACCCGAGACGGGTTCAGGACCGTCGTCGAATCATCGTCATTGAGAGGTTTGGCGGTTTGTGTCGTCACATAGATACTCGCAAGCAGTCAGCCTCGATCGGCCCGAAATCCCATTACATATGCGCCAGCTCCAGCCAACGGCCAGCCCGGCAAGGGATTGTACCGGGGTTCGACCGCTTTGGCCTGATGGTTCCATCAGATCGCTGAAAACATCGCAGTCAGGAGCTGGAGAGAGTCCCCGTCAGCCCATCGGCTCAAGCGTGTATTGCCCCGGCCGGTCGGGCCTAGGGGTCGGCGTCACGACGGGATCGCCCGCCTCGTGGTCGAGAACCAGAACCCAACCATCGCGGTGGGCAGCGTCGAGCAATGCCTGTTTTCGCAGCATATTTTCGTAGGGCAGCATGTCGTAGGCCATCTGCGTCGCCGGGCCGACGTGGTTGACGGTCGGCATCACGTCGCCGGGGAAAACGATCGTTTGGCCAGCGGGGTCGGCGAACTTCACCGCCTGCTGACCCCAGGTATGCCCCGGCATCGGCGTCACGAACAGCCCCGGCAGAGCCTCCGCGTCCCCATCGATCAGGCGAAGACGCTCTGCGATCGGGTCGAGATGATCGCGGAGATAGGTGCTGTGCATGGTGGATTTGTTGGCCAGTGCGTCCTCCCACTCCTGCCTTTGCGTGACGATCTCAGCGTTGGGGAAGACGGGCGCCGCGACTCCCGCAGCGTTGAGCGTGGTCAGCCCGCCCGCATGGTCGAAGTGCAGATGCGTGACGATGACCGTGGAGATATCCGCTGGATCGCAATCGACCTCGCGCAATGCGTCGGCAACGGTTCGCTGCTCTTGAGAATAGATCGCGCGGAGTTTGTCGGATTGTTTGTCGCCGATGCCCGTCTCGATGAGGACGAGCTTGCCGTCACATTCGAGGAGCAGGCAGTTTTGCTGAAGGGGGATTCGGTTGCGGTCGTCCGCCTCGACGAGCCGTCGCCACAGCGGGGCGGGAGTCAGGCCGAACATCGCGCCGCCATCCAGTTTGAACCGCCCCGCCCGAAGCAAACGCCAAGACCACGCTGGTGAAGTGTCGCTCATGGAAGAAGAATAGCGAGCAGCTCAAGACGCCGTTATCTCATCGCATTTCATCTCGCTGTGCGCGATCGGAAGGGCTTCATCACAATGTTCAGTTCGATCGCGAGCGGTAGAAGAAACAGCGGCGCGATCCGCGCATTGCCAATCGCTACGGAGAAGTTGGTCAACTCGGCGGGCATGTTCCCGACGCCTGCTGCAGCGAGCAGCAACGGCAGGTAGATCGCGACACCGAGCAACATCGCAATCTGGCGAATCGCCAGAGTTGTAGAAAAATACGATCTCCCTTCTCTCCGCCGTTTGCTCGACAGGTAGCTCCGCATCCATCTGATGTTCCAGAGACGGAGCCACCTCGGATCAAAAAGAATCTGGCACAACTTGACCGTCATCATCGGAAGCACCGTCCACATGGAGAGCCACAGAAAATCCCGAAAGAAGATCCGGCCCAGCGTGTGGGTTGGCGCAATGATCGTGTCAAATCTGACGAGTGTGGACACACCGACAGCGATGTACGTCAGGCACATAAGCGAGAGGAGGACCGGGTGCGAAGTGACCGGCTTGTTCCTGCGCCACCACAGCGTGTTGGGCACACGCTCGCCCGCTTTTTGCAAGCGGCGCATTTCTCGCCACTCAGGCTTAAATACTTCACTGACCATACGCGCTACAAGGGCGCGCTCAACGGGAGCCTGCAGGATTGATCGGATCTTATTCATCGATGTCCTTGCAAGGCGCGATAGGTGTCTCTGTCATAGATGCCCTCCTGCGAGTCCCACAAGTCTATGCTGCAGGGCGATCGATAGACTAGACACACCGATCGCCAAGAAGACCTGCTACAAGCCAAACACCCCGAAGCGTGTTTTTATTCCCGGATTTTGCCTACGGAATACGTTTTTTTCGGAGCAACGCTGTTAGGAGCCGCTGCTGGTGCTGTGTCCGTCGGAGCCACCGATGTTTTTCCGCATGTCGGTGTCAGCCATGACATTTTTCATGCGGTAATAATCCATGATTCCCATGTGTCCACTTCGGAAGGCTTCGGCCATGGCTTTGGGGATCTCAGCTTCAGCGAGGACGACGAGCGCCCGGTTCTTTTCGACGTCGGCTTTGTGCTCTTGCTCCCCAGCGACAGCAAGCGCTCGGCGTTTTTCCGCCTCCGCCTGGAAGCGTCGTTTGTCTGCCTCGGCTTGGTCGGCCTGGAGCTTGGCGCCGATGTTTTCGCCGACGTCGATGTCAGCGATGTCGATCGAAAGAATCTCAAACGCAGTGCCAGCGTCGAGCCCTTTTTCGAGGACGAGCTTGGAGATGCGGTCCGGGTTTTCGAGAACTTTTTTGTGCGTCGGAGAAGAGCCGATGGTGGTGACGATGCCCTCGCCGACACGGGCGATGATGGTCTCTTCGGTGGCGCCACCGATCAGGCGGGCGATGTTGGCGCGCACGGTGACTCGGGCTCGTGCCTTGAGCTGGATGCCGTCCTGTGCGACGGCGTCGATCGTCGCACGTCCAAACGCAGGGTTCGGGCAATCGATCACCTTCGGGTTTACTGATGTTTGCACCGCTTCGAGGATATCTCGGCCAGCCAGGTCGATGGCGCACGCTTTTTTCCACTCCAAAGCGATGTCCGCGCGGTCGGCGGCGATCATCGCCTGGACGACGGTCGGGACGCGACCACCGGCGAGGTAATGGCTCTCAAGATCGTTGGTTGAGATCATGATGCCCGCTTTGGCAGCGCGGATTCGGCTCAGCACGATGGTCCGTGGATCAACCTTGCGCAGCTTCATCCCGATCAAATCCCACAGGCCGACTTTGGCGCCGCT
Source organism: uncultured Phycisphaeraceae bacterium (assembly GCA_964392425.1). Lineage (GTDB taxonomy): Bacteria > Planctomycetota > Phycisphaerae > Phycisphaerales > UBA1924 > CAYMQF01. The sequence continues at coordinate 7,648 of CAYMQF010000050.1, forward strand.
GACGAGAGCCTGGATGTACAGATTGAAGAATTGCCCCAACACCACCAGGAAAACCAGCAGTATGAGAGAAGCGACGATAATGGCGCCGATGAGAACAGGATTCATGAGGGGACCTCGTTTCAATGTGCGCCGGAAGGTTCATCCCAGCGGTAGGACATCCGAGTATACCGGACAATCGAGTGGTGCTGTTCGAGGGGCGCAGCGGGACTATCGCCCTCGGTTCACTTGACCGGTCGGACCTTGATTCGCCCATCTTCGATCGCGGTGATGCGCACCGGTTGGCCCGCGCGGATCACTCCAGTCTGTGCGATCGCCTCGATTCGCTCCCCTTCGATCTGCACCATCCCGACGGGGCGAAGGTCGGTCGCCACGACTCCGGTGGCGCCGATGAGGTCCTGCAAGGGGTCGCTCTGTTCGGGCTCGGGCAGATCATCATCGGGAGAGCTTGAGCCAAGGATCAATCGCTGGCCGATGGGCGTATTGGGCCAGATCTTCAGCGCAAAAGAAATCATCAATGGCGTCATCACGAGCAAAAACAGGATGCTCGACAGCCCCCACATCGCTGAAGCCTTGAAGAAGAAGACCACGGAGGCAATCGCGCACACACCAACGAAGAGGCCGATCACGCCGCCCGAGGGCAGGAAGACTTCAATAAAAAAGAGCAAGGCCGCCAGCGCGAGCAGGCCGAACCCCCAAAGCAGATACGATTCGTTCATGCCGACTCCTTCGGCTCATCGTCGATCGGCGCCACAACGATGCGGAACCGTCCGACCTCGGTGACGCGCACACGCTTGCCAGTCTCGACGAATCCATAGTCGCTGACAACATCGACGAGTCGGTCGTCGATCTCCGCAGTCCCTGCCGGTCGAAGGGGGGTGGTTACGACGCCGACCTTGCCGATCTTCACTTTGGTGGGGTCGGGATCTCCCATGGATGACAGCATCGTGACGTGGGGCTCTTCGTCGCCGACGTTGCCTGTGAGGATCAGTTTGTTGAAGAGGGGGATGCTCTGGTAGTTCTTCGCGAGGAAGTACATCCCGACTCCCGCGGTGAAGATGGCCAGCAGCAGCGTCGCAGCTCCATATACAACATTGTCGCTGGCGCCGGGCCCACTGAAACCGCCCGGGCCGACCATGATGCCAAGCAGCCCGAGCATCATGAAGACCACGCCCAATACGCCTGGCACTCCAAAGCCGGGAATAACGAAGAGTTCAATGGCAATGAGCAGCAGCCCGCCTCCGACAGACGCCAGCCCCCACCACGCTGCAGCACCGACAAGGAACTGAGGCGCAACCAGCGCCGCCAGGCAGAAGAGCGCGACTCCACCAGCCAGCCCCAGCCCAGGCGCCGCCATCTCCATGAAGAGCGCCAACAGGAAGATCACCACGAGAAAACCCTTGACAGGCAGGCTGCTGAGGAATCGCGCCATGTGCTCAGACCACGATGCTTTGTATCGCTCCATCGAGCGGGCGCCGAAGAACTGTTTGAGTTGTTCATCATTGTGCACGACACGTTTGGAAAAGCCGTAGCGGTGCAGGTCGCTGGTTTTGAGTGTGAGGAGTCCGCCGTTGGTCGCATAGCCAATGAGTTTGTATTTGCCGCGATCGGTTCCGGAAATAGTTGGGCGTCGGCTGGGCGCTCCCTTGAACTGGAGCATGTCGGCCACATCGCCTTCCAGAGTGTCGGTCAGGGGAGGCGACGCAAGTCGAAACGAAGTGGTCGACGCGCCGGGTTGAGATGGATTGGTCGGGGCAGGTGGGATGTCCGCTGCGCTCAAGTCGACCCGGCTGCGAGGCGGGTCATTGTCAAAGAGCAATGAATACTCTTTTTCATCAACGAACAGCCGTTGGCCCGTTTCTATGTTTTCGACCATCCACAGTTCGACGCCGGTCATGACAAAGGCTTGCACGAGCAGTTCGTCGTACCCGCTCCGTCTCGCGGAATCGACCAACTCAGCGAGGAGTGGCGCGAGCATTTTCGCCCGTTCGGTTTCGTTGAGATTCATCAGCCCCGAGACAGGGCTGACCGCGATTGGCGCCGCATCTCCCATTGTTGAAGGATCGTTGACGACGATCTCCCGGCAAGCCAGTGCGATGATCGCACCGCCGGAATAAGCCATCTTGTTCACCCACGCGACGGTGTTGGGGATGGACGATCCCTTGATGGCGTTGGTGATTTCGAGGACCGCGCCGATCTCCCCGCCGGGCGTGTTCAGATCGAAGACCACCGCGTCGGCGCCTTCCTTTTCAGCGAGCTCGAGTCGGCGTCTGACGCTGTACGAAGTCCACTTGTCGATCGGCCCTTTGATCGTGATGACCACGATGTTGTCAGCTTGCCGTGATGCGGGGATCGGCGTTGTTTGTGGTGCAGACTTTGAGGGGGCTTGATCTGCGTCAGCCACTGGTGCAGCGGTCGGGGCAGGATCCGCTGCGGTCGCAAGGGTCGTCCAGCAGATCAGCATCGCCAGCAGTGCGATGGCATGAGTTCGGCGCAGGAGCCAGGAGGCGCCGAGGGGGAGTCTGAATAAGGAAGCTCGTTGTTTCATTGCCATATGCAGGAGTATAGATCGACGCCGACGCGCCGAAGCGGAACCCGAACAAGGGATGCTGAAAAAAGTGGGTTCAACGTCGGCGGGCGCGATACTGCGTCGGGGAACAGCCTTTGACCCGGCGGAAGGCCGCGTTGAAATGGCCGTGGCTGGTGAAGCCGGTCATTCGTGCGATGTCGCGCACCGGCGCGTGTGTCGTGCGAAGGAGTCGGCAGGCAACCTGAAGCTGTTTGAGCTGGAGATATCGCTTGGGCGAAACGCCGATGAGCCGGGAAAAAACGCGGTGGAAGTGGTATGGGCTGACGTGGACGTGCGCCGCCATCTCCGTGAGCGAGGGGTTGGATTGGAAGGAATCGTGCAAAAACGCGATGCCCTCCGCGATTCGGCTGTCGCTGACCACGCCAATCGGCGGGATTTGCGAATCGCCAGGCGGCCGAAGCTCGACGAACCATTGCGTCGCCTCGGGAAGATCAATCGCGCGCGTTTTTCGGAAGATCACCCATAGTTGTTCGCCGCTGACTACGAGCATGAGGTCGTGGGTGGAGTCATCATCAATCTTTTCCCATCTTTGCAGACGGATGTCGCGGATGAGTTGGAAGAGATCGCGAGCAGGCACGCCGAGCCTGACGCAGATTTGCTCGAAGGCAAGATCGGTTGAAATCGGGCGGTCATCATGGCCGACGAGCGCGTGGGCAACGCCTGGCTCTTCCGGCTGGTTCAGCGCGGTTTGCACTTGTCGCAGCACGATGTCGACGGCCAGCCGATCCGCTTCGGTGAACCCTTTGTCGCTGCGGGACAGGACCGCAAGCCACCATCGACGCTGTGGGTGAGATTCCGGCAGCGCGTGGGCGATGGCGTGGGCCTTCCCCGATCGAGCGGAATCAAAAAGATGGGTGTCCGCGAGTTTGCCGACCGATCGACCCGCCATCAGCGCGTCATGCAGCATCGGAGTTTGGTGTTGCCCTGCTTCGCACCAGGCACGGATGTCCCGACCGTCGGCGCCTTTCTGGGCGATCAACTCGTCCGGCGCCGGCCCGTCAGGTGAAAGCAACCACACGGCTGCCCGTTCAAATGAAAGCTGCTTGGACAATGAATCAAGAACAGCCGTCCGAATCGGAAGCCACGGAGTCACCGATCCCGATGCGTCAACCGAGTCAAAAACATCTTTCGGGCCGGTCTGCAGATCCGTCTGCCCATTGAAAGCTCGGCGAGTTTTCAACATGCACACACCTCCCCTCAAAGGATGCGCTACCAGAGCAATGACCCCATATCCTAGCGTGTCTCAGCAAGAATCGTAAAGCAAATTCTGAAAAAAGATTGAAAGTCACCGCTTGGAAATGGCTCTAGGTTGCCCTGTTCAGCTGTTCAGCATGGGCTGTTCGACCGTCCAGCAGAGTTTTTCGCCGGTGCAATCGATGTGAACTGCAAAAAAACCGCCTTCATGCTCGAAAATCAACGGCCAGATGATCTCCCGATCGGTTTCAGGCAGCGGGAGATGCTCCAAATCCTCAATGGTTTTCCAGTGGAGCTCACCCTCTGAGATGGTTCGCTTTTCGACGCTCACCGCCCCCAGAACACGGTAAATGAACATCAGCCAGTGGGTTTGGCCCTCGTAGCCTTTCTCGCTGACGATCCCAGCTAGCTGCAGCCGATGGATCGGAATCTCGATGCCCGCCTCCTCGAAAATCTCTCTTTGAGCGCATTGAGCTGGGCTTTCGCCAATCGAAGTTTCCAGCTTGCCACCAATAGGCGAGTAGAGCCCCTTGTTGGGCTCCTTGGCGCGGTCGATCAACAGCACCCGGCCGGCGGAATCGCGCAGGTCGCACAGCACCGCGATTTTGTGAGGAAGTTCGCCCATCGCCGTCACGATAGCGGGACATGTCAAAACAATCCCACCGGCTCCATGCAGTGCAACAGCTCGGCGCCATTGGCCTTCCCGCGCCCCGGCGCCCGATACCCTTGTGGCAGATGAAGCGCGCAGCAACCGACCATCATCGATCAGTCTCAGGCGAGCAAAAAGCCACTGCGCCGTCGTTCGACCTCGCAGGAAAGAGTTGCTTCTTCGTCGGCATCGGCGGCTGCGGCATGTCGGGGCTCGCGCGCGAATTCGTTGCGCACGGCGCCCGCGTCCAAGGCGTCGATCAAACCCCAACCGAAACCACCGCATCGCTCGAACGAGAAGGCATCCCGGTCGGCGATGACCTGCCCAGCACATCACAACCGCCATCAGGCAAATGCGATCTGCTCGTTCTCTCCGCAGCAATCAAAGATGACCATCCGCTCGTCCAGTGGGCCGCTGACGCGAACGTTCCAACCTTGACCTACGCCCAGGCGCTGGGGCAGTGCATGTTGGGCAGAACGGGTGTCGCTGTCGCAGGCGCGCATGGAAAATCGACCACCGTCGCGATGCTTGCTGTCGCTCTGATCGAAGCGGGGCTGGACCCGTCGGTGATTGTTGGAGCTTCGGTCGGACAACTGGCGAAGCCCGGTGAATCAGCAATCGGCCATCACGTCGGCAGCGCCGCGATCCCTGCGGGCAAGCTAACGGGAAAGCCCGGCGTCTTCCTCGTTGAAGCGTGCGAGTTCAACCGTTCGTTTCATAATCTCGCGCCAACGCTCGCCTCCATCAGCTCCGTCGAAGCGGACCATCTCGATGTCTACGGCACGCTCGAATCGCTCATCGAGGCATACGCGCACTTCGCCAGCCTGGTCGCCCCCGCAGAGCAAGGCGGCATGCTCCTCATCGGTCACGATGGCGCCCATCGGCGCGAAATCTCAGCAGGGCTGTCATGCGATGTGCAGACCATCGGCTTTGCTCCTGAGGCAGATTGGCGCATCACCGTTGACGACCGCTCCGCGATCACGCTCGCTCATCACGGCGTCGCCCAAGCGCACTGGACCTGCCCCATGCCCGGCGAACACAACATCGCCAACGGCGCGACCGCTGCAGCACTTGCGATCATGCTGGGAGCCGACCTCGAGCCAATCGAGCGCGCCCTGACAAACTTCAAAGGCGTCCAGCGGCGGATGGAGCTACTGGGCGATCGACCTCTCCCAGCGGGAGGCGCCGTCCGTGTCTACGACGATTACGGGCACCATCCGACCGAAGTCGACGCCACGCTCCGCGCGATCCGTGTCCATGAACGCCTTGCTCAAACGGGCGGCCGACTCGTGTGCGTCTTCCAGCCTCACCAGCACAGCCGAACGAGGTTCCTGCTCGACGAATTCGCCCGGGCGTTCAGCCAGGCAGATGTTGTGATTGTCCCTGATATCTATTTTGTCCGCGATTCACAGATCGAAAAGACGCGAATCTGCGCCGGGGACCTCGTCGATCGTCTGCGCGATCAGAGCGTTGGCGCCATGCACATGCACCCCTTTGGCGCGATCGTCGAACAACTGGAAATCATCTGCCGGCCCGGCGATGTGCTCGTCGTAATGGGCGCGGGCCCGGTGTGGAAGGTGGCGCGGTCGTTCATGGCTGGCGCGGTCGCGGAGTCCGTCGCGTGACTGCTGCAGCGGGACACCGTGTGCAGACCAACGCGCCGATTGACACATGGTTCGGCGTCGGCGGTCGTGCTGACGCGCTGGCAAAACCTGATTCGGTCGATGAACTGCGCGCCTTGATTGGTGAATACGACGGGCGCGTTCGTGTGCTCGGCGCAGGCGCCAACCTTCTCGTTGATGACGCAGGCGCAGATGGATTGGTCGTATCGCTCGCATCATTCAACACGGTAAAAAA
>CAYMQF010000050.1:14034-15384 GCA_964392425.1 uncultured Phycisphaeraceae bacterium
GGGAAACTCATCGACGACGCGGGGTGCAAGGGGATGCACCAAGGAGGCGCCGAGGTTTCGACCGTGCATGGCAACTTCATCACGACCAAACCAGGCGCCACCGCGCGCGATGTGTTGAAGCTCATCGATCTCGTTCAGCAGCGCGTCTTCGATCACGCAGGAGTCACGCTCGAAACAGAAGTCGTCATCTGGCGGCGAAGTTCGGAGGCGCCATGACCGGTGTTTCTGTCTTGGTATTGGGGGGAGGCGTGGGAGGCGAGCGCGAAGTAAGCATCGCGGGAGCGGGCGCCGTCGCTGACGCCATTGACCGCGATGGTCGGTTCACCGTCAACAAGCAAACCATCGATCAAATCACGCTCGGCGAACTGCGCAACATGCCCGGCGATTGTATCTTTCCCGTGTTGCACGGCGCGTGGGGGGAAGGCGGGCCGATGCAGGACTTGCTCGTCGCGGATGGTCGACCGTTTGTGGGGTCGGGCCCCGCAGCCGCTCGGCTGGCAATGGACAAGATCGCGCTCAAATCAATCGCAGCAAACCTCGGCGTCAATACTTCCGTGTCATTCGTTCTTGACCCTCTGGACAGCGTGTGTCCGCTGCCTTTTCCAGTTGTGGTCAAGCCGATTCGTGAAGGTTCAACAGTCGGCCTTTTCATTTGTCGATCGCAGGAAGAATGGAGCGACGCGCATGCAGCGTCCGTTGCGACGGGTCGGCTGTGCATGGTCGAGCCTTTTATTGGCGGGCGCGAAGTGACGGTCGGCGTGATTGCGGGTGAGCCGTTGCCGATCATCGAGATCATCCCGGCGAGCGGTTTGTACGACTACGATGCGAAGTATTCACGCAATGACACGCAGTATGTTCTCAAGCCTGACATTCCCGCAGCGACAGCCGATCGGCTCGCGCGCGATTCAGCCCGGCTCGCTGAAAGAGTCGGCGTTCGGCATCTGTGCAGAGTCGATTTCATTCTCGACGGGGCTGACGAGCCCTGGCTTTTGGAGTTGAACACCATGCCCGGCTTTACCGATCATTCGCTGGTTCCCAAAGCGGCCCGCGAGCGCGAGAGAAACCCACTTGAAATGCCCCAGTTGTGCACGCATCTCGTCGAGCTTGCATTGGCAGACGCAAAGGTGGAGGCCTAACTATGAGTCAACGATCAAAAAAGAAATCAACGAAAAAGAAACCGGCTGCGCGCAAACGTGCTGCGCGAACCTCGATCGGCGACAGACTGCATCTGTCAGCATGGTCACTGAGCGGCGTGTCGATGTGGACGAGCCGAGTCCTGCTCGGCGCCGTGGCGATCGGCGCGGTCGGTGGCGCCATCTTTGGCATTGCCCCATTGCGACAGCGCGTCGC
>CAYMQF010000051.1:0-1681 GCA_964392425.1 uncultured Phycisphaeraceae bacterium
TTGCTGTCATCCCTATTCGTCACCGCGAGGTCGAGGAAGCCATCCCCGTTCAGATCGCCGATCGAGACTGAGATCGGTGAAATGCCCACCGCAAATGACTGCTGAGGAGCGAAGGAGCCCGCCCCATCACCAAGAAGAATGTCGACCATGTTGGTTCCAACGTTCACCACCGTGAGGTCTAGATCGCCATTCCCATCCAGATCACCCATCGCAACGAAGAATGGAAAACCCCCCACTGGAAATGTCTGCTGAGGGGCGAAGAAGCCTGCGCCGTCGCCCAGAAGAACGGAAATGTTGGCGCCGGTCAGGTTCGCTACAGCGAGGTCGAGGAAGCCGTCTCCATTGAGATCACCTGTCGCAACGGCCTGAGGGGCGCTTCCGACTGGGAATGTCTGTTGAGGCGCGAAGGAGCCAGCGCCATCTCCGAGGAGAATGCCGACCGTACTGTCACTCTGGTTGACCAGAGTGAGATCGAGATCGCCATCCCCGTTGAGATCGCCAAGCACTCCAGAGTACGGCTGAACTCCCGTTGGGAATGTCTGCTGAGGAGCGAAGCCGCCCAACCCATCACCGAGAAGAATCGAAAGGTTGTTGTCGAGACGATTCACCACTGCGAGATCAAGGAAACCATCACCATTCAAGTCGCCGAGCGCGACTGAGGTCGGGTTGAATCCCACTGAGAAAATCTGCTGCGGGGCAAAGCCGCCAAAGGGTTGTGCTTGGGCGTGCGGTGCAGGGATCGCTGTGACCGCGCTAACAAAGAGGGCGCCTGTGAGCGTGTTTGTGACATAGGCGGTTTTCATTCACTCTCTCCCCTAACAAACCCGCATGCCTGACCAGACAGTGATGCAGGGTCGCCCAATCATTATACCGATATTCATGTCCGTTTATCATGCGGACTAAGAAAATCATCGTATTTTATTATATTTTGTGTCGCGGGTTGGGGGGAACGGCCCCCGAGCCTACTAGCTCCAGCAAAGAGTCGACCTTTGAAACCCCCATCCGCTGGGCGAGGGATCTGAGTTGTGTATGACGATCGTTACTCGTTCAACACCGTTCGGATATCTGTCCACCACGGGATCCGCCAGACGAGCGTCTACTCTCTCAGCGCCAGCGAAAGAAACTTCGGCAGCTCTTCGACGGCGCGTTGCGTCGCTGCTCGGCGTGCAGCATTGCTGGCGTCGCTGCGCGAGACGACCGAGCCGGTGAGGCGCAGTGTGTCGAGCATGACGCGCCCGTCAGCATCGATCAACTCAATCTTCACGGCCCACCGAGCAGCAGCGGAATGCTGATCGAACGAACGCAAAGGAGTAATCCTCACGCTGCACCGCAACAGCAACGTCGGCTCATCCGTCGCCACCACCAATCCCTGCGCGATCAACGCGCTGCGAACCGCGTCAGCAAGCTCATTGCCATCTCCACCCACGGCGCTGACCGCGATACGAAGTGATCCGCGCACCTGCGCGATCGCACTCTCCACATCCTCGCGCAACTGCGATAGCTGAAGCGAACTCGCACCACTGTGACCACCCATGCCCGCGACCGCATCTGCCGCTCGTTTCTTTTCAGTCGCCTGCTCCAGAGCCTGTTTCGCCTCATCCAGCTTTAGCAGGCGTCCCCACACTTGCTCAATCGAAGCAGACGAAATCAGTGCGAGCCGAGCCTGCCTGGCAAACTCCAT
>CAYMQF010000051.1:1781-15120 GCA_964392425.1 uncultured Phycisphaeraceae bacterium
GCTCAATCGAAGCAGACGAAATCAGTGCGAGCCGAGCCTGCCTGGCAAACTCCATCGCTTCATCATCGAGTTGCATGGCAGTCCGCGCGCGATCCAGCGAAACCATCGCATAATGCGTCGCTGAATCTTGATCGAAATACACAGCCTCGACACTCACGCCGGGCAAACTCTGGTCGACCAGGAGATGGATCTCATTGTCAATGAACGCCTGAAGCGTGTCGCTGACCGCGCGGTTCTTTTCCCGCCGTTGCGCCGAGGTGGACACCGACTCCCGGCCGACTATGCGGACTTCGATCGTCTGCGCCAGTCGTTGGAACGCTGAACTAATCGCTTCTTGCCGCGACTCACCCGACCCGACGGCACGAAGTATTCCGGCTTGGCCGTTCGATGTTGGCTGATTCACCCACGCAGGCATAGGCGCCAATCGTTGCGCCCCCACCCACCCACTGCAGCCCGTCAGCGTCAGGCCGATAATCACCAATAGAATCGCTCGCGACAGACTTCCCGCGTATCGCGACCTGCTGACGGGATGTCGAAATCGGCTTATCCGCACGCTTGCAATCTCCGATATCTCCCTTATCGAACCGTCCGCATCAGAGCAGGAGAACGAGGCAATGTCACAGTGCCCACGATTCGCATCCCTTTGCACATGGGGCGTCGTTGCGCTCGCAGCAGCCGCAGCCACACTGACGGGCTGCCAGTCCACCCATGTCAAACAGCCCAAGGTTCTCCCTGAGCGGACCGAAGTGACGCGGATCTTCACGCCCAAATGGTACGAGGCTGAGCCGATCAATGAGGCCGGCCAACTCGTCACCACAGCCCAAGCGGTCGGCGTCAATCCGACCATCTCCGAGAGTCTCGCGATCAACCAAGCTCGGCAAGCCATGGCTCTCACCATCGACTCACGCGTCGATGTGTTGCAGCGAAACTTTCAGGAACAGATCGAAGCTGCGGGTGATCTCAACTTGCTCCAGCGATTTCAGGATGTCAATGCGATCGTTGTCAGCCAGTCCCTGCACGGCTCGGTCGTCAAGCGCAAGGAAACCTACCTCGAGCCTAACGGCGATTATCGCACTTTCGTGCTGATGGAGCTGGACAACCGAACGGTCGACGCTTCGTATCTCGATCAACTCCGAAGGCGCGATGAACTCGAGACTCGTCTACGCAGCGGCGAAGCATGGGCGGAACTCGAACGACGCGCCAAGGAACTCCGCGATGAAAACGGCCAGCGGGGATTGCCTCCGATGTCCGACCGCGAAATCCGCGACGGCTCGAATCTATAACAACTTCTCCGCATGGACATAGGTAGTTTGTCATGGGTCGTCGCTCCTCGACGGGCGAGACGCCCATCCCACCAACTCTCTCCCCAAAGAAGCCTGCTTCTCGCCTGCGATCCAGTCGGACGCTACCTTTGCAGATATGTCCGACGATGCCTCACCACCCGATCTGACCATCCGAGCGTTCCAACAGCTTGTGCGCGATCGTTATTACACGACCGACGCAGCGCGAGGCGTGCCCGGCACATTCATGTGGTTGATCGAAGAAATCGGTGAGCTGGCCACTTCGCTGCACGAAAACGCCCCCGACGCCAACCCAACCGACGCGCAGCGCGCGAATCTCGCGGAGGAATTTGCCGACGTTCTTGCCTGGCTTGCCACGCTTGCCAACATCACCGAGGTCGATCTTGCCGACGCTCTCACCAAATACACCGATCCAAAGCGAGTTTCAGGGGTGAAGCCGTGACTCGGTTGGACGACGTTTTTGCGCAGCTACGCTCCGATGGCCGCCGAGGGCTCGCACCCTTTGTCTGTGCTGGGCGCCCTTCGCTGGATCGCCTCCCCGAACTTCTTTGCGCACTGGAATCGGCTGGCGCCTCCCTCGTTGAAATCGGCATCCCCTTCAGCGATCCGATCGCGGACGGCCCCGTCATCGCAGCAGCCATGCATGAGGCGCTGCAATCAGGAGTCACGCCCACCGATGTGTTCGCCGCGGTCGCCAAAGCTCGCGACAAGGTTGATCTGGGTTTGGTCGCCATGGTCAGCATGTCCATCGTAATGCGCACCGGCCTCGATCAGTTTGTCAGCCAGGCGCGCGACGCGGGCTTCGATGGTTTGATCGTCCCCGACGCGCCCCTCGACGAAGCCAAACCCATCGCGGACGCAGCAAGCCGCGCAGGCATTTCGCTCACACTTCTGGTGGCGCCGACCACACCCGAAGCCCGAGTCCGGCAAATCGTCCAACTCTGCACCGGCTTTGTCTATCTGCTCGCTCGCGTAGGCATCACCGGCGAACGCGATTCAGTCCCCGACATCACCAAGAACGTCCAGTTGATTCGATCCATGACCGACCTCCCCATCGCGTGCGGCTTTGGAATCTCAACCGCCGATCAGGTTCGCCAGGTAGTCAAGCATGCTGATGCAGCCATCGTCGGGTCGGCGCTCGTCAAGCGAATCGAATCAGCGATATCAGCAGGAAGTGACCCGATCGCCACCGCAAAGGCGTTTGTCACGGACCTTGCACAAGGGCTCGATTCAGCTTGATTCATGCAATAAAGCGACGAACCATGTCCGCCACTTGCAACGACGCGACCACTTGCGACAATGGGTTTTTCCGGGAATAGCAGGAACTCGTCTCCTCCCCGAAAGGGACAAGCACCATGAGCAACCAAGGCGCCGCGACCGCGACAGCCAACCCCCGACAGACCGCGATCGGGAAAATCGCTGATTCGATTGACAACCTGTCCAGACCCGCGGTGCGCTCGGGGTCGATCGATGAAATTTTCGGGCGCGACGTCTTCAGCGAGCGCGTGATGCAGAAACGTTTGCCCAAAGATGTGTTCGAGTCACTCCAACGCACCATCCGTATGGGCGAACCGCTCGATCCCGCCTCGGCGGACACCATCGCCACCGCGATGAAAGATTGGGCGATCGAATACGGCGCCACGCATTACACCCACTGGTTCCAGCCGATGACCGGCCTTACCGCGGAAAAGCACGACTCCTTTGTCACGCCTGACGGCGCGGGCGGCGCGGTCTTCGAGTTTTCCGGCAAGGAGCTTGTGCAGGGCGAGCCCGATGCATCGAGCTTCCCGTCGGGAGGCATGCGCGCCACCTTCGAAGCGCGTGGATACACCGCATGGGACGCGACCAGCCCTGTCTTCCTCGATCGAGGCGCCAACAACGTCACGCTTTGCATCCCGACCGTCTTTGTCTCGTGGACCGGCGAAGCGCTCGATAAGAAAACACCCTTGCTCCGTTCAATCGAAGCGCTCAACACGCAGGCGATGCGCATCCTTCACCTGCTTGGCAATGTGGATGGCGCCTCGCGCGTCACGCCCACCATCGGCGCTGAGCAGGAGTATTTCCTGATCGATCGACACTTCTACTTTGATCGGCCGGACCTGCTGATCTGCAACCGAACATTGCTAGGCGCCAAACCCACCAAGGATCAACAGCTTGGGGATCACTATTTCGGCGCCATCCCCGAGCGCGCGCTCGCCTACATGGCTGATGTGGAACACGAACTGTTCACGCTCGGCGTGCCCGTCAAGACCAGGCACAACGAAGTGGCGCCGGGCCAATATGAACTTGCTTCGACGTACGAGAGCGCCAATGTCGCCGTCGACCATCAGATGCTGGTGATGAAGACGCTCCAGTGCGTGGCGCCTCGCCATGGGCTCCACTGCATTCTGCATGAAAAACCATTTGCGGGGATGAACGGGTCAGGCAAGCACAACAACTGGTCGCTCGCCACCGACACCGGCGTCAACCTGCTGGACCCGCGCGATGAGGCGCACAGCAATCTGCAGTTCCTGCTCTTCCTCTGCGCTGTGATTCAGGCCGTTGATCGGCACGCCGACTTGCTCCGCGCGAGCGTTGCGTTCGCAGCTAACGACCATCGGCTCGGCGCCAACGAAGCGCCCCCCGCAATCATCTCCATCTTCCTCGGCGACATGCTGACCGACATCATCAACCAGTTGGAAACCGGCGAGCCCACTTCGACCCTCTCAAGCAGCCAGTTGGATCTTGGCGCCCGCTCACTGCCACAAATCCCCCGTCATACGGGAGATCGCAACCGCACCAGCCCCTTTGCCTTCACTGGAACGAAGTTCGAGTTCCGCGCCGTCGGCTCATCCCAAAGCGTCGCGTGGCCTAACACCATCCTCAACACCATCATGGCGGAATCTCTCGCTGATATTGCTGACGCCATCGAAGCCGAGGCGCCCGACAGTAACGACCCTGCGTCGCTCACGTCCGTGGTCACGCCGATCCTTCGGGAGATTGTCAAGACTCACAAACGAGTGCTCTTCGACGGCGACAACTACTCCCCGCAGTGGCGAAAAGAAGCGGCAACGCGAGGTTTGCCCAATCTCCGCAACACCGCAGAGGCGCTGCCGGCCCTCAACTCGGACCGCGCCTGCGCCCTGTTTGAACGTTTCAGCGTGATGAAAAAAGCGGAGCTCGACGCCCGGCGAACGATCTTTCTTGAACAGTTCAATATGCAGGTGTCCATCGAAGCGCACACACTGCTCAACCTTGCTCGCCAGCGCGTCCTCCCTGCTGCCCAGCATCATCAGCGCCGATTCGCTGAGACCATCGCAGCGACCGAAGCGCTTGATCAGGATTGCGCCGATCTTCGCACCCGATTCGAGGATTACATCGAGCTTGTGGGTCGATTTACGCGGGCGATCCGCTCCCTTGAAGATGGGTTGAATGAACCCGAACCAACTGATCCCGCAGCTCATGCGATCAAACTTGCTGAGTTCATACGGCCGTTGATGGATGATGTCCGGGAAGGGTCGGACCTGCTCGAAATGCATGTGCCTGACGATCTCTGGCCATTGCCGACCTACACCGAGATGCTGTTCGTCAAATGACCGCGCCTTCCGTTCGCATTAGAATCGTCGACACAGAACCGTAGACTCAGACGAACCATGATCCACCAGACATGATCTATCAACATCACGATCGGCCCGCGCCCGATCAACTCTTTTTCCAGGCCCCGTAGCTCAGCGGTAGAGCGCCCGACTCATAATCGGTGCGGTCGTTGGTTCGAATCCAACCGGGGCTATTTTGGCATCCTGTGCCTCTCTAAAGAGGTTCACTCGCTGTCATCATTCCTGTTGGTTTCTGTCGATTTACCTCCTGATCGCCTGCTCGGCGAGTTGTTGCGAGCACGCCGATCCCAAACAAACACCTATCGATGATCGCATCTCAACTATTGAAATAAAGTTTCTATGGATTTCTTGGGAACTCATGGCGCCTTAGGACGACAAACCAAACAGCATGTGCATTCCGCTCCCCTGACTTGGAGGCCCTTCCATGAAACGATTGGCATTCGCTGTCGCTCTTGTTCTCTTCGTCGCAGGCTTCGTAGCGCTCAGCAACCACGGCGACATGACCGCCTCCCCCACGCGAGGCCGACTGGGAACTCCGGTGACGATTACACTTGCGTCACCAAGCTCAGGGCGCGAATTCAACAGCTCAACCGTGATGTCGTGGACCGGGACTTACGATCCATATTTCAGCTCAGCAACGACGCCGTTTACGATCAACTGGTCGGCATCCGAAGTCGAAATCCTCGATCCCGCGCACGCTGTGATTATCATCGGCAGCGGCAGTTCACCCGATGCGCCCAACGTTGACGCATTGAAAGGATTCGGCCGATTCGCCGGCACAGCGACGCTCACCACCACCATCAACCCGCCTTGCCCGGGTGATATGAACGGGGATAGAAGAGTCAATATGCCAGACCTGGCCATCCTCATTGCAAACTGGGGGGCGTGCGATGCGCCATGCGTTGGCGACCTTGATTCAAACGGAGTCGTAGATTCCGCCGATTTGTCGAATCTGTTGTCGGCGTTCAGCTCATGCCCGCAATCGTCTGTATTTGAAGTCGTTCAGCCATTCAAGTTCAGATTGACTGCTGATCCGACGCAATGGAATACCGTCTACTACCCGGATGGTCCGGGCGGGCTTGATCCGCCGGAGCTTGGTACGCGGCGCGCCGATGTCGACATGATGCTGCTGAGCATACTTCCGAGCCCGATACCTGAAGTGGACACGATGATGTTCGCTGCGCACAACTTTCACATGATCGCCGTGGTTCTCATGGACGAGAACGCCCATACTCTCCGCGCTGCTCCAGCGACGATCGTGGTGGATTTCGTGTCGTTGACCGCTGCTGGAAAAGAACTCGATCGCATAAGCAATGTCACGCTCACACGCATCGACGACGATCATGATCGAAAGAACATCACCTATGCAAGTGATTTCGAGCGTCCGGTGATGGTGGTCGACATCCCTCTCGATCCAGACATGTACCCGGATTTGATGATCCTGTACGGCGAGCCCATCGGCTCTGCGGTCATCGCACCCAGCCTTACTCAGCAACCCCGCCCAATGACTCCGTACTTATCTGAGAAGTTCACCGCTGAACTTGCCTCCCAAGGAATCAAGACCAGTTGGCTGGCGGCTGCTCCAGCACCGATGGAGGATGAACAGCAAAACCGCAGCGTGATCGAAAAGCTCGCAGCGTTTCGCCTGGGTGGCGGGCGAAAAAACCTCAACCGGCTTCTCAAATCGTTTCAAGAGCAAGCAGCCGCTGAGCCGTACACCACATGGCTCGAAGCCAAGCCTGTGCTGGAATCACCGGATGTTCTGACGGTCGTGAAATCCACAATGTTTAATGCGGTTCTGGAAACTGCTGACACTCCGACGGTAAAAGCGATCGTCGCCGCCGGTGCGCAGTGGTGCAATTGGAGTGATAAATCAAAACAACTGCAATTTCAAAGCAATAAACCTACTTTGCTCTGCGGTCCGTTGCTTACAAAGATGGTGGCAAACAAAAACTGGCGAACATGGGCTGCTCCAGAGCCGACGCTGATCACTTTACTCGTGAACTCGTCGGTGACACAGGTAGCAGACATTTTGTCCGACATCGCGCTCGACAGCGATGTAAAGAGCGGAGTAGCAGAAGGCATCATCCTTCGATCCTCAAGAGGAGGTTTCGGAAATGGAAATGGTCTTTTTTCATTCTTGAACGATGACTCCATCTCCCGAATCCGTGAGGCGCTGCGTCTTTCGATCCAGCGGGATGGACTTATTCACTTTGGCGCCGTCGGAGCGCTCGTAGAGATTGGGGACTTGGCGACACTGCCAATCGTTTCAAATCAAGCGGCGATCAGCGCTTCTCTACCCAAACAAGAGATGTACGACTCGAAGCTACAGCAACAGCGGTCCGACTTTCGGGCTGCGCAAATGACCAAATGGTGGATAGCGAAGATCAAAGTCCAGCACCCGCCATCTCAACTCCTGCAATGGCTCACCGATCCCGAACGGGCGACCCCCCAGCGCTACGGCGAGGCTTTGTGGGCCATGCGACGGGCAGTGGAGCTTGGGATTGACCCCGAGCGGATCAGGCTCGCGGTTCTTCAATTCGCTGAAAACATCAGGCAAAAAGAAGCGATGGCTTCCGTTCTCCTGTACCAAGTAAAAAGAGAGGCGTTGGAGGCAGGCGTGCTGCGCCCCGACGATCTCGAGGATGTGGTGGAGCCACCTCAACACGGCTATATCATGGATTGAAGGTTCGTCGCAACGGATTGAGCTTGCCGTGTTGGACGCTTTGCCAGCGCTGGACCTGCGCCAACAAGTCGGACCGAGGGGTCAAGCCCAGTACCCTTTCCGTGTTCACGCGACTTGAATGAGACCGCATAAACGGCGGAAAGCGGGCGACCGGGGTCGAACCGGCAACATTCAGCTTGGAAGGCTGACGCTCTACCAATTGAGCTACGCCCGCGGTTGGGTCAACAGTGAGTATACCGCGCCTCGAACCCATCGAGCGAAACGGCAATCGTGGATTACTGCTTCGCTTCGCCGATTTGCCAGCGGAAGAAAGCGGTGATCGAACTGCCCGTTGGGAGGAGCTCTTTGATCTTCTTGTCAGGATCCTTGACGAACGGCTGGTCCAGCAAGGCAACTTCTTCAAAGAATTTGCGCATCTTGCCATCGACGATTCGCTCAGCGATTTCTTTCGGCTTGCCCGACTCCATTGCCTGCTCGAGAGCATCCTTCCGCTCTTTCTCAACGATATCAGCGGGGATGTCCTCGTGCGTCACGCCTTGCGGGCGAGGCTCAATCGCGGCGACGTGCATGGCAATGTCGCGCAGCAGTTTTTCGGGGACATCGCCTTGCCCTTGAACGAGCACACCTGTTTTGCCATCGTGGTGGATGTACACGCCGAAGGATGTCTCGTCGTCGCCTTCGATTTTGTTGCCGCGCGAGTATTGGACATTCTCATTGGTGGTCAGGCGAACATCATCGACGAACTTGGTGATGGAGTCATCCAACGGCACTTCGCCGGCGCCACACGTGAGCGCGTAGTTGGAGACCTTCTCCATCATGTTTGTGAACTTTTCGTTCTTCGCTGTGAAGTCCGTCTCGGAGAGAAGCTCGACGATCGCGGCGCAATGCCCGTCATCTGAGATCGCGACGGCGATTCGGCCTTCACCTGCAGGGCGATCAGAGCGTTTGTCCATCTTGCCTTTGGCGTTTTTGCGAAGCCAGTCTTCAGCAGAGGCAATGTCCCCGCCGGTCTCCTTCAACGCTTTCTTGCAATCCATCATCCCCATGCCAGTCGAAGCGCGCAGGGTCATGACGTCCTTGGCGTTGATCTGTGTCATCTGTGAACTCTCCATAATGATCGTGTCTCACTTGGGGCGTGCATGAGAGCCTCAGCACGCGGTGTCGTTTGTTTGTGTCGAAAGAACCATCGGCGCCTGAAAATACTCAACTGCCAGCGTTGTTCTCTGCAGCAGTGGCGACCGATTCAGCAGCGGGCGGAGTGGTCGCAGCAGGTGCAGGTGGCGGCGGCGCAGCGGGTGCTGCGGGCGGCGTGGTCGCAGCAGGTACGGGCGCCGTTTCTTCCTGTTTCTCGGGGGCAGAATCAGCACGGAACTGCGATCGCCTGCTTCGACGGGGTCGCTGCTCGGTGGACGCAGCATCAGTGGACTGATCGTCACCCTGAGACTTAGCCTGTCGGCCCTGCTTGCCTTCCGCGATCGCAGCGCACAACTCGCGGACAATCACATCGATCGCTCGCATCGAGTCATCGTTGCCAGGGATCGGGATGTCGACGAGGTTGGGATCGCCGTCCGTGTCGATGAGGGAGACCGTCGGGATGCCGAGCTTGTGCGCTTCGCGGAGCGCGTTGGTTTCACGGCGAACGTCGATCACGACCACGGCTCCTGGCAGCGAACTCATATTGCGAATGCCATCGAGGTTGCGCTTGATCTTGCGCATCTCCCGGCGGAGTCGGCTCTCCATCTTCTTGGAGTAACTCTGGAATTGATCCGTCTCTTCGATCTTCTCAAGCTCTTCCAACCTTTTCAGGCGGGATCGAATGGTTCGGAAGTTGGTGAGCGTGCCGCCGAGCCAGCGTTCGGTGACGCAGTGCATCTTGGCGTCGCGTACGCGCTCTTCGAGAACCGCCTTGGCTTGGCGCTTGGTTCCGACGAAGCAAACATCTTTGCCTTCCGCAACTGTCTTTTGAATGAATTTTTTCGCCAGCAGCAGACCCTTGACCGTCTCACGAATGTCAATGATGTGGATGCCGTTGCGCTTGCCGTAGATAAACGGCGACATTTTCGGATTCCAGCTGCTGGTGCGCTGGCCGAAATGGATTCCTGATTCAATAAGATCTTCGACAAGCGAGTTTGCCATCGCGAGCCCTTCCTTGCATACAGCGACACCGACGGTGCAGAAAGCCGGACGATGGTCAGCGTCAACTGCAGCATGCAGGAATGACACCAAACGATCGCTTGCTGCGC
The DNA here is from genome assembly GCA_964392425.1 of uncultured Phycisphaeraceae bacterium. Classification (GTDB taxonomy): domain Bacteria; phylum Planctomycetota; class Phycisphaerae; order Phycisphaerales; family UBA1924; genus CAYMQF01. Next base: position 11,608 of record CAYMQF010000051.1, read on the forward strand.
CGCGACAGGGGCGCTTCGTTCAGGTTCGACCTCAGGCCGAACCCCGTAGTGGATCATGAGATACGACTTGCCGACTGAAACAACCACCCGTCGGCAATAATCCCGCTCGCCGGTCACGAACAGGACATGCCAGTCTATCACTCCTGCCGTGTGAAGCAACCGGATAGTGTCAAAATGGCGAAGAACAGGCTCAGGAAACGACGGCGGCTTCCCGCTCGATCCGGTGCTGAATCACTCCTGCTGTGACCGTCAGGACGGCCCTTCCGGTGAGGTTTCGGCCTGCAAAGGGCGAGTTTCGTGCTTTGCTCTTGGATTCCTCGACCCGATAGGTCCACTCGAAATCAGGATCGATCACCGTGATGTCAGCAAGGCCGCCCACTTCGAGCTTGCCAAGCCCGGCCGAGTCCATGCTGCACAATCGGGCGGGATTGATCGTCAACAGCTCGATCAGGCGGGGCCAATCAATGGCGCCCGTCGTCACCAAAGCCTCGACATAGAGAGGCAAAGCGGTCTCCAACCCGGTGATCCCAAACGATGCGGCCTCGAAATCCGTCGCCTTGCTTTCATCGGTGTGTGGAGCATGATCGGTTGCGAGGAGGGTGATGACGCCTGTTGCGACTCCCTTCCTGATCGCGTCGCGGTCAGCTGTCGTCCGCACCGGCGGATTCATTTTTGCAAGCGTGTTGTAGCCATCACACGCATCCTCGGTGAGGATCAAATGGTGAGGCGACGCCTCTGCGGTAATCAACTGCGCAAGCGTTGAATCAGACCGCGCCTGTCGGATGATCTCGACCGACCCCGCGGAGCTGAGATGCTGGACGTGGTATTTACACCGTGCGCTGCGATTGAGCGCAATATCGCGCTCGATGATGACTTCCTCAGCAATGTTGGGCCAGCCGATCAAACCAAGGCGAGTCGCCACGGCGCCTGCGTTCATCGACGCGCCGCGTGTCATGGTCGGCTCCTGGCAATGCTGCATAAACGGGCGCCCTGTCTTGGCAACTTCTTCGAGAGCGCGCGCCATCAAAACTTCGCTTGCGACGACATCGCCATCATCCGTAAACGCGACGGCGCCAGCCTCAGCGAGCGCAGCAATATCCGTCAGCGCCTCGCCATGCCTGCCAACCGTCACCGCAGCAGTTGTGAAGACTCGGCAGTGCGCGCTTCGTTTCCCCTCGTCGATCACCCATGCAACTGTCTCGGGAGTGTCGATCGCGGGCGACGTGTTAGGCATGCAGACAACAGAAGTGAACCCCCCCGCTGCTGCTGCTGTCGAACCCGTCTCGATCGTCTCGCGGTCGCTCTGCCCCGGCTGGCGAAGATGAACGTGCGGATCAATCAAACCCGGCGCCACAATCATGCCCGCAGCGTCGAAGACTTCATCAGCAGAGTTCAGCGGGAGCTTCGCTTCGATCGCAGCGATCCGGCCGTCCGTGATCGCGACATCACGAACCGCATCGAGCCCGCTCGCAGGATCAATCACTCGGCCATTACGGATGAGAAGGCTGCCCATACACCCACAATAGCACGATCGGGCCGATGAAAAACAGTTGAGGTGTGCCTTGCCCAGAGGGAACCGGCCGCGGCGATCCATCCCGATCAGCTTGTGGCGCCGATTCACTCCGCCTACACTGGAGTCCGACGAATGTCCGGGGCGTAGCGCAGCTTGGTAGCGCGTTTGACTGGGGGTCAAAAGGTCGCTGGTTCAAATCCAGTCGCCCCGATTGCGACGGCAAGAGACATCGCAGCATCGATGGGGTATGCAGCATTGCGCCTACCGACTTCGCCCGGTCGTGACTGGACCTGGCCGATGAAAATGAACGAACACGGGGATCGTCGCGCTCCAATGTGCAAGAACAACTAGTTTTGTTGCATAGGCTGTGTTTGACGGATCAGTGGGACGGGCGTCTCGCCCGTCATTGAGCGCAAAACAACGGGCCAGACGCCCGTTCCACCGTCCAAAGTAGTATCCGCGGGAACATCCAAACGATCCGTCAAACACAGCCTAGGTCCGAGCCTGCTAGGATTCCTGTTTCAACCGGCCGACGGGGTACAGGCATGTCGACATCCGGCCAAGATTAGATTCATTTGCAGGGGTCAGGACATGAAGATAGCCAGAGACATTCGGGTCGCCACACTTATCGCCCTTGTCATGAGCTACTTCGTTGTTGTCGGCGCGGACATCTACGGCCAAATCGTTGTTGCACAGACCGTGCTCGAGGCGCCCCCGAGATCCCTCTCTATGCTGCAAGGGGAGTACGTCCTCGACAGCAGCACCTTCTGGCGGGTGGTCACTACGCTTCCCCTTGTCCTGTTTGTCGCGGCGCTCATCGCCAACTGGAGGACGCCGCGCCGGCGACTGCTCTTGATCTCTTTCGTCGGATTCTTCGTCATCAACGCACTCTCGTTCCCCTTCGTCTTCGGAGAGTACTTGGATATCGTCGCGTCAACGTACAGCGACACGATTGACCCCGAGCTCCAACGTCGCGGCGCCGCGTGGCAGCGGCTGGCCTTTGTGAGGTTTATAGTCGTAGTCGCGTTCGGAATCCTTCCACTTCTCGCGCTTGCTCGGCCTGAATTCGCAGAAACGAAGGACGCTGATCTTCGAGCGATCTCAGCCAATTGACGCAATGAAGACCGTTGTTCACAACGAATTCAAGTGAGACGGGCCATCGCCCAGTGCGAAACCACACCTACTCCAAAGAATCAACGAGTTTCTGGTACAGCCTCTGGTTGGCTTTCTCAAAGAACTGCATCATGCCTCGCAGCTCTGGAGAATCCGTATAGCCGAGCCCATAGGAAATTATGCGTGTTTTCTCTGGGCCAAGTGCTTCGAAAAGAATGACATTGTAGAGGTTGTCGGCGTCCCTCTTCATGACGTTGGGCCAGTTGGGGGACACTTCGGCCTGAAGCGTGAGAAGACGTTCGGGCACATAGTTGATGATGTGCAGCGTATTGACATTCTCGCCTTTGAGATCACCGTCCGGGTTGTAGGTGGCGCGAATTGTTCCGCCGGGCCGAAGATCAACTTCTGCAGCAACAGCAGCCCACGCGGAGTATCCCGCCGAAGTGGTGTATGCCTTCCACACACGCTCGACCGCTGCATCGATTGTAATCGTCTCCGTGACAATCAATTGGCCGTCTTCCGTAGCTTCAACGCTGTAAGTGATGGCAGGCCCTTTCAAGCCCATCGCATGTTGAGCTTCATCTGAGTCGATAAACCCCATCGAAAGCGCCCCAAGACCGCACACCAAGACCACAATAATTATGTATCTCATATTGAGATGGTAATCGTTGGGTTTTCAGCTTGCAATAGCACAAGCGACAACGACCGATTCAAATGAGTAGACACCAACACGTTTGATTTTTCCTCTATACGAATCACTCCTCCGCTTCACTCGCGCTGTTGAATGTCCAGCCGAAGCAGTTCGATGAGTTGTTCGTCGGGCACGACCGGACCGGGTAGACTCTTCTATACGCTTTTCCCGCTGAGTCCGGACGCTGAGTGGTGTT
>CAYMQF010000052.1:0-2783 GCA_964392425.1 uncultured Phycisphaeraceae bacterium
TCCGTATTGATGTTCTGGACCGCCTGGAGCACCCCCTTGCCCGAGTAGTGCGAAGAATCCCCATCGCGAAGCTCGACGGCCTCATGCTCGCCCGTACTGGCCCCGGACGGAATCGCCGTCCGCCCCATCGCGCCGCCGGAGAGGACGACCTCCGCTTCGACGGTGGGATTGCCGCGTGAATCCAGAATCTGCCTGGCGTGGATGGACTCGATCGTGAACGGCATGACATGCTCCTCTTGATGTGGTTGGTGGTGAAAGTCGATCATACACACCGGCCGATTCCCTAGGTTGGCGCCGACCATTTTTATTTTCCCGCCGGGCTTGCCGCCAGCCGACAGCGAGATATCGTGTGGTGACGGGACTGCGTCCGATGGAGGTGAGTATGTCCATCTCGGTTGAATCAATCGAACAACGAATCGCCCAACTGCGGGCGGACATTGTCGAACAGAGTCGGCGTGTCGAGCGCATGGTCGAGACGGCCGTCGAAAGCGTCTTCGAGCGCGACGCTGACAAAGCGGCGTGGGTCATCGAACACGACGAAGTGATCGACCGCGCTGATGTCGAAATCGAACGTGCTGCAGTCGAGCTGCTCACCGCCATCGCCCATCACGCCGTCGATCTGCCGCCGCGCGATCTCCGCCGACTCTTGATGATTGTCAAGGTCAACAACGAGCTGGAGCGCATCGCTGACAACGCCACGCTCACCGCTGAGCAGGTCGAAGTGTTCGCCAAGCTGCAATGCCGACTGAGCAATAAGTTTCGAGTCATGGCCAACAGCGTCATCGGCATCGTGCGCGACACCGCCACCTGCCTGGAGCGCGAGGACCTCGAGTTTTCCAAATCGGTGCTAGCCAGCGACGACACGATCGACGAGTTCGAACGAGCCATCCTCCACGAGATGCAGCAGAGCGTCGCGGACGGCGACGTCGGCGTCGAGTTCGCCTTCGCCACCAACATCATGGCCAACGAACTCGAACGCATCGGCGACCATTGCACCAACATCGCTGAGCAGGTGATCTACATCGCAACGGGCAAGATCGTCCGCCACATGGAAGGCCGTTGGCTGAACCCGCAAGAGCCGCCCGCGTAGCCATACGTAATACATAGATTGTTCTTCGCGCCCACCCTCACAGCCGCCATCGCTCCACGACTCCAAATACAAAGGGCCGCCATGGCTCCCGCCACAACCACACCGCCCAATCTCGCGCAGCTCGCCACAAAGCTCAACGCCATCGGCCAAGCGCATGTGCTCGCCTTCCACGATGATCTCGACCAAGCGCAGCGTTCAGCGCTGTTGCAGTCCATCGCTGCGATCGATCTCGACCGCGTCGCCGAGTTGCAGCAGCACGCGCTCTCCAATGACGCGACTCCCCTCGCGACCGACTCCCTCGCGCCGGCGCCGTACTACCCACTCGACGCCGATTCGCGCGCATGGGATCGCGATCACTTCAAACAAGTCGGCGAGCAGCTTCTCCGCGCAGGCAAAGTCGCCGTCTTCACTGTGGCAGGAGGCCAAGGGACCAGGCTCGGCTACGACGGACCCAAAGGATGCTTCCGGGCAGGCGCCGTCACCGGCAAGACGCTCTTCCAAATGCTCGCGGAACAAGTCCTTGCAGCATCCCAGCGCTACCAAGTCACCATCCAATGGCGGCTCATGACCAGCCCGCTCAACCACGATGCAACCGTCGCCTTCTTCAAACAACACGATTATTTCAGCCTTGACCCTGCACAGATCGCCTTCTTCCAGCAAGGCGTGCTCCCCTGCTTTGACGACCAAACCGGACGACTCCTCCTCGCAGACAAGCACCAAGTCGCAACCAACCCCGACGGGCATGGCGGCTCACTCAAAGCGCTCTTCACCAGCGCCAGCGTCGAACAACTCCAACAGCTCGGCGTCGAACATCTCAGCTATGTGCAAATCGACAACCCGCTCGTCAACGCGCTCGATCCCGTCTTCATCGGGCTCCATGCAGCCGCGGACGATTCCTCCAGCGAGATGTCCTCCAAGATGATCGCCAAGGCGGACCCCGCTGAGCGCGTCGGTGTTTTCTGTTCGAGCAACGGCAAACTCCAGGTCATCGAATATTCCGATCTGCCCGACTCGCTCGCCAATCAACAGCAGCCCGATGGCGCGCTCCGTTTCAACGCGGGAAGCCCGGCGATTCACATGATTTCGCTCGATTTTGTCCGTCGGCTCAACTCCTCGCCAGCCGGCTTTGCGCTGCCGTTGCACCGCGCGCACAAGAAAGTGGAATGTGTCCACCACGAGACGGGCAAATGCGGTACGCCGGCTGAGCCCAACGCGGTCAAACTCGAAACGTTTGTCTTTGATGCGCTGCCGATGTGCGACCAGTCGATCGTCCTTGAAACAGACCGGATGGAGTTCGCGCCGATCAAAAACGCGTCAGGCGCCGACTCTGCGCAGACGTCCGCTGCGCTGCAAACCCAGCGCGCTGCACATTGGCTCGAATCGGCCGGCGTCACCGTCCCACGCAAACCCGATGGCTCGCCCGACTGCACCATCGAGATCAGCCCGCTGACTGCGATGGCGCCTGAACATTTGCAGAAAATCGATCTGCCCGCTGCGATCAAGCCCGGCGAGTCCATCGCGCTGTGAGAAATCACACGCTGATTGCTCGATCAGCTCTTCGCCTGCTCCCACAAAAGGGGAACGTCCGTTCGCCCGATCAGTTTCAATCGCAACATCGCAAGTGCGGACATCGCGCTGCGATCGCGCACCGCATCCCTGTCATCCGAAAAGCGAAAGAGTCGAACTTCGGTCG
>CAYMQF010000052.1:2883-15019 GCA_964392425.1 uncultured Phycisphaeraceae bacterium
GCTCGCGCGCTGGCGCTCAACGCACCCTCAGCCATGGCGCTCGCGACCTCCTCAGAGACGGCCCCAAACTCCGCAATCAACTCACCAGACACGCCCAACTCCTCTTCTTTCAGTTCGTTTGAATACGTCACCCAACCACCCGCGAAAGAGTCCGACGCGCCGGGCTCATCGGTCAATAGTTTTGCGACAAGCCCGCCCGTGCACGACTCCGCAGTGACGACTCGCTGTCTCGTAGCGCGCAACAACTCCAACACGACCGACGCGAGCGTGTCATCGTCGCAACCAAAGACATACGGCTCCAGCGCCTCGCGCACCTGCTGCTCCGCATCAGCCATCGCGCGATCAGCCTGAGCCGCGTCCCCTTCGTAACGAATCTTGCATGTGACGTAGGACGTCTGCGCCGCCGTCCCCACCACCGGGTTGCGCCCGCGCTCCATCAAACCGCCTAGTTTTTCAGGCAATATCGACTCGGCGAGCCCAAACACATGCAATCGCTTCGTCCGGATGACGCGATCCGTCGGTTGGTCTATCTTCGGCGCCACGCGCTCATCAAACATCGGCTTCATCTCGCGAGGCGGCCCCGGCAGGCAATACACCTGACACACTCGATCCTTTTCGCGAACTGTCGCAACGATGCCAGGCGCCGTCCCATGCTCGTTGGGGAGAAGCTGCGCAGAGCCCGGCCGCAATGTCTGAACACGATTCGCCTCGAGCAGCGTCGAGCCGATTTTCTTGAAACGCTTTTTCAACTGCTCCAGCGCCTCAGCATCTTCGACAAGAGGTTCGCCCATTACCTGCGCCAAAGCTGCGCGCGTCAAGTCGTCATCGGTCGGCCCGAGCCCACCCGTCGTAATGAGCAGATCCGCGGTGACCGCCAGTCGGCGCATCGCTCCAGCAATCGCATCGAGATCGTCTGGGGTCGTCGCATGTTCGATCGGCTTGACGCCCAGATCGAGCAATCGCATAGACAACCACGCGGTGTTCGTGTCGACACTTTCGCCAAAGACGAGTTCATCGCCGATGGACAGGATCGCTGCGGTCCGAATCGGCGTCGTTGTTTTTTTATCTGGCACGCAGCAAGGATAGTCTCACTCGCCGATTGTTTGGCCGGTCGTATGACCAATCGTCTGAATCGTCACGCTGTCGCTGGCGCCGGGCATTCCCAAGGGTTTGCCCGAAACGACGACCACGGTGTCCCCCTCGCGAGCGAGCCCGTTTTCGAGCACATACTGATTCACCAGCCGGGCAAACTGCGACCGATGCTCAGGCGGGCTGGGCTGCAACACCGGCGTCACCGCATACAGCAGCGCCATCCGCCGAACCGCCCGTTCATCAGACGAAAACGCGAGGACGGGGATGCGAAAACCCATGCGCGACAGCCGTCTCGCCGTCTCCCCATGCTCGCTCCAGCAGGCGACGAGCCCCGCTCCAAGATCGCTCGCGATGCGCCACGCCCCCCGCGCCAGCGCCTGCGTAGGCGGCAGACGTTCGCTCGATTCGTTTGACTCAAACGTCGGCCGGACCGACTGACGCACGGCGCCTTCCGTTGCATTCGCCACGCGGCGCATCATGTCGATGGCAAGTTGCCCATATTTCCCAACAGCAGTCTCACCCGACAACATCACCGCATCTGCAGCGTCGTAGATCGCGTTGGCGACGTCGCTCACCTCGGCTCGCGTCGGCGACGGGCTTTCAATCATGGATTCGAGCATCTGCGTCGCAACGATGCAAGGTTTGCCGTGCTCCTGGGCGCGCAAGATGAGCATCTTCTGCGTGATGGGCATTTGGGCGAGGTCCATCTCCACGCCGAGATCGCCTCGCGCGACCATGATCCCGTCTGCTTCGGAAACGATTTCTTCGATATTTTCAACCGCTTGAGGCTTTTCGATTTTCGCAATGACAGGAATCCGGGAAGTCTCTCCGCCATCCCACGAAACACCGCACACTCCTCCCTTGCACTTCATCGCCAGGCGTTTTTTCAGGGCGCGTACTTCCTCGCCTCGCCGAACGAAAGACATCGCGAGAAAGTCGAGTTCGTGTTCAATCGCCCAATCGACCGCTCGCCAGTCGCGATCCGAGATGGCAGGCGCCGAGATATCCGTGTCAGGCAGATTGACTCCCTTGCCGCTGGTGACGAGCCCGCCGACGGTGACCGCACAGCGCAGCTCGTCATCGGTGCGATGGATCGCCAGAGCGCGGATGGCGCCGTCGTTGATGAGCACGCGCGCGCCGGGCTCCACTTCGTCTATCAATTTTTCATAGGTGCAGCCGAAGATCGGCTCGTCTCCATCGACGGCCAGCTCCTGCCCACGCCGAAAAACAAAGTCCCCGCCCTCGCTCAGCTTGATGCCTCCCTCCGGGACTGCGGTGACGCGAATCTTCGGGCCGGGCAGATCGCCCAAAACTGCGATGGGCCGCCCCGCTTCGCGCTCGACTTGCCGGACGAGGGCGAGCCGTTGGGCGTGCTCTTCAAAGGTTCCGTGGGAAAAGTTGAATCGGAAAACGCTGGCGCCACGCTCGACCATCTTGCGGAGCGTCACCGCGTCGCTGCTTGCCGGGCCGAGCGTCGCGACGATTTTGGTCAGGCTCAGCACGCCTTGGTTGGTTGAATTTTCGGGCACAACAGACTCCTCGCTTGCAGCACGAGAGATAATAGAGGGATCAAAACGAACGCACAGCACCCTCTACTGTCGGTCCATCCGGCCCACAGGCGCCAGCGCGATACTCAAAAGCGATCCGAAGAACCATACGCAGCCAATCGCCCTACAGTGCGGGGATGGATCAAGATTCACACAATCGACACACCGTACTCATCACCGGAGGTGGCACCGGCATCGGCAAAGCGGCCGCGATCATGCTCGCCAATCGGGGGTGGAACGTGGCTCTCGCTGGGCGTCGCGCGGAACCCATCGAACAGGTCGCGGGCGAATGCTGCACCGCGAACGACGCCTGCCAAGCGTGCGCGTTTCCTGCTGATGTCTCGGATCCAGCCCAATGCGAAAAGCTGATCGCTGCGGTCGTCGATCGTTTTGGCTCCCTCGATGCGCTCGTCAACAACGCGGGAGGCGGGCCCGCAGCATCTGCCAGTGAAGCAACGCCCGACTCCGTCGCGGAAAGTTTCGCAGCCAACGCCTTCTCCGCTGCGTACTTGATCCACTTCGCCTGGCCGATCTTCGAGCGCCAACGGGGTGGCTGCATCGTCAATGTCTCATCCATGTCCGCGCACGACCCCTACCCCGGGCTGTTTGCCTATGCCGCTTCGAAGGCAGCGTGCGAATCCATGATCCGCTCGATCCACAATGAAAAAGGCGAGCTGGACCTGCGCGCCTTCGCCATCGCGCCGGGCGCCGTGGAGACGGACCTGCTGCGCAGCTTTATTGATGCGGAGACCCTCCCGACCGAGCATTGCATGGAGCCAGAAACAATCGCAAAGATCATCGTCGGGTGCATCGAGGGCGACTACAATGACCGAGCGGGCCAAACCATTCTTGCCCGCGCGTCGGACATCAACTCATAACGCGAGAGGAATCCTGACATGCCCGCCACCGAAGCACAGAATCAGAAAATCATCGCAGCCCTCCGCCAGGCGTACAACGATGAGATCGAAACGGTCGCCAACTACATCGCCAACAGTGAAAATCTGGACGGCGTGCGCGCCAAGCAGATCCAGACTTCACTCGCTGCGGACATCACCGCGGAGCTGGGGCATGCGATGTTGCTCGCCAGCCGAATCAAGACCATCGGCGGGACGACGCCCGGCTCGATGGAGCTGACCATGAAGCAAAAAACGCTCCAGCCGCCCAAAGACACCACCGATGTCGTCACGGTCATCAAAGGGGTCATCGACGCTGAGCGAGGCGCCGTTGCGGGGTACGAAAACATCATCCAACTCTGCGACGGCGTCGACTACGCCACGCAGGATATGGCAATCACCCTCCTCGCAGATGAACAACAACACCTCCGCGAGTTCCTCGGCTTCCTCAAAGAATACGAAAACGAACGCTGACGCCCCTCGCGAATTCACCTCTTTGAAAAACCGATCACCAAGGAACCATTTCCCATGCATAGTGTATTGAAACGAGTGCGCACACTGTTCATCTCCGTTCTCGCATTGACATTCGCCACGACCGCGCTCGGCGTCGACGCGATAGCGCACGTTGAACAGCGAGGCTCCGGCCCGATCTCCATGGTGCTCATCCCCGGTTCGCCCAGTGATTGGCGCGTGTGGGACACATTCATGGATCGCAACTCGGACCGCTACACGATGTACGCGCTGACGCTCGCCGGTTTTTCGGGAACGGAGCCGTTGCCCGAGCCGGATGGGTCCAGCCCCACGCAGTGGATGGACGCGAGCGTCGCCGCGATCGCCAGTTTTATTGAAGAACACGAACTGAAAGACGTCGTCGTTGTCGGCCATTCGCTCGGCGGGCACCTCGCCCTCCGCCTTGCGATCGAGCATCCCGACGCTGCAGCGAAAATCATCGATGTGGACGGTGTGCCCGTCGCCAACCTCGGCCAAGGGTTGGCCCCCGAAGAGCGTGCAGCCTTTGTCTCGATTGCGATTGAGCCTCAACTGAAACAACTGAGTGAGCAGCAAGCAACGGCGATGCTCGAAGGGTCCGCTCATGCGATGGTGACGAGCGAGTCGCGAGGCGACGAACTCGCTGCGATGTTCAATTTGACCGATTACAAGGTTGCGATCGAATATCTGCTCGAAGGGATCCGCTCCGATGTGTCGGGGCAGCTCAAGGAGATCACCACGCCGACGCTGATCATTGCTGCGATCGGCCAGGCGGGCGCCGACGAAGGCCCGCGTGACGAACTGCGAGCCTTGTGGGCCGGGTGGGCCGCAGACATTGACGCGATTGAAGTCGTCCAGTTCGATGACTCCATGCACTTTGTCATGGACGATCAGCCCGAAAAGCTCGACAAAGCGATCGCTGCGTTTCTTGATGTGAAGTAAGCCTCAGCATCAATCACCGACTGTGAGCTTCACTTTCTTAGTCCAGCAGTGCCGTCGGCAGCGATGGGTCGCTCGCCCGCGCGGTCTGGTCGATCCATTGCGTCATGTTCGGGTGCGGGCAGAAGCCGGCCCCATCTGCGATGTAGTTGAGCCCGTCAAGAACCTCTTCGTAAGGGCCGAAACCCGCAACACGGAACGGCACCACGATCACGCGTTGGCCTGCTGTTTCGTGTTCGCGAATGTGCTCGCGGATGCGTTCTTCTGCAGCAGCGCGCCGATCGGGCCAATCCTCGCGCAGCGTCTCGGTCCAGACATGTCGATATTGACCGTGAGCGCGCAGGCGTTCAGCGCGACGATGCATGTTGGCAAGCCAACGCTCGTTCTCGCTGTCATCACGCGGGCCGTGTCCCAGAATCACCACGCATTCCTGCGATGGATCAACGCTCAACAATCTCGCCCGCTCAAACAGAATGTCGTCGATCAACGGCGAAGCGGACACTCCATCTTCGCTGAGTATGAAGATCGCATCGGAATCGATCGGGCTCGGCGCCTCCATCGTGTGCCCACTGCTTGAATGCTGGGCGCCGCCCATCGTGTGACTGGATGTCTGTCCTGCTGATGAATGCGCCGTCGCGCCGGCGTTCGCCTTGCCATCGAGCGGGCTTGGCAAGCCGAGGATGTATTGTGTTTTTCCAAGGAAACTTTCGCCGGAGATGAACATCCGGACCACCGCGATTCGGTTGACGCCTTGCTCTTCGAGTCGATCGACCGCATCGCGCATCGTGGACGTTTTGGCCATGCCGAACGCGATTTCGACGGGGTATGTTTGGCGTAATGGCTCGACGACCGCTTCGACCGCACGGTTCCACGCTGCGTTGCCGCCGTGCGCCATGACGAGGACGCCGCTTCGATCTGCGATGGAAGCCGCTTCTTCCTCTAGAGACAAAGCTCCAGCCCGGTCAGCTCCGCTCGCGTCGAGTCGGCCTGTCGACTGACAGGCTGCCAGTCCGAATGCTGACGCCAAGAAGAGGGCGGATCCGACATAGTTGAGAATGTGTCTCAGTTGCATGCTGGGATCGTAGCCAATCCAGCCTCAGCGTCAACGAGGGGAGTCGGCCCAGCTTCCCCCCCGACTTATTTCCCCGCTTTCGGGGAGCACCCAGCGAGGCACATCCGTAAGCTACCGCTGAGATCGGCTCGCCGACGGGATCATGTTCACCCACCCGGACAGTCGGCCGATCAAGCAACGGGGGCTCAGCGTTATCCAGATGTATTCCTTTTCTTCCAACCCGAGCATGCACCCGCTGTGCCAACTATGGAGCAGTGTCTCACTATGAGAGTCGGCCTTATCTCACTCAAAGCGGGCACGTCGGCGGGCGGCATCGCCACCTACGAGAAGTGCCTCATCGAAGCGATCGCCGCGCGCGACCAGACCACGGAGTACCACGTCTACTGCCTGGGCACTGTGACGCGCCGGGACTTCGACATCGACCAGCCGAATTTTATTTTCCATGACACACTGCCTCGCAACCGGTGGGTCAGTTTGTGCTGGAGCATGCCTCGCGCGATGCGCCGCCACAAGCTCGATTTCTTTCACGTCATGTTTCTCCCTCCCTTGTGGAGCGGCCTGCCCTTCGCCTTCACCGCGCACGGCCCCGAGATGTTCATCGACCCAACCTTCTTCCCCTTCAAGATTCGCATCTTCTTGCTGCCGTTGATCAAACGCAGTTACCGCAACGCGTCGCTCATCATGTGCGTCTCCGCGGACACGCGCAGCTATGTCGTCAAGTATCGCCCGGACACCGAAGGGCGATCGCGCGTGGTCTACAACGGCTGCCTCGATGTCTTTTCGCCGCAGGAATCTGCACAGGTCAGCGAGCGACTCAAGAGCCTGTTCAAGATTGATTACCCGTACGCACTGGCGGTCGGGCGCATCGAACCTCGCAAAAACCCCATCAAACTCCTCGAAGCGTTCGCGCTGTTCAAAGAACAATCTCAGTCGCCGTTGCGACTCGTGCTGGCCGGTGGGCAAACATGGAGCGCGTCCGAGGCGAGCCAAACGATCGAGCGCTTGGGCATTGCTGACGATGTAATCTGCCTGGATCACGTCAACCACACCGACCTGCCCACGCTCTACGCGGGCGCCCGGATGCTCGTCTTTCCCACGCTGTGGGAAGGGTTCGGCTTGCCTCTCATCGAAGCGATGCGCTGCGGCTGCCCGACGATCACGTCCGACGTTTCGTGCATGCCTGAAGTTGCAGGAGGGGCTGCCGACCTTATCGATCCGGACTCGGCGCAGTCGATCGCTGATGCGATGCTCCACATTCATCAAGATGAAACTCACCGCGATGAGTTGATTGCCAAGGGGTACGCGCGGGCAGCGGAGTTCAGTTGGGACCGGTGTGCCGAGGAAACCATCCAGGGCTATCACGATCTCGCTGAACAGCTTGGATGCACGCACTAACGCATCACGGCGCGCATGGAATGTTCCACAGCGCGAGCAACGCTGCGATGTCGGCGCTGTCGCGCACGCCGTCACAGTTCGCATCGCCATTGGTCCCAGCAGGCCCAATCGCGCCCCAGAAACTCAGTATTTCTGCGAGGTCCGCGCTGTTTCGCAAGCCGTCACCATTGGTGTCGCCGATGCAGCACGCCGGCGCCCGATCAAGTTCAACGAACATGGTATCCGTCACCATCGCAGCGGGGATCACGACGCTCACGCGCTTTGTGATTGCGTCGTAGCTCCAGCACAAACTTTGGGGAGCCGCACACTGGGAAACTGTCGCTCCGTTGAGCCTGACTGCAGTGGGAACTGCATCTTCAGCGATGAACTCGATGGTCCATGAACGCGTTGGCGCCGGCATCTGTCCGCCGCCTGGCTCGATGCGGAGCCCGCGCGCCAAAGGCGAGAACTCGCTGGACAGCAGTGTCCGTCGATACGTGCCGGATTGATAGTCGAAGCTCACGCCATCATCTTCGTACAGCTCGAATGCACTAATGCCGCCAGGATACACCTCGATCGTGAAGTTGTCCTTCCCTTGTTCTCGCACGTTCTGTTTCACTTCGCCCAGTGGGATAATCGCGCCCTGACGCGCAAAGACAGGCGTGACGCCAAGCGGCGCGTTGACCGTCGCGACCGAGCCGCCCTGCAGCACGTCGCCCGTCAGCGTGTCGTACCACATTGACCCAGCGGGGAGTGTGACTTGTCGCGTGACAGCGCCTTGGACAAAGACCGGCGCCACCAGAATGTCGCTGCCGAGCATGAACTCCGTGTCGCTCGTCCACACTGCCTGATCAGCGGGAAAGTGATAAACCAATGGAGCCAGTGGTGGCTCACCCGTGCGCGTCGTCCGCTCTGCGAGCGAATAGAGCAATGGCATCCAGCGGTAGTGCGTTTCGATCTGGTCGCGGATCATCGTGGTGTACGGTTCACCGAACGACCATGGCTCGCGAGGCGCCGCGGTGTTGACCGAGTGAGTCCGCATGAAGAGCGTGTAGCTCGAAAACTCCAGCCAGCGGATGAAAAGTTCGGGGTCGGGCGAACCGAGAAACCCACCGATGTCGTGGCCGAACTGCAGCATTCCGCTAAGCCCCATGCTCGCGCTCATCTGGATCGAGACACGGAGCGAGTCGAACGTGCTGAGCGTGTCGCCGCTCCACGTTGCTGCGTACCGCTGGATTCCAGAAAAACCGGACCGCGACAGGTTCCACGGGCGCACATTGGGGCGCGCCTGGAGTTGTGCTTCGTACGCCATGAGATTTTCATAAAGCGCGTAGATATTGCGTGTTTCATCTTCCATGCGCGGGGCGCCGTCGAAATCGTAGATCGCCAACGGCATGAGGTTCGACGCAGGTTCATTGAGATCATTCCACAGGGCGCTGACGCCTTTGGAGAGGAACACGGCGAGCTGCGACTTGTACCAGTCGATCACCGCAGATTTGGTGAAGTCGAGCCAGCTCACATCGCCGAGGAAGATCGACGTCACGACGGATTGATCAAACGTGTTGCGCACGAAAAAGCGCCCGCCATCCAGCGAACCGTAGAGCGGATCGTCCAACACAAAGCATGGCTCGTTGATGTAAACACGCTCGAACCCTTGCGCATCGAGCTGTTGGTTCATCCCAACCGGATCAGCGAACCGCACCGGGTCCCATGTGAAATGGTGGAAGTTGTCCATGTAGTCGATGTCGAACCACATCACATCGCAGGGGATCGCCTCGGTCCGCATCATTGCTGCGATTCCTAGAACTTCGGCTGCCGTCGTCCAGCCGTAACGGGAGTGGTGGTAGCCGAGCGTCCACAAGGGAGGCATGGGCGGCGGGCCGGTCAGCCGAGCGTACCCCTGCGCCACTTCGACCGGCGTTGGCCCCGCGATGATGTAATAGTTCAGATCACCTGTGACGGCGCCGAAAGTCAGCCCGGTGGGGTTAGCTAAGGCGACATCGAAAAAGCTGTAAGCAGGCGTGTCGAGGAAAAGCCCCGACGTCCGCCCATTTCGGACGACATACATCAGCGGGAACGATTGATAAAGAGGATCGGAAAACTCGCCATAGGCAAACTCGTCGGTGTTCCGCATCAGGAGCGATCGGCCTCGACGGTTCACCGGCCCGCCTCGCTGTCCGAGTCCGAAATACCCTTCGTCCGCGGGCGCCATCCGAGTCGATGTGATTAGCTCGGTGACGGGATCCCATGAAACACCTGGCAATGCATCGGCGCTCATCGCCGTACCGTCTGCGTGGTAGGCGATCACCCCGAACGGCCTCCGATTGATCTGAATGCTCATCGCGGTGGTGCTGAGCCAGAAGCTTGTCGCGTCGGTGAAAATGGTCACGTCTGGCGCGACGAACAGGTTCTGGATGACCGCACCCGTCTCGAGTCCCGTAAAGGTCCCCGTCGGCGCAATGCGGACCTGCACGATCCCCTCATCGACAAACTGCACCAGTGCAATAGCGCCGCTGTCAAGATTCAATAACACTCCATTGGGAATATGGATCGATGCAAAAACGTCTCCGATCCATTGGGGAGCCGCGTGGGACGACCCGCACGCAATAGCAAACACCAACAGGCTCACCAACACACGATGGAGATGATTCATATTCCGCATAGCACAGACTGTAGGTCGGCTGCGACGGAGGTGGGCTGAACCCTCAGGCCAGGACGACCATCCCAAGAGCGAGACATGTTCCGCCCATTATCAGACTCACCCTCACGCCATGGCGCGTCTGGTATTTGATTCGGATCTCGCAAAAAACCCAGCCGAGCAACACCCTCATGCTCGCTGCAACACCGATGAGCCAGCGAACTGCTGGAACAGATGGGAAAGCCATCCTATCTTTCCAGAAAAGCCTTGTTTTTCGCTTGCTACCTGAACTATTTCGGGTATCCTAGAGTCTGTGAGAGGATGGTGGGAGGGGCCCACTTGTTTATTGAAAAAGGCGAAATGCATATGTTGCTAGCAATCGAGGATATCGATACGTCCGGTAAGCAGACTCAGGGGGGTCGACTCGCTGAACGACTCCACTAAGGCTCGCTCCGCAAGCAAGCTGGATCGCACTTCACGGCCTCACCGCCGTATTCATCCATAGAGAGACTCGCGAAAGAAACTCGCGTCGAATCAAAAAAAATGAGCAATCAACTCAAAGAACTAGAACGCACCCAAGCGCCACGTAGGCCTATCGAAGTCCGCGCGCCCCGCGCCCCCAGCGCCACTGCAGTGCCTCGCGGGGAAAAGGTCATCCCAGCAGGGTTTGACGACCTTGCCCCAGGCCGAGTCGAGGACATCCCGCGCCTCATGGAGAAGGCCAGTGTGCTCGCCCGCACCGTCGAGATCGTCTGCGCCTGCATCGGGCTCGTCATTGCATCGCCGATCATGCTGGTCATCGCGATCCTGATCAAGCGTGAATCACCCGGCCCGATCTTCTTCAAGCAAAAACGCCTTGGCCTCAACGGCGAGTACATCACGCTCATCAAGTTCCGCACGTTTTATGCCGACGCCAAAGAGCGTTTCCCGGAGATGTACAACTACTCTTTCTCGGACGATGAGATCAAAGATTTCTTTTTCAAGACAGACAACGATCCGCGCATCACACCGATGGGCGCCTGGCTCCGCAAGACTTCACTCGATGAGCTGCCCAACATCTGGAACCTGCTTCGCGGCGACATCGCGCTCGTAGGCCCACGCCCGCAGATCCCTGAGCTGCTCCCCTACTACCGCGGCGACCTGCTCAAACGATTCAGCGTCCGCCCCGGTCTCACCGGCCTGACCCACTGCTCCGGGCGAAGCGACCTCAGCTTTCTCCACACCTGCATGCTCGATCAGGAATACGTCGACCGCCGATCGCTCAAGCTCGACCTCATCATCCTCTGGAAGACCTTTGTGACAGTCGTCAAGCGCGACGGCGCCTACTGACCCGATTGGATCGGAGAAGTGAAGGATGAGATGAATGGAAAAGGGATCCAGCAGATGACCCCCGAGATTGATATTGCCAAAGGCTCTCTTGATCAGGGAAGCTGCGCCGATTCCTGCGCCACCGTTCCACCCCTTTTTGCTGGAGATGACAAACTCCGCGCTGCCCTTTCCGGCAAGCGCGCCCTCGTCGCTGGAGCGGACGGCTTCCTCGGTTTCAACGCGGCGCGAGGCCTCCACGCGATGGGCGCCCATGTCACACTTGCCGTCCGCAACGAAACCGCCCGTGCCGCCGTGATCGCAGATGAGGTCCACTCGGGAGATCTCGTCGACGCCGATTTCGTCAACAAGATCGTCGAAGGGCAGGACATCGTCATCGACATGGTGGGCTATCCCAACCTGGCGCCTCACAGCATTGAGCCCGTTCGTGATTTCCGGCGAGAGTTTCTGCCTCATACGAACCTGTTTTATGCGTGCGCCAAATCGCCCAAGTCGCCCGTCGTCGTCCACGCCAGCACGCGCCTTGTCTACGGCCCGCCGCAATATCTCCCCGTCGATGAAAACCATCCGACGCGCCCGACCGCGGTGTATGGCGCCCACAAGCTCTCCGTCGAGCATTATCTCGGCGTCATCAAAGCAACACACGGGCTTCGCTACGTCGTCCATCGCATCTCCAGCGCCTTTGGCCCGGGCGCCAAGCCTGACCGCGATGGCTTCGGCGCGCTCAATATCTTCATGCGCCGCGCCGTCGATGGGGATTCCATCA
>CAYMQF010000053.1:0-14713 GCA_964392425.1 uncultured Phycisphaeraceae bacterium
CCAGACCTGGCCATCCTGCTCGGCCTCTGGGGTCCGTGCCCGTAAGTTTCTCTACACATAAAAGGCAGGCTCCTCTGAGCTTCGCCTTCTAATACAAAAAGGCTTCGCCGGGATTCGTCCTGGCGAAGCCTTTTTTTTATGTGTTGCAAAATGAGCCGAGCAAGTCCACGCGCTCGAATCGACTTGACCTCAGCGCATCAGCCAATACAAACGCCCGCCCAATCAATCCCACGATCGACCGGCGTCACTCTTCCTGAGTTCTGAGTTGCTTCCTGCTTGAAACCTTACGCTTCGTCGAGAAGGTCAAACGCGGGCATCGCTTCGCCCGAGAGCATCGCGAGACTCGCGCCCCCTCCCGTCGAAACATGCGACACACGATCCGCTGCGCCAAACGCATCTATCGCAGCAGCGGTGTCCCCGCCTGCGACAATCGTCACCGCTCCCGACTTGGTTGCCTCCGCCATCGCGTTGACAATCTCCAGCGTCCCGACACTGAACGGCTTCCACTCGTACACACCCATCGGCCCCGCCCAGACAACCGTCTTGGAGGTCGCGATCATCTGCGCGTACTTCGTCTGAGTCTTAGGCCCGATGTCCAGCCCGATTGAGTCCGCTGGGATATCCCCACTCTCAACGGTTATTTCGCCTGCATGCGCAGAAAACTGTGTCGAGCAGATGTGGTCAGTAGGAAGAAACAGCTCGGATTTTTCAATCGCTGCCAGCTCGATAAATCGTTTTGCCTGAGACAACTGCGCCGTCTCGACCTTGCTCTTGCCGACGTCTTTGCCCATCGCCTGGAGAAAGGTGTACGCCATCGCCCCGCCGACGAGCACGTTGTCCGCGTTCTTGAGAAAATGTTCGACAGCTTTGATCTTGTCCGACACCTTGGCGCCGCCCAGAACCGCCGTATAAGGCGTAGAGGGAGCTTTGAGTGCCTCGGACAGGTACTTCAACTCCCGGGTCACCAGCAGCCCCGCAACGCGATCCTTCCCTTCCATCGCCTGTGGCGCCGCGACCATCGAAGCGTCAGACCGGTGGCACGTTCCAAAGGCGTCGTTGCAATACAGATCGCCGTACGAAGCGAGCTTCTGTGCGAAGTCCGTATCACCCGTCTTCTCCGCTTTGTGAAAACGAAGGTTTTCCAGAAGCAACACGCTGCCAGCTGTCAGTTTCTCAACCGCGCCCGCTGCCGATGCATCGACGCAATCCGATGAAGGAAACTCGACCCTCTTCTTCAGCATCGCCCCAAGACAATCTGCAATCGGCTTGAGGCTCATCTCCGCCACAAACCCGGCGCCGCCGGGGCGCCCAAGGTGCGACATCAGGACGACGCTGCCGCCCCGGTCCAGCACACTCTTGATCGTCGGCAGTGCAGCCCGGATTCGGCGGTCATCGCGAATCGAGCCCCCCTCCATCGGCACATTGAAATCAACGCGGATCAACACTCGTTTTCCAGCGACATCCACCTGTTCGATCGTTTTCTTCGGCACCGTCAGTCTCCATTGAAAGCACTGGACATACACATCGAGCATGCGCCAGGTGCGGGGCGACCATGCTACCGACATGGCGCGACGCTGTGCCACTCGCGATCGATTTTTCCCCCCGCTGAGCAGCCGTCTTCCAAGCCGTACACTGCTCCGATGCGCCGTTTTCCAGTCATCATCGGGCCGACCGCAGGCGGGAAGTCCGCCCTCGCCCTCGCCCTCGTTCAGGCGCTGGAGCAGGCGGGTAAGCACGCTGAAATCCTCTCCGCAGACGCCTTTCAGGTGTACCAAGGCATGGACATCGGCACCGCCAAGCCATCCGCATCAGATCGCCAAGAAGTCCCCCACCATCTGATCGACCTCCGCGAGCCGACCGAAGCTTTCACCGTCGATGACTGGATCAGCCTTGCTGAGCCGATCATCACGAACCTCCTCGAAGCTGGCGCCACCCCGATCGTCGTCGGTGGCACAAACCTCTATATCAAAGCACTTTTAGAAGGCATGTTCGACGGGCCGGAGCCTGACCCTGCCTTGCGAGCGGAGCTTCAGACTCACACCAACGCCGATTTGCACACTGAGTTGCAGCGAATCGACCCGATCGCTGCGGAGCGGATTCATCCAAACGACCGCAGGCGGGCGATCCGCGCCATCGAAGTGTATCGCCAGACCGGCTCGCCGATCAGTTCGCTCCAGTCCCAGTGGGACCGCAGCAGGCGTGACGATGCGCTGCTGATTGCACTGCAATGGCCGACTGAAACGATCAATCGCCGAATCAATCGACGCGTCAAAGAGATGGTCGAAATGGGCTTGGTCAACGAAGCGAAGACCCTCTGGTCAGCAGGCCAGCTCGGCTCACAGGCGAGCCAGGCTTTGGGGTACAAACAGCTCATCGAGCACTTCACCGGGCGCTGCTCGCTCGACGAATCCATCGAAAGAATCCAAATCGAGACAAGAAGGTTTGCAAAAAATCAGCGGACCTGGATCCGCCGACTCTTGGTCCCCTCTCCGGATTGTCCGCCTCCGATCTCGATCGACGCCGATAGTGGCGACGCCGCGGAACATGCCCAACATGTTGTGTCTCAACTGCTTACGACAAACTAATGGCGCCTCATCCGGATTCGCTCCGCACTGTTTTTCATCCTCCCCGCCTACTGGACCGACAGCAGTTGCGAACAACCATCACGGGGGCCCCCGCTTGACATTTGTCGCGAGTTCGCCTTAGCTCCCCGCCGAGTCTTTCCGATTTTCGATCCTTAGATAAGTGTTATGGCAAAAAAGAAACGAACCACAAAAAGCTCCACCACTCGCTCATCCAAGAAGAAGACCCGCCGAGCAGCAGGCGCCGGCGCTTCCGCCTTGAATAAGCAACTGGTCATCGTCGAGTCCCCAGCCAAAGCGAAGACGATCAATCGCTACCTCGGCCCGGACTTCATCGTCAAAGCGTCCGTCGGGCATATCCGCGACCTGCCCACCAAGGCCCCAAAAGTCGCACGCAAAGGCAAAGGCAAGACGAAAGTCAAGAAACAGCCCGTGCCCGGCGTCGATCTCGAAAACGGCTTCAAACCCACCTACGAAGTCCTCCCGCGAAAAGAGAAGGTCGTCGCTGAACTGAAAAAAGCAGCGAAGGAGGCTTCCGACGTCTGGTTCGCGACGGATCTTGACCGAGAAGGAGAAGCGATCGCCTGGCATTTGGCGCAGGAACTGGGAGTCGACCCGGCAAACGCCAAACGCGTCGTCTTCAACGCGATCACCAAGAGCGAAATCCAGGAAGCCTTCGCCAACCCGCACACCATCGACATGGCCAAGGTGAACGCCCAGCAGGCACGCCGAGTCCTCGACCGCATCGTCGGCTACCAAGTGTCGCCGTTGCTCTGGAAGAAGGTCGCACGCGGGCTCAGCGCGGGGCGTGTGCAATCTGTCGCCGTTCGATTGATCGTCGAGCGCGACCGCGAGATCGAAGAGTTCGTCCCCGACGAGCATTGGAAGATGCATGCACGGTTTGCACTGCATCCCGAGCAGGCGCCCGCCCTCCAGCCTGAGTGGGAAAAGTTCATCTCCGAGCGCGACTCCAAAGGCGCCGGCCCGACGATCAAAGCGCAAAACGCCTGGCTCAGCGAGCATTCGTCGATCAAAGCTGAGTTAGTCAAGTTCGCCGACTCGAAGTTTGACGTCTCTCAGACTGGAGCCGACGACAAGGCCCCCGCCGACCTGACGCCTTCTGTTCTCGAGATCGCCGAGCTAGCCGGCCTAACCGACATTGATACATCAGTGACCGAAAACGACGAGGGCAAAGGGCCAGCGAAGTATCTCCGCACCGTCACCGGGCGGGTCGACCCTGCGACGCCTTACAAGATTGTGTCGATCACGACGAAGCGCACTTCGTCTCGGCCGCCCGCGCCGTTCATCACATCGACGCTTCAGCAGGCAGCCTCATCGCGCCTTGGTTTTGGCGCCCGGCGAACGATGGGCGTCGCGCAAAAGCTCTACGAAGGCGTGACGATTCCCGGGGAAGGCGCCGTCGGCCTCATCACCTACATGCGAACAGACTCGACGCATCTTTCCAAAGATGCGATGTCGATGGCGCGCGATTACATCAGCGCGACGTACGGATCAGCCCACCTGCCCGACAAGCCCAACTTCTTCGGCTCATCCAATAAACAAGCGCAGGAAGCACACGAAGCCATCCGCCCGACCTCCGCTGATCGCACTCCCGACAGTCTCCGCAGCGCGCTGCCGCCCGACCAGCTCAAGCTGTACAAGTTGATCTGGGAACGGTTTGTCGCAAGCCAGATGACGCCGGCCAAGTGGGACGCAACCGCGGTGCTGATCGAGGGAGGCTCCGACGCATCGCGCCCGCTGACTTTCCGCGCCACCGGTCGCAAACTCGTTTTCGACGGGTTTTATAGGGTCGCCGGCGTGCCCACCGCTTCGGATGAACTTACACTCCCGGAGATGGCTGAAGAGCAAGCCGTCGCGCCCTTCTCCATCGCGCCCGACCAAAGCTTCACCTCGCCGCCCGCTGCGTACACCGAAGCGTCGCTCGTCAAGACGCTCGAAACGGAAGGCATCGGCCGCCCCAGCACCTACGCCTCGATTATCCAGGTGATTCAGGATCGCAAATACGTCGAGCCGATCGAACGCAAACTGCGCTCGACGGATCTCGGACAAGTCGTCACGAAGAAACTGATCGAAGCGTTCCCCGAGATCATGAAGATCGGCTACACGCGCGAGCTTGAAAAGAATCTGGACCGCATCGAAGAGGACAACGCTGACTGGGTGAAGCTGCTCGCCGATTTCTATGAGCCGTTCAAGGAACAACTCGAGCGCGCCCACGAAGACCTGATGCACGCCAAGGCTGAGACGCAGCCCGCGCCCGAGGAATACCGCTGCGAAAAATGCGACGCATCTTTGGTCTATCGCTTTGGCAAGAACGGTCGGTTCCTGTCGTGCTCGCGGTATCCCGACTGCGCCTACGCCTCTCCGTGCGATCGGCAGGGCAAGCCTCAACCCATCCAGACGGTCGATGTCGCCTGCCACCTCTGCAGTGGGCCGATGATCAAACGCACCGGTCGATTCGGCCCATTTTACGGCTGTTCGAAATATCCCGAATGCTCAGGCATTTTGAAAGCGGACAAGAAAACCGGCAAGCCGTTGGCGCCTCAGCCGCCCCCACTGCCGACCGATCTGCCTTGCACCAAGTGTGAGGATTCACACCTCGTATTGCGGGACGGCGTGCGAGGCCCATGGCTCAGTTGCTCGCGATATCCCAAATGCCGGGGACGAGGCAAGTGGACCGAACTCACCGAGGATGTCAAAAAGAAGTGGGAAAATGCGCTGGCTGAACATCTCAAAGAGCATCCGATCCCGGTCATCCGAACTCTGTCGGGTGTGCCTTTGACCGACGCCAAGGGCAAGCCGATTGTCACCGAAGACGCTGACGACGGGCTGGAGCCCACCGACACCGCCGCCAAATCCGCTGCGTAGTTTGTCCAGCGGTCCTGCTCTGCGGCGCACACACCCGGCTCCTCTGGTATAGAGCTATCTGTTTTTGCCACCATCAGAACGCTGCATACCATGTTCACCCGGCTTCAAGCTCGACTCCAACGACTCGCCAAGAAGCTTGGTCTGCGCAATGACTGGTATCTCATTGCGTTGAGCGCGGGCATCGGCTCGTTCACCGCGGTTGGCTCCGTCGGCTTCATGCTCGCTCTCCGCTGGACGGAAGGACGGGTCGAGCTGTTCCACGAATCCGCTGGTTGGCAATGGTGGTTGTTCCCTCTCGTCCCGATGGCGGGCGCCCTGGCGGCAGGGCTGCTGATCTATTTTTTCGCACCGGAAGCCAAAGGGCATGGCGTGCCCGAAGTCATGGATGCGCTCTTCCGCCAGCGCGGGCGCATCCGTCCACAAGTTGGATTGATCAAGTCGCTCGCTTCCGGCTTCACGATTGGCTCGGGAGGATCGGCAGGAGCCGAGGGGCCCATCGTTCAAATCGGCGCAGCAATCGGTTCGGGCGTTGCGCAAATGCTGAAGATATCGCGCGACCACACGGGAACACTTTTGGGGTGTGGCGCCGCTGCGGGGATTGCCTCCGTTTTCAATGCGCCGATCGCGGGCGTCTTTTTTGTGCTGGAGATTCTGCTTCGAGATTTTTCGCTGCGCACGTTCACGCCGATCGTCGTGTCGAGTGTGTTTTCGACCGCTGTCACGCAGGCGCTGCTGGGCACCAACCAGGCGCTCTTCGCCCCATACACCGAGCTTCAGCACTTCGTCTTTACACTTCGCGAGTTGCCAAGCTATGTGATCCTCGGGCTCTTGTGCGGCGTCGTCGCGGTCGCCTTCACCCGAATGCTCTATGCCGCGGAGGATCTGGCTGACCGGATCAAGGTTCATCCCGTCCTCAAGCCGGTGATCGGCGGCGCGCTGCTCGGATTGCTCGGAGCTGGTTTTCTTGCGATCGAGCGGGGCGCCGGGATCCAGCCCCACCTGCCAGCCTTTTTCGGCAATGGATACGAAACGATTCGCCAACTCCTCCAACCAGCCAACTACATCACCGATGCCGGTGCAGCGGCGCCTGACACCACCCATCTGATCGGTGCAGCTACCCAACCTCTGGTGATCTGGCTTCTCCTGCTGTACCTGATTGCCAAACCTCTGGCGACGAGCATGACGCTGGGGTCCGGCGGGTCGGGAGGCATCTTCGCGCCAGCTCTCTTCCTTGGAGCGACCGCTGGGGCGATCTTCGGCATGACTCTGCAATGGATGGGGCTCCTCCCAGCGGACAGTTCGCCCGCTGCATACGCACTCGTCGGAATGGCGGCCGTTGTTGCGGGCAGCACCCACGCGCCGTTGACTTCGATCCTCATCGTCTTTGAGTTGACGCGCGATGTGTATGTGCTGCTCCCCATCATGCTCGCTGCGGTGATGTCAACGGTGACGGCGCAGATGCTGTTGCGAGATTCGATCTACACGCTCAAACTTCGCCGGCGGGGATTGCTCATGGGCACCGCTGCGGACATGACGATTCTTCGCCGAATCACTGCAGACGAAGTGCCGTCGGCGCCTCCCATTGCAGTCAACCCGGACGATCCAATCACCAAGGTGCTCGATCTGTACGAGCGCCACAAGATCTCCGACGTCGTCGTCACCGATCACGAAAACGGCTACCTCGGGATGTTGACCGCTGAGGACATCCGCACTGCGTTGATCGCGCGAGAGGCGATCCCGCTGCTGCTCGTCAATGAGTTGATGCGAAGCGATCTGCCGACCATTTCACCCGACGAAACGCTTGATCGCGTGCTCGACAAGTTCAGCAAGTTTGATGTGACCAGCCTGGCGCTCGTCCAAAGCGCCGGCCCGGGAGAGCTTGAGCGCGTCATCGGGCTGCTCTCAAGAGGCCGACTCATGAACCGGTACCAGCAGGCGCTGGAAGAGTTATAAATCGCGCCAAGCCCATCGCCCACTCTTGCGCTCCAAACCGCTGCTCGGTGAATAAGATTGACTGCACCACCATGAGCAGCGAAGCCTCCATCCCGGCTGACGAGCAAACCCCGCCGACCCTTCGCCTTCGCTTTGGGAAACAGCACCGCCTGTCAGGCGCCAAAGCTTTCAACGCGGTTCATAGGCAGGGTGTGCGCAAGCCTCGCGGGCCGATCATCGTCATCGGGCTGCCCAATGATCTTCCTCATTGCCGACTGGGGCTGAGCGTTTCACGCCGGGTCGGAAACGCGGTGCATCGCAATCGCATCAAACGACGCCTGCGCGAGGCATTCCGGCTCATCCAACCCACGATGCCCGCCGGGTACGATCTGGTCATCATCGTCAAGCCTCACGCCCCCAAACCGATGCAGGAGTACCGCGACCTGCTCGCCTCAGCATGGGCTGCGATCGACACGACGACTCAGAAACGGCGCCAGCGAAACGCCACGGATCGCTCTGATGGCGCGTGAGAAGGTCCAACTCAAACCGACGGCGGACCACCAGAGTTTGCTCGCCCGCTTGGCGGCAGCACCGTTCATCGCCCTCATCCGCCTGTACCAGTGGACCCTCTCGCCGATGATGGGCGGGCACTGCCGATTCATGCCGACCTGCAGCAACTACGCGCTCGAGGCATACCGCAGCCACAATCCCCTCAAAGCGACCTGGCTGACAGCTCGCCGACTCCTGCGATGCCATCCCTTTGGCGGCTCCGGGTGGGATCCCCCGCCACCCCCCGCTGACCAATGACTCCTCCCGTCAGCCCGCCCGCCAGACTGATTGAATGTTTTCTCAAAGTTTGCTCGCTGTGCGGGTCATGAACAGCCGAAGTGAGCGTACACTTACCTCGGAGACACACCCCACGCATGACCCGCCTACCCGCCATAAAGCGACGCCAGCAGCTTCTCGACACCGCAGCGGCTCTCTTTGCTGAGCGAGGGTATTTCGGCGCCACGACGGCGGAGCTCGCCAAAGCAGCAGGCGTCACCGAACCCATCATCTACCGACATTTCCATTCAAAAAAAGAATTGTTCATCGCCATCATCGACCGCACCGGCGAACAAACCCTCCGGCTGTGGCAGCAACATCTTCACAACGCTGAGGACCCCGCAGAACGACTGCGCCTCCTCATCGGCGCCAACCCGATGATCAGCGACAAAGGCAGAGGCGTCTACCGCGTCATCGTCCAGGCAATGACCGAGATCACCGACAGCGACATCCGCGCAGCACTCGTTCGACACCTGACCGCACTCCATGAGTTTGTCCGGAAAGAAGTCGTCCACGCCCAGGAGTCGGGCTCCGTCAGCAAACGCTTCTCGCCCGAAATCACCGCGTGGATGCTCCTGCACCTCGGGCTCGGCTACGGGATCCTCGCACCGCTCGGCGTGCCGGGGCACGCGAAGGACAAATCAGGCACGCGCGTTCGCGAAGTCATCGAACAACTCATGCTCGGTGTTCCGCCATACAACCCACCAGAGTGACGGATCACGCCTTTGCAGCTTGCATCCGGTGGAAGACCGGCATCAACTCGAAGTACGGCCTGATGATTTCGGAGTCGGACTTTTCAAAGTCATTGTACGGACCGTCGAAGAACACTTTGCCTTCTGACAACATTACGATGCGCGGACGCAATCGATGCAGCAGGTCCTTGTCATGCGTGATGATGACGGTCGTCTGGGCGTCGCCCGCCTGCCGAGCCTTGGAGTGCGTCGCGCAGATCAGTTCGTGAATCTTCGAGGCGTTGTACGGATCGAGCCCGGTCGTAGGCTCGTCATAAAACAAAATCTCAGGCTTCATCGCAATGGCGCGCGCAACGGCGACTCGCTTAGCCATCCCGCCTGACAACTCGCTGCGCCGCTTGTTCATGATCGATTCATCGCCGGCAAAGCCCACCGCATCGAGCGCCTCGCGCGCACGCTCGTATATCTCGCCCGGCCCGAGGTCGGTGTGCTCGCGGAGCCACAGCGCAAGATTCTTGAAGACGGTCCCTGAAAGCAGCGCGTTTTTCTGAAAGACGAGCGCCCAGCGTTTGCGCACTTCGTCAAACTCTTCAGGACTGAGCTTCGCCAGGTCGGCCATTGGAGTGCCCGGCTGCTTGCGATCCACCGCAACGAGCACTCGGCCCGAATCAGGCGTCAGCAGCCCGACCATATGATCGAGCAGGACGGTCTTGCCCTCTCCCGAGCCTCCCACGATCGCGAGGATGTCGCCCTCCATCACGTCCAGTTCGACACCCTTGAGTACCGGGCGGTCGTTGAACGCCTTGTGGAGATCCTCAATGCGGATTTCCACAGGACCGTCTTGTCCATTGTTGTTCTCGCCACATGGCATACCCACAGTGTACGGCGTTTTTGAACCGTGCGGCGACCACTGCGGGCCGTTCTCAATGTTGGATCGAAAACAAGTTGCACTTATTTAGGTTTTTGTGATCATCTTATCTCGCTGACCCTGTAGCATATATAAGCAGTCCGAGCGCGGTCATACCGCCGAATGTTCGGCGGCGCGTCGGGCTCTTACACCACCCTTTTTGAGGGGAAAGGAACGGTGGAGCATGAAATCTCTGCACGCATTTCTAGGAACCGCGCTCGCTGTAGGCGCAACGTGTTCGTGTCTCGCCCAAGTCACCTACAACCGACAAATCTCAGGCGTCGCGCTGACCTCCAACGCGGATGGCAGCCAGACCCTGATCGGCTCCTTCACGATCGGAGCGACGCTTGTGCCAGTGGTCAAGGCGCCTGAAGGAGTCGGTGGTGTCCTTGACGATGTGTCCACTGTTGTGTCCGTCGTCATCAACGGCGTCACGTTTGCAAACATTCCATTCAGCATTCAGGTGGACCCGGGAACCATCCTCGGCGGACCGTGCGGCGGAACGTGCGGCTCGGGGATCGTCAACGGAATGTCGACAGCGCTGTTCTGCATTGACGGCCTGTGCCAGTTCCCGCCCATCACCGCAAACGTCCCGATCCCCGCGACAGTGGGCGATGTGATCGAGGTCATTCTCCTCCCCCCACCAGGCGCCTTGCCCGACACCAACACCACCGACGACCAACGCACCATCAACTTCGATGGGAACCAAGTTGGTTGGAACCGCGCGATCAAGAATCTCCAAGTCCTCCCCTCGGTGGGAGGACCGGTCACGGAGCTAGTTCAGTTCGATGTTTTCTTCGATGTTGAATATTCAACGTTCGGCCTGCTCCAAACGACGCGGCTCGGCGTCGAGCCATTGCTTTTGATCAACGGCATCCCGCAGCCCAACCTGGTCAACGGGTGCGGCGACTGGATCGCGGCGCCGTTCGATGTTTGCCAGCTGTGCACGCTCTTCCTCTGCGGAACGGCGTCCTGCGGCGGGCAGAACATCCAGCTTTTCTGTCGAGTCATTGAGAACGACAACAATCTGTCCGCGTGTGCCTGCGTCGGCGAACAGTCATACTCATTCCAAGGAATCTCGATCACGCCTGCCGATGTGATCACGGTGATTCTCAGGCCCAGCCCGGGCACACTGCCGGAGTTGCCGCCGTTTGATGACGACGACACGGAGCAATATCCCAATGGCTGCCTGACCTGCGGGGGCGATGTCAATGGGGACGGCATGGTCGACGCTGCTGATCTCGCAGCACTGCTGGGCAACTGGGGGGTCTGCTTCCCCATCTGATTGCGAGGATCGTCCGCCCGCTGAACCAACGGCGGAAATCAACTCGATATGCACTACTACCCTCGTCCGCTTCTCCGGCTGGCGAGGGTTTTTCTCCTATTGAAGCTGTGAGCGCATACGATGCACAGGAATGATCTACCTCGATAACAACGCGACCACGCAGCCCGCCCCCGAAGCGGTCGACGCCATGCTCGATGCACTGCGTGAAAACTGGCACAACCCATCGTCCATCCACCGCGCAGGGCAGGCAGCCCGTCGCCACGTCGAACGAGCACGATCAAGCGTCGCTCGTCTGCTCAACGCCCGACCCCGCCAGATCGTCTTCACCTCGGGAGGCACCGAAGCAATCGACTGGACCATCCGGGGATTGCTCGAACGCCGCCAAAGCGACCATCGCAATGTCATTGTCACCACCCCGATCGAACACAGCGCGGTAGGCAGTCTCGTCCGGTCCCTCGAAGAGCAAGGCGAAGCTGAAGTTCGCTGGGCGCCTGTGTCTCGCGCCGGCGTTGTTGATGCTGACGCGCTAGCCGACCTGCTCGACGACCAAGTCGCACTGGTCAGTGTCCAGTGGGCCAACAACGAAACGGGCGCGATCCAGCCGATCCACGCGGTCGGCGAACTGTGCCGATCAAGAAACATCCCCTTCCACTGTGACGGCGCCCAGTGGGTCGGCAAAATGCCAACTGATTTTGCGCAGACACCGATTGATGTTCTCACCATCGCAGCGCATAAGTTTCACGGGCCCAAAGGGGTCGGCGCCTTATGCCTGCGCCGAGGGATCGTGCTGCCGCCCCGCATCCTCGGTTCGCAGGAAAACGGCCAGCGAGGTGGCACTGAGAACGTGCCCGGCATCGTGGGGTTCGGCGCCGCTGCGGAGGTCGCCGCAGTGTGGCTCAAAGATGAACAAGACCGCGCACGCATCCAAGCAATGCGCAATCGACTGGAGCAAGGCATTATTGAGAGGGTCCCCGACGGCGTCATCAACGGCCCATCGGGCAATGCCGATCGCCTGTGGAACACCTCGAACATCGGTTTTCCAAGTGTTCAATCCGAAGCATTGCTTATTGCATTGAGCGAGCGAGGCGTGTGCGCTTCAGCGGGAGCCGCCTGTTCGAGTGGATCGCTTGAGCCGTCGCCGGTGCTGCTCGCGATGGAGATTCCCGAAACAATCGCGCACGGCTCGCTGCGTTTCAGCCTGTCGCGCAACACGACCGAATCTGAAATCGATCAGACGATCAACATCGTTGTCGACTGCGTTGAGAGAATCCGCCAAAGCACCGAAGCGCTGGCGTAAGGCGATACATCGACAACTCAGAGGAATGGGCGTTCCATCATCCAGCCCAGGCGCCGCTGATCATGCATCCGTTCGATCGACGACACGGAAGTTTTCGCGTTCGCCTCTGCCTTGCAGCGGATAATCCTTGCGCAGCGGGTGCGCGGGATAGTCTTTCCATGTGAGGATTCGCCGAAGATCGGGGTGGTTGCGGAACCGGATGCCGAACATGTCGAAGACTTCGCGCTCGGTCCACTCAGCCCCGGGCCACAGGTCCGTCACGCTGTCCAGGTAGAGAGCCGGGTCTTCTTCGATGCCGTCAGTCGGGATGGACGGGTTCACAAACGTCTTGACAAAGAAGCGATCGTTGCGAGTCGTGCTGATCAGGTTGTAGATCACGGCAAATCGGCCGATCGTCGCTGCGGGATAGTCGAGATAGTCGACGCCGGCAACGTCGGAGAGGAAGTCGTACTGACACCGCTCGTCATCGCGCAGAAAGCGCAGCACCTCATGCAGGTCGGCTGGCTCGATGATGAGCATCGCCTGATTGCGAAACTCGGTCGCTTTCATGGGCTTGCCGGGCAAGCCATCGCGCGCGATCGCAAAGGTTGGATGATCCAGATTCAACTCAGCGGTCATGGTGTGCGAACCTCCACGAGGAATGATGACGGAGAACCAACCGCCTTTGCTCGGTGCTATCGCTGCACAGTCTACCACTGTGGTAGATCGATGGCAGATCGCCGGGAATCCGCGTCCACGAAGTTATTTTCGTCCAGAATCGTTATGCGTTGGGCCGGTCAAGATGAACCGTCCGATCATTGACAGTCTCGCCCGGTTCCGTTTGCCCTTTTCAGGAGAACTGCTCATGGTTGCCGCCATCGCTTCACTGTTTGCGGACCGTTCACTCAAGCACGAAGAGGCCGCTCGTGAAGCGGTTCTCGACCCTCACACCGAAGGGTTGATCAGCCGGGTCCAATCGTTGAACCCCACGGCCAGCCGGGAGTTTCTTGTGACGTTTCGCCCGCAGGCGTTGGAGTTGTATCTCGATCACTTGGCCTGCGCGCTCGTACAGCCTCGCAGCGAGACACGCTGGATCCGCCCCGGGGACACTCCCGCGATTGTGGTTCGATCCCGCCGGGACTGAGCCCAACGCCAGTTCACTCTTCGCCGGTGAGTTTTTTCATTTGCTCGAGCGCTTCATCGAGTCGGCGTTTGAGCAGCCGAACACGCAGAAGCGATTTGACGCGCGTCACCAGCTCCAGTTGCTGAACGGGTTTGGTGAGAAAATCGTCGGCCCCGCTCTCGACGGCTCGCTCGACATCACTCACTTCGTTGAGCGCAGTCACCATCACAACGGGAATATCGCGCAGCTCCGGGTCCGCCTTGATCTTCGAGCAGACCTGAAATCCGCTCATGCGAGGCATCATTACATCGAGCAGGATGAGGTCAGGCGTGCGCTGTTCGACGCGCTCCATCGCCTCGACGCCGTCCGCAGCAGTGCTGATCTGACAGCCGATGTCTTCGAGGTACGCTTCGAGCAGTTCGAGATTCTGCCGATTGTCATCGACGATCAAAACGACCGCTGCGTGCAGCTCTGCATCATCCAGCGTCACCGCGCCAGGCGCCGGGCTCGCACTCTCAGATTTGGTTCCCTGCTGCATTACCCAATCGTCGCGTGTCCGCCCCCCCGCGTCAACGAGGCGGACCCCTCTTTCTGCGCCATCCGTCTTCCAGCCTTTGAAAATGAGGCGTCCCGTGCTCTCAGGGCTGTTATCGCAGGAAAAACGAACCCTCCACCCCCCTTGGCTGTATAGTCCATTATCGAGCAACTTTCTCATCCACCAGCCTAGGAAAGGCCCCGCTGATGGTGTATACCAAACCCCTCTCACACATCCCATGGGAAGATCAGTTCCGCACACCGACCGTAGAAGGCTTGCGGAGCCACTACGACAGCCAACTTTGCCAGCTCGTCGAAACCGCCCGCAAACGGCTCAATGTTTTCGAGGACGTGCGCGAAGAGATCCAGTGGATGGGCCTGCCATGGAGATGGACACTCGTCTACCGCTGCCCCGACGACCCCACCCAAGCGTGGGCCTACCTCGTCCCCCACCGCGACAAACCCATCATCGCCACACCCCTGACCACCGAAATGATGAACAAACTGCCCATGAGCAGGCTGCGAAAGTTCATCCGGGAAGGGCTCGACGAAGGACGCCGAGTCAACGGCACCTACTGGGTCGCGTGGGAAGTCGTCAACAAGACACACCTCGACCTCGTCCTCGAACTGCTCAAACGCAAGCACAAGTTCATCATGGCGCAGAACTGATC
>CAYMQF010000054.1:0-14658 GCA_964392425.1 uncultured Phycisphaeraceae bacterium
TCAGTGTCACTTCATCAAGTCCGCCGCCGTCATCTTCGATCGAGATCGACACGCCAGACCTGAACGATTCCGCGGTGTTCCACGTGGAACGCTCGCATGTCACGTTCACGTTGCCATTCTTGCCCGAGGAGGCGTGATCAGCGTTGAGGAGGAGATTGAGCAGGATATGCCTGAGAGCGGTCGGAGCGGTGTTGACGGATGCATTGTCGTGGATATCAACGGTGACACGGGGTTTCTGTCCATCTCGTCGGGGAAGCTCTTCCTGCAGTTCAGCAAGTAGATCGTTCATCGAGACCAATTCGCTGTGGTCCCGGGCGCCTAGCAATATCGTGTCGGTGAGGGCAGATATCCGCTGGGATGCTTTGATCGCCCATTCCAAGGCTCGCTGAGTGCGTGCCTGGTCGTCGAGATGGTCTAGCGCCATCTGTGCTTTGGCTCGCATCGGCGTGAGGATATTGCGAACCTCATGCGCCATCATTCTCGCCAACGGATCAAACGCCGCGGATCCTTGGCTAGGGTGCGGGCGCGAATGGGGGGCGCAGTTCAACTCAGCAGTGTCTTGAGGTCTCTCCATAGGACACTCGTATCGACGATATAAGGGCGGAGGGTAAGGGCGCTTTTACTCCTGGCTGCAAATCCACAATGGCCAAGAAGATCGTCGAGATGGTGAATCAGCAGCGATGTTCAAAGCCAGAGATCGCACAGGGCCGAGAATGGCGCAAGGCCGAAAGTCCGATTTTTCCAGCTTGTCTGGCGATATCCACTCAAACGCGAGCTTCGACTCACATGAAGAAATATGCTCCGGGAAGGCTTCCCCTGACATCTGTTCCACGTGGAACACGAGGCTCAGCTCATGCCGAGCAACCCCCTCTTGAACAAATCGAACTTCTGCGACCATACAGCACTCGCTCGCCCGAACTTTCAGACCCGTTTCTTCGAGGTATTCACGCTCGCATGCAGCCGTCGCAGACTCCCCAAACTCGACATGCCCGCCCGGCAGGTAGCAGTGTCCATGCTCAATATTTCGACAGAGCAGGAGCAGGCCGTCCCGGACCGTCACCCCTCGCGCGATGACTTCAATCGTATTGGATGGCGAATCTGACATAGGGTCAATATACTGGAGCTGTCGTTCTTTCCCGATTCAATACTCAGCTGGTCGATACGACCATTCTACCATCGTCCGAGAAACATGACAGCGACGGGGGACAGGCCTTTGCCAACGTCCTATAACCTTTGCATGATCCAACACTGATCAGCAACATTACCGGAGACCGCGTCAATGGCAGCGCAAACAAAGCGAACCCGAAAGCTCGGCAGGGGGCTCAGCAGCCTGATCAACGACCCCGCAGAAGTCCGGATTGCACCGGAGAAAACGACGCAACATATTGACACGCAAGTTCTTACAAAAGACCAAGCAGGTCCGATCAGTCAACTCCTCCTGCTTGGAGCCATCGTTCCGGGCCGTCATCAACCTCGCCAGCACTTTGATGAGTTGGCTCTCGAACAGCTCGCCCAGTCGATCCGAACCACAGGCGTGATGCAGCCGATCGCAGTTCGCCCGCTCGAAATGGCTGGGGACGCTCCGGTGGGGGCGCAGTGGGAGTTGATCGCAGGCGAACGGCGGTGGCGAGCCGCCCAACGAGCGGGGCTCGAAACAATCCCTGCAATCGTGGTGGATCTTGACGATCGTGAAGCTGCGGAGTGGTCGCTCGTTGAGAATCTTCAGCGCGAAGACCTCAACCCTATCGAGCGGGCCCAGGCTTTTTCAAAGTTGCTCACCGAATTCAACTTCACACAGGCGCAACTTGCAAAGCGAGTTGGCTTGGAACGCTCGACGATCGCCAACCTGATCCGCCTGACGGAGCTCGAAGAGCCAATCCAAAGTGACATCGCAGCGGGCAGGCTCTCGCCCGGGCACGGCAAGGCTCTCCTGTCGCTAACACCGGGCCGGGGGCGCATCAAGCTGGCGATCATCGCGCGGGACGGCGGCTGGTCCGTGCGCAGGCTCGAACAACACATCCAAAATCTCAACGACCCGACCAGCCGATCAGCAGGGGATCGCAAGATAGAACATGACTCTTCGCGAATCGCCGCTCTCAAGAATCTGGAAGGCCGCCTGCAAGATCGCTTCACAACCAAAGTGAAAGTTCGCCTCGACTCCACCGGCTCCAAAGGCCGCCTCATGATCGAGTTCTTTGACTTAGAGCAACTCGATGGGATACTCCGAAATATGGGGGTTCCACCCGAGAAAACGAACTGAGCTTATCGCACCGGGATCATAAGAAGAGACGATGTGAACTTGCATGCTGCGGGGGCGTATAGTAATCTGCACATGACACAGGTTCCGACGCCTTGAGATCTGTTCTCATTGTGCACATGTTGCGAGTGTTCACCGTCTGGTGAAAGCTTGATACGCATGTCGCCCGCGTCGCGTGGAACCGATTGGCATTTTTTTTCTAGGAGACAGCAATGGCCAAGCGTAAGCTTGCGAAGGTTTCAATCACAGAACTGCAGGCCGAGATCGCCCGCCGAAGTCGTCAGTCCAAGACACTGATGAAAAAGCGCGACCGACTGGCCGCTCAGCTGGCTGAGTTGGATGACCAGATCCGCCAAGCCGGCGCCGTGGTGGGGGGGAACGGTGGCGTTCGCCGACGTCCACGCAACGAGATGAACCTTGAAGAGTCGCTCATCAAGCTTCTCAAGAACAAGACGATCGGCGTGACAGACATCGCTGAAAAAGTGCAGGCCGCAGGATACAAAACATCCAGCGCTAACTTCCGCACGATCGTCAACCAGGCGCTCATCACCAGCCCCGCGTTCAAACGCGTCTCGCGCGGCAAGTACACCGTCAAAGCCAACTACAAATAATGAGTTGATCCGTCCCCCCGCGGGAAAGAACTGGTCTATGGCTCACTGCGGGCGTCGGCTTGGTCGGCGCCCGTGTTCATTTTCATCCGGCGATCCAGCCGGGCAAACATGACCAGCGCGACCAGGCTCACTCCCGCAAGCAGCGCAAAGAGCCATGCGCCCATGCCGGTGTACACATACCGCTCGTTGGCAAAAGTAAATGACCAACCCGAATAAAGAAGCGTGCCAAGGAACGCGGTGAGGACTCCCCGCACGCCGGTGAGTGTGACGTGAATACCCATGTACAGCGTCGCCAGATGCCGCGGCGCAAAGTCATGATGGCCGAGGTTCCATGCCAGCCGACCCCCGCCGTTGCCAGCTCCGAGAACCGATCGGGCAATCAAAAGTGCAGGCACGCTCTGCATGGCAAGCCCGATCCCCGTCAGCGCGTTGGCGCCAACAAAAAGCCACGCATGCAGCGCGCGGAACCGAACGATGTGAACACGGTTGAGCAGCCGAGCCCACAGTGGAATCGTCAACACCGTCAAAACGGTAGGCGCCACCTGCGTCAAAACGATCGCCCAGAAATATCCCAACCCAAGAGACCGATCCACTGCAATAATGAACGGCGCCAGCCCTGCCATCGCGCTCATGCCCAATACAAACTGAGCCCACATGTACGAACGAAAATGAGTGTCGGTGCGCAAGACTTCAAGCATGCCTGCTGGGCCGAATCCGTTTGATGTCGATCGACTCGCTTCCGCATGTTCCTCTCGGAGAATCGCCGACCTTCCCCGCCATCGCACATGCGACATCGCCCACGCCCCGACGATCGAAACTCCGGCGCATCCGAAGTAGATCACTCGAAACGCTGTGGCGCTGTGTTCATCCGTCGCGCCGAGTGTGGCGCCGATGCCAGCTGCGGACACACTGATGATGAGCGACACAATCGCTGCGTATCGGCCGACAATCGTCGCTCGAAGCCGACGGGGATAGTTCGATCTCCATATGTCGGTCCGCGCCGTCACCAGCCCGGCGAGCAAACTTCGGCCGAGATACACCTGCACGATCAGCATCGCCAGGCCGCCTCGTGAGATCGGCGTCAGGCCGATCATCGCGACCGTCGCAAGGATCAAGAGCTGCAGCACGACGACCGATTTGACGCGGTCTTTCCCGTAGAGGAGTCGAGCCCAAAGAAAGCTGGTGAGGTTGGCCGCCATGGGAGCCGCGGTGATGGCGGCGACGGCGAGGTCTCCCGCATGAAAGGTTTTCTGCGCGATCACGCCGACCACGCCGCTTTCAAGGCAGACCATCGCAAAGGGGAACGCCAGCGCGCTTCGCATCTCCCAGACGAAACTGGTGCGGGTCATGTAGGGGAGAGTTCGCGGATCAAACAGGCGCCTGGGCGCACTGAAAAAACGTGCCACACGTGAGTCCTATCTGCGCGGGCGTCGGTCGATCAACCGGCGCAGGAAATATGATGTTTCGATTGACGCTGACCCGAGGTCGGGCCAAGCGGTAGTCATCAAATCAACACTGGAGTCGGCGACCCGTTCGATCAATCTCGCTCAATACGGCGATGCAATGGGGTGGAGCCTGCTCGGGCGGTCGAGAAGCCAGAACGCCGCCCAATCGTTCGTGAAAGCACGGAGATTGGTGTCAACGGTGATGGCGGCACGGTTCCATGCTTTATCGTTTGAGCCGCCGAGGATCGCGGAGCCAGGCGTCGGGTTGAGCCGATAGGCGCCACAGCCAATCAACGAAACAGAGGCGATTGCCCCGAGCGTAAAGGTGAGTACAGAGCGTGTGCGATATCGGCGGTAGTTCATGGGGATCTCCTGCTTCACGAATATAGCCCCTGACGGGCAAACCTGTTCTAACTGAGGCGTGGGCGGACGTCAACGACACCCAGAACCCGCCCTTCCAAATACTTCCAAAAAGATGCAAAATACATTCGCAAAAAGATCGATTTTGGTTCCACTTTACGGTATGATTAGGTCAGTTCGTTTCATCGAAGAAGGCATGCAGCCTTGACATATGCTCGAACCTTCAACTGGCCCTTCGGGAGCCCCTGAAACGCCGAGACGAAGACCATGCCGCCTTTAGAGCGGAAGGGCGGGATCTCGACCGGGGCACCCACCTTGGAATAGGGGTTCGGGCATTGCTCGGCAGCAGCCTTCATATATGAGGCGAACTTTTTTATTTTGCTCCAGAGCAACCCCATCCCATCCACGCTCAGCGATCGCCTTGGGTTGCTTCAGATGAGTACGATGCCCCCGTGGACATGAACACCGCTCATTCCGATCAGTCTCCCAATAACAAGAGCGCCCAGTCCGGCCCGCCACCCATCTCAGGGAGACTCCGGGCTGAAGTCGCCGAGTCCATCACCTCCCTCACCAATCTTGCCCGCCTCGACGCGCCCGTCTGCCCCAAGGGTCAGCAGGTTCGGCGTCTCGTCGATCTGGTCCGCTGCCTGGTTTTCCCCGGCTTCTTTGAAGGGGAAACGCTCAAAACGCCAGGCGTGGATGGCTGGCTCGAACGATTGCTCGGCGATCTCCAGCAAGCCGCCTCCAGTGTGATCTACGACGCGCTCCGCTACGGCCGGCACATCGGTTTGAACTGCCCCCACGATCCCGCCGCTTCCGATGACGATCACTCCCAATCGCGCCGACTCGTCGATCGACTCCTCAAGGAGCTCCCATCGCTGCGCAGCGCCCTCGCGCTGGATATCGACGCAGCCTACGCCGGCGACCCCGCAGCGACCCATCCCGATGAAACGATCGCCTGCTACCCCGGCGTCAGCGCCGTCCTTTCTTATCGACTCGCGCACATTCTTCATCGCTTTGAGATTCCGCTCGTGCCTCGCATCATCACCGAGCAGGCACACTCAGACACCGGCATCGACATCCACCCCGGCGCCGTCATCGGCTCATCGTTTTTCATCGATCATGGAACGGGAGTCGTCATCGGCGAAACCGCAATCGTCGGCGATCAAGTCAAGCTCTACCAAGGCGTCACGCTCGGCGCCAAAAGCTTTCCCAAAGATGCGCACGGCCGACTCGTCCGCGGAGGCAAACGCCATCCAACCATCGGCAATCGCGTCACCATCTACGCCGACGCCGTCATCCTCGGCGGCGACACAATCATCGGCGACGACTGCGTAGTCTCGGGAGGCGTCTTCCTCACCTACTCAATACCGCCCAAACACATCGTCAGGCAAAAACAAGCCGAGCTGGTGCTTCGCTCCAACCGCGACGCTGACGACAGTTGATGATGTTCCTTTGACTTATCTCTTTCCGTTCGAACAAAGCCCACGGATTCGTATCCGTGGGATTACGAGTTCAAGCTCGGCTTGAGCCAATCCCATTGCTGCTTGAGCCCATCGTGGAACTTCCTCGCAGGCGCATAACCAAGCTCCTCGTGTGATCGCGACACATCGGCAAACGTATGGGGCGCATCGCCGGGCTGCATCGGCTTGCGGTCGATGATCGCATCGCGCCCAACGACGGCTGCCACTGCATCGATCATTTCAGTCAGACTGATCGGGCTGCTGGAGCCGAGATTCCAGATTCGATAGCCGAAGGCATCGATGTGGTCGACCGCTCCGAGCACGCCTGCGACAATATCCTCGATAAACGTGTAATCCCGGCTCGAATCCCCAGCCCCAAAGACAGGAATCGGCTCACCCGCAGCGATCAACTTCATGAACTTGGAAATCGCAAGGTCAGGCCGTTGGCGAGGCCCATACACCGTAAAGAACCGCAAACACGCCACCGAAGCGCCATACAAATGGTGGTGCGTGTGCGCCAGAAGTTCGCACGCGCGCTTGGTCGCTGCATACGGGCTAATCGGCTCGTTGACATCATCCGTTTCACTGAAGGGGAGCTTGGTGTTCCCGCCATAGACACTGCTTGATGAGGCGAGCACCAGTCGCTTGCACCCAGCATTGTGTGCCGCTTGGAGCAGCCGCGTCGTGCCCAGCACATTGACGTCAGCGTAGAGAGCTGGGTCTGCAATGCTCGGGCGCACTCCCGCGCGGGCGGCAAGATGGATAACCGTGTCGGGCTTGTGTTCACTGAACAACTGTTCGAGCGCGTCCGCGCTGCGCAAATCCCCTTGAACAAGTGTGAAGCGACCGCCTGCTCCGCGCTCGATCTGCGCGATGTTGTCGCGTTTGATCGGCTCCGCATAAAAAGAATCGAAGTTGTCCAGCCCGACGACGCGCGCCGTGGCGCCTGCTCGCGCGAGCAGCGCCTGGGAAACATGCGATCCGATGAAGCCCGCCGCTCCGGTCACCAGTGTGCAGCTGTCACGTTGGGTCATGATCGCTGCCTCATTCCATTGCTCCCGGGCTTGTATTCAAGGACAGAATCAACATTTCACGAGTGACCCATCGACGTGTTTCTTTTTCGATAGTGAAGCGGGACTCCATCTCAGGCGACTGTTTGAGCAGCACAGCCCATGTTCTCAGGTCAGCGAGCACGATCAAACCGTCACGCGCATGTTCGTCGGCAAGCTCACCAAGCTGTTGGGCGCTTCCAGCCACCACATACTCCTCATCAGTATAGAAACCGAACGCAGGATCATAAAAACCATAGAACACCACGTCGCTGAGCCCCAGCCCTTGATCCGCAGCGACCGCCTGCACCGTTGCGATGAGGTTGCGCGGGTCGGTGGTGGTGCGCAGGTTGTTTTCCGCAAGCGCAATCCAGCCGTACGCGACGACCCATCCAGACCACATCAGCGCGAGCAGCGCAGGGCGCCGTTTTGGCGCGCGCTTCCAATAGAACCACGCAATCGCAGAAGCAATCGGAATGACGACCAATCCTGCAGCTGCGGCGATCAACGGTTTGTTCACCATGACCGCAGCGACAATGGCGCCAGTCACCGCAAGGGTCATCACCAACGTGTGCGTGATGACCACATCGGGCCAGCGCCGACCATCATCGCGATGGTCCGCCCGTCCAGCCATCCATTCTTCGAGCATCAGCGCGGTGAGCAGCGCCAATGGAGCTGCGATGGGCAGCATGTACGTCGTCAGTTTGCCCGAGATCAATGAGTACATGACAAAAGGCACGACGATCGCCAGCGCCCACAGCGCTATCGGCGTCGCGCTCCGCACCTGCGTCCAGCCCTCTTTCCACCGAAAGTTCCAGCCGGGCGCCATCAGCATCATCGTCGCAGGGATAAGTCCAATCAGAAACACCGGGGCGTAGTACCAGATCGGCTGCGGGTGATCGCCTGACCCGCTGACTCGATCGAGGATTTCGTATTTCCAGATCGCAAATGCATCGGGATGCAGCCGATAGACCGCAAACACCCACGCCAAGAGCGGCGTAAACGCCATCGGCAATCCAATCGGAACCCACATCCGCCCGATGTCGCGCCACCGCCGACCCAGCGAGAGCCAGATCAACACCACACCCACCGGAGTCAGCGCCACCGGCCCCTTCGTAAAAAGCCCCAATGCTGCAGCAATCCACAGCAGCGCCATCCATCGCCGTTTGTGTGTTTCGATGAGCAGATACCCGCACACCAGTGTGGACAGCCAAAAGAGATTGAGCACGGGATCGGTGATCGCGGTGCGTCCGATGCCGAACACTAATGGCATGACGCTGAACAACGCCGTCGCCGCCACGCCGACGCGCACGCCTCCCATCCGCCAGGCGATCCCAAAGAGCAAAAGCGCTGTCAGGCTCGTCGCCACAAGAGAAGGCAGCCGAACCGCCAGATCTGTCACGCCCAGCACTTTCATCGCGACCGCCTCAGCCCAGTACGTCATGGGGGGCTTGGTCAGGTGCGCATGCCCGCGGATCTGAGGCACGATCCACTGCCCCGTCTCGACCATCGTCTTGCTGACCGACCCATAGCGGACCTCGTCGGGGGAATAGAGCGGGTGATCG
Source organism: uncultured Phycisphaeraceae bacterium (assembly GCA_964392425.1). Classification (GTDB taxonomy): domain Bacteria; phylum Planctomycetota; class Phycisphaerae; order Phycisphaerales; family UBA1924; genus CAYMQF01. The sequence continues at coordinate 8,751 of CAYMQF010000054.1, forward strand.
CCGCTGCTGAACCACACCATCAGCACGCTGACAACCACGACGATGATGCCCAGCACGCGCATCGACATGCTCGCCGATCGCGCCGTTCTCGCCCCAACTTCAACTTCGATCGTCCTCTCAGAATCGCCCATATCGTCATGGTATCGACGAAGGCGCAGCAGGCGCCTGCCAACAAAATTCCCCCCGTCTTGTCATTGCGGGCACTTGGACCTAGCGTCGCCTCGTGTCCTACGATCTCAACCCATCGCCCCGGAACCAGGAATGACCGAAACCATTGACACCCAAACCGAGCCGACTCTCACCGTCGTCGTCCCGGTCAAAAACGAAGAGACGAATATCGTCCCGTTGCTCGATGAAATCCGCGCAGCTTTGAGTGGCCGCTGCGCCTACGAAGTGATCTACGTCGACGACGGCAGCGACGATGGCACCCCCGCAGCCCTCCAGCAAGCAGCACTCAACGACCCGGCTCTCCGCGTTATCCGCCACGCCCAATGTTGCGGCCAAAGCTCCGCCGTCGTCACAGGCGCCCGCTTTGCGAAAAGCCCATGGATCGCCACACTCGATGGTGACGGCCAAAACGACCCCGCTGACCTGTGCAAACTTCTTGACGCCCGCGACGCCGCTCCCGATCCCGATGCCGTCCAGCTCGTTGCCGGCCAACGAGTCAAACGACAGGATTCTCAACTCAAACTGCTCAGCTCGCGCATCGCCAACGGCGTGCGAAGCAAGCTCCTCAGTGACGGCGCCCGCGACACCGGTTGCGGCATCAAACTCTTCCGCAAAGACAGCTTCCTCCAGCTTCCACCTTTCGACCACATGCACCGATTCCTCCCCGCGCTCTTTCACCGCAACCGAGGCGTCGTCCTCTTTGTCGATGTCTCCCATCGCCCGCGAACGCGAGGCAAATCAAAGTACGGCCTGCACAACCGCCTTTGGGTCGGCATCGTCGATATCGTCGGCGTGATGTGGCTCAACCGCCGACCCGTCCGTCCCGACCCACACGAGGAGAAACGTCCGTGAGCATCTTCTGGCTCATCTTCGGCTTTGCCGGCCAAACGCTCTTCTTCATGCGCTTCGTGGTCCAGTGGATCTCCAGCGAACGGCAGAAAAAAAGCGTCATCCCCGTCGCGTTCTGGTACTTCAGCATCAGTGGGGGGATCACGCTGCTCATCTATGCGATCTATCGCCAAGACCCCGTCTTCATCCTCGGCCAATCCATCGGCCTCTTCGTGTACCTCCGCAACTTGCACCTCATCGCAAACGAAAAACGCAGGAACAATCCCGAAGCGCATGTGCGTTCACCCATGGCGGTCGTGGCGCCGATCATCGCTGTCGTGATTGTCATAGGCGGTGGAGTCCACGTTTGGGATCAATACGTCAAGGACCACATCATCATTCGCAATTTCGGCGTCGTCGAGCCTGGCAAGATTTACCGCGCCGGCCGACAGACTCCCGAAACCATGCGCAAGATTCATGACCGCTACAACATCCGCACCATCGTCGATCTCGGTGTCGCAGCGCGAGGCACAGAGCGCGATGAACAAGCAGACACCTTGGCGCGCGAGCTAGGCATCGACCGCATTCGCATGGACGGCCTGCTCGGCGACGCAACGGGAAACCCCAACGAGTATGTCGCTGCACTGCGCATGATGAATGACGAATCCAACTATCCGATGCTTGTTCAGTGTGGGGCAGGCGCCCAGCGGACGGGCCTCGCGGTCATCCTCTACCGCCATTTGTTTGAAGGCGTGCCGCTCGAAGAGGCGCACGTCGAATCGTTCAAGTTCGGACACGACCCCGACGAGTGGATCATGCTCTCCTACCTCGCTGAGCATTACGCCGAGATCAAAACCGCGCTCGACACGAATACTTGGATCCCCGGCTATCCGATCCCCATCGACTCAACTGATCAGAAGACCGATGCGCCGCAGCCATCACCACAGCCCGACGTTCAAACTCCATAACAACGCCCACGGATTCCAATCCGTGGGAATCACATGAGTACGTCATTTCATCCGGTTGCGCGATTAACCCCAGCTTGCGAGCAGCGCCGCCAGGTCCGCTGCGTCAACAGTTCCGCTAGCGTCGAGGTCCGCGCTGCCTGCCGTTCCCCATTGAGACAGCAGCGCCGCGAGGTCCGATGCATTGACAAACCCATCTCCATTGAGATCCGCTGGCGATGGCACGAACAACGCCTGCGAGGGATCAAGCACGAACAAGCCGCGATTGATGTCGCTGACGATCACGTTCCCACTTGGGAAAAACGGGAACACACTCCAGGCGCCGTCAAAGACGAACGGGCTGGGCGTTGCCACTTCAGGGCGCGTGTCGAAAAACCCGATCTGAGGCGGGTTGAGCGGATCATTGGGCGGCCTTGCGTCAAAGATTCGCAAACCACTGGTGTAGTTCGCCTGGTAGATGACACCGTCCTTGATGTACTGATTGTGATCGATGGATTGTTCGCCCGACGTGAACGTGCTGGCGAGGGTTGGCGCCGACAGATCGGAAACATCGACGACGCGCGTGGTCGTTGTGGCGACAAACCCGTTGAGTTCGTCAAACTCATCATCAAGATAAAAGAGCAGGCCGTCCCCGCTGAGCCAGCCCTGATGAGTGAACCCAAGGTTGGGATAAACAAAGTTGGAAAGCGTCACGATGTTCGCTTTGTCCGTCGTATCGAGAATAAACAGCCCCTCGGAGCCCGTCGAGCAAAACGCGATTTCGCGCCCGGCAAACGGCCCCGTTGTGTACGTCACCGCCTGCACATCGTGGATGTCGTGACCGGGCCAACTTCCCGCAAGCGCCGGCGATGTCGGATTGCTCAAATCAAATATCAACAGGCCGGTGGGTCGGCAAGCGTATGCAAATCCGCTCTGCTCGTTGATCCCGATGTCGTGCGCTTTATCCAGACCGCCCGGCGTGAAGCTGCCAACCAGCGTGACGACGCCCGCGTCAATCTGCGACAAGTCGATGACCTGCACGCCGCCGCCGCCCTCGGTGACGACATAGGCAAACGTGCTGAACACTTTGGTGTCACTCCATACACTCGTTGGGTGTGTGATCTGCGCGACGATGACAGGGTTGATGGGGTCGGTGATCTCGACAAACGCCGTCGTGTGGGACAGCCCCATGATCGCGTACTCCCGCCCCGTCGGCGAGACATAGCCCCAACAGTCGTTGCCGATGGTCTGCTGCGCGCCAAACTGGGCGAGTGGGATCCAGCTGCGCAGTTGGACTCCCTGCGATGCGAATGGCCCGCCCGCAAGAGCAGGTGAGGTTGGCGCCAAGAGGGCCAGCGCGATCGCTGGAGCTGCTGAAAGAATCGAGCCCGACACAGTGCGAGTGGTCATACAAATCCTTCGTGCATGAGTGGAAGAGCCGACGCCGCCGACGAGGGCAGGCGCCAACTTTGAGATTCACCGCCATCCTATTCTAACAGCCGAGGCGCCAAGATCAGTATTTATTTTGCCAAAACTCACTGAAAAAATCAGTGCGAAATATCGAGCAACCCCGCGAACTATCGGGCGTCGGAATCCTGCAGCGGCACATTCTGCAAAATCTTGGTCGTCTTTCCCCATGGAAAGGCGATGTCGCAAAACCTTGTTCCAATCGTTTTCCAATCGTCACCAATCGGTGTTTGTAGTTTCGCTTTGTACAGGTTGTCGTTTTGGTAGTATTCGATGATGCGGTTTTGTCCAGACAATAAACCGGTGACAGCGTCGTAATACTTATCGACGACGGTTTCTTTAGCGCTCGAGAACCACTCACCCCAAAAGCTTTCTCCAGCATGCAGATGGAGTTCATCTCCGTTTTGCAGATTGAGATTGACTTTGAACGCCAAACCGGGTTGTTGAGGGATGTGCATTTCGAGCTCGATGTACTCTGGATTCAGATCCAGATCCATTTCGAGTTCGGGGAAGTCACTCTGGATTCGCCGGAAGAGCCGAATCGCATCGTCTTCTTCCATGGGAGAGCACCCTTTCCAGAACCCTTTCCAGAACTTTTTCCACTTTTCCCACATCTTATGCGCCCTCGCTCGGTGTATCTGTTCACCGACCAGCGTACCGTCGAAAAACACTCTCCAAAGCCACGGATTCCAATCCGTGGGGCTTCCCCGTACGTTCAGAGCATAGATCGCCGTCAACAGAACCTCCGCCTGCGTCTTTCGTACCATGCCCTGATGATCGGATCACATCTCTCAATCTCAGGCGGCATCGTCAACGCGCTCACCCAAGCGCAGCAGCTCGACCTCGACACCGTGCAGGTCTTCACCAAAAACCAAAGGCAATGGCGCATCGCCCCCCTCAAGGACGCCGACCGCGAAGCCTGGCTCGCTGAACTCGAAAAACTCGGCTGGACCGACCGCACCGTCTGCCACGCGACGTACCTCGCCAATCTCGCCAGCCCCAACCCCGAACTGTGGGAAAAATCCGCGGTGATGATGCGCACCGAGCTTGACCGCTGCGAAGCGCTCTCCATCCGCAACCTCGTCTTCCACCCAGGCGCCCACACCGGCAAAGGGGAAGCCGACGCCAAAGCGGGCATCGAACGCATCGCCAAAGCCGTCGCTCGAATATTGGCCGAAACCGCTGGCTATAAAACGGTTCTTTGTCTGGAAAACACAGCAGGCGCCGGGACCACGCTGGGCCGATCGTTCGAGGAGCTTGCCACCATCGCCGACCTCGCAGAGGAGATTCTCTCCGCAGGCTCAGACGCTGGGGAAGTCCACCGCATCGGCTATTGCATCGACACCTGCCACGCATTGGCCGCGGGCTACGACCTGACGTCCTACGAAGGCGCCGAGCGCGTTTTCGATGAGTTCGCGCGGGTGTGTAGTAAGGATCGCCTTCGCGTCCTCCACCTCAACGACTCCAAGGGCGCGATGGGCAGCCACACCGATCGTCACACGCACATCGGGCAAGGCGAAGTCTCCCTCGAAGCGTTCAAGTTCATCATGAACTGTGCCGATTTCTCGGACGTTCCGAAAATACTCGAAACGCCCAAGGGCGAATCGCCGAAAGGTATTCCGTGGGACACCGTCAACCGGGCAGCACTGCTCGAGATGGTGTCCTCTCCGATCGCCGCCAAACGTGGCTCAGACTCAACCGCAGGAGCGTGACACCGATGCTCGCAATCTCCAGAGATGTTCGCCCCCATGCACACCGCAGGCTCAGCCCCGCGCTGGTGATCTTTGTTTTAGCTGCCATTCTGGTTGCCACCACAGGCTGCTCAACGTCGTCGTCAGCGCGAGTGCGGGAATCAGAGCTGCGCGCCCGCGAGCACATCGAAGTTGCCACCGAACTCACCAAGCAAGGGTTGCTCGACGAAGCGATGGTCGAACTGTCGCTCGCCATTGATGAAAACCCGACGCTGACCACCGCTCATCTCGATATGGGCGAGATTTATAAAATCAAAGGCGATTACGCTGCTGCAGCGGAGAGCTACAGCCGGGCCGTCCAGATCGAGCCACGCAACTTCGAAGCGCAGTACGGGCATGGTCTCTCGCTGCAACTGCTCAGCCGACTCAGCGAAGCGGTCCGCGCCTACTTGCGCGCCCTGACGATCGAGCCTGACAACTTCAACGCGAATCTCAATCTCGCCACCGCGTATCTGCAATCCGCACAGGCTCAGCAGGCGTTGCCGTATGCCAGCCGAGCGGTCGAAGTCGATCCTCTTGATGGGCCGGCGCGTGTCAATCTCGGCGCCATCTACGCAACACTCGGCGATCACGAAGCTGCGATCCGCGCCTATCAGGCTGCTGCGGAGTTGATGGACCTGTCGTCGCCGTTGCTCTTGAATCTCGCTGATTCCCTTGGCAAGACGGGGCGATACCAAGAGATGGCCAACACGCTGGGCCAACTTCTCAAAATCGACCCAACCGCCCGCGCCTACGAACGGCTCGGCTTCG
>CAYMQF010000055.1:0-14575 GCA_964392425.1 uncultured Phycisphaeraceae bacterium
GTGAATGTTCGAGAAGCAGGATGTTGAATCAGTCGTCGACGCCCCAATGTGCGAGTAGCGTCGCCAGGTCGGCGGCGTCAACCACACCGTCGCCATCGAGATCAGCAATGCCTGACGTTCCCCACTGCGCAAGAAGCGTCGCCAGGTCCGCGGCATTGACAACCCCATCTCCATTGAGGTCGGGACCGTCTTGGGAAGAAGCAGATTGGTTGAGGAGAACGGAGACGTCATTGCTTACGAAGTTCGCCACAGCGAGGTCGGGGGTCCCGTTGCCGTCGAGGTCGCCAACCGCAATGGACGCTGGAATGCTGCCCGCTTGGAATCGAGTATGCGCAGCGAAGGTTCCATCTCCGGCGCCGAGGAGGACGGAGACATCTTTGTCGCCGAAATTCGCCACGGCAAGGTCAGGGATTCCGTCGTCGTCAAGGTCGCCTATTGCAATGGAGGACGGCCCGTCGCCCGCCGGGAATCGGACCTGCGGAGCGAACTGTCCGTCGCCGTTTCCAAGCAGGATCGAGACGTCGTCACCGATGAAGTTCGCCACGGCGAGGTCGGGGGCGCCGTCGCCATCAAGGTCGCCGATCGCGATGGCCCAAGGCTTGGCGCCGGCAAAGAGTCGGACCTGCGTTGCGAAGGTTCCGTCTCCATTGCCCAGCAGGATCGAGACGTCGTTGCTGACGGAGTTTGCCACAGCAAGGTCGAGGATCCCGTCGCCGTTAAGGTCGCCAATCGCAATAAACCACGGCTTGAGGCCTACTTGGAATCGGAACTGCGTTGTAAATGTTCCATCACCAGCGCCGAGGAGGATGGAGACACTCCCGTTGAACGAATTCGCCACAGCGAGATCGGGAATCCCGTCGCCGTCAAGGTCACCGATTGCGATGGACCGCGGACCGCCACCCGCTTGGAATCGAACCTCTGTAGCGAATGTTCCGTCACCATTGCCAAGAAGGATTGAGACATCGTTGTTGCTCCGGTTCGCTACAGCAAGATCAGGGATTCCATCGGCGTTGAGGTCGCCAATCGCAATGGACCACGCCCCTGAGCCTGCCAGGTATCGGACTTGCGGCGCGAACGTTCCGTCGCCATTGCCAAGAAGGATTGAGACGTTGTCACTGATGAAGTTCGCCACAGCAAGGTCTGGAGCTCCGTCACCGTTCAGATCACCGATTGCTATGGAGTTCGGCGCAGCTCCTGCGAGAAATTTGGCCTGCGTTGCGAATGTTCCGTCTCCATTTCCAAGCAGGATCGAGACATCGAAGGAGAACGAGTTTGCCACGGAGAGGTCGGGGGCGCCCTCGTCGTTGAAGTCTCCGATCGCAATGGCAAATGGCGCGGCGCCCACCGTATATCGGACCTGCGATGCAAAAGTCCCATCGCCTGCGCCAAGGAGTATGGAGACATCCTCACTGGCCCAATTCACCACGGCGAGGTCAGAGCTACCGTCGCCGTTAAGGTCGGTTATCGCGATGGCGATTGGCAAACTGCCCGCTTGGAATCGGACTTGTGGTGCGAAAGTCCCATCGCCAGCGCCAAGGAAGACGGAGGCATCTGAGGTCGACTGGTTCGCCACAGCAAGATCGAGGACGCCGTCGCCGTCGAGATCGCCTATTGCGATGGATCGCGGATCGCCGCCCGCCCGAAGTCGGACCTGCGGTGCGAATGTGCCATCGCCATTGCCCAGCAGAACCGAGGCATCGTCGCTGATGAAGTTCGCTACAACAAGATCAGCGTCGCCGTCACTATCGAGGTCATCAAACGCGACGGACCGAGGCGAGGCCCCCACCGGGAATCGGGCTTGTATACCGAATGTCCCATCGCCATTGCCCAGCAGAATCGAAACATCGTCGCTGAGGTAATTTGCCACAGCGAGATCGGGGGCGCCATCGCCGTTGAGATCGCTGATCGCAATGGAGGTAGGTCCGTCACCGGCTGGGAATCGGACCTGCAGAGCGAAGGTTCCGTCACCATTGCCCAACAGAACCGAGACATCGTCGGCGAGTTGGTTCGCCACAGTGAGATCAAGGACACCGTCGCCGTTGAGATCGCCGATCACGATGGATCGAGGCCCGTTGCCCGCTGGGATTCGGACCTCCGCAGCGAATGTTCCGTCGCTATTGCCAAACAAGATGGTGACATCGTCGCTGTTGAAGTTCCCCAGAGCGAGGTCAGGTGCGCCATCGCCGTTCAGGTCACCGTTTGCAATGGCGAGTGGCGTGGCGCCCACTTGGAATGTTTGCCCTAAAAACAACGGGCCGCCCTCCTCGTCAGCCAGCAACGGCGTGGCGGCGAAACCCGCCTGAATGACAACGACGAGTGCAGTTGTGAGTGAAAAACGCTTGCTCAATGATGTGTTCGTACCAGTGCGCATGAGAAAGTTCTCCATGAGAGTCGGCCCGTGAAGGGTTGCGTACCCCTCACGATGTCGATGGTGGTCGGGGCGTCGTACAGATCGGATGAGGTGTCTGGAATCTCGGCTTGCGCAGACGCGACAGCGGGGAGCGAATGCGAACGCAAGCATCGGGAGTCTGAAACCGCAAAGCAGCCGGGGAGTGGCCATGGGCGTCTCCAATTACACGCACACCGTCACGCAACGCACCTGAGCATTGCGAATCGATTGCGTACACCGGTGCGAGACGCCCCCTCGCTACCAACCGGCATGTTCTCCAATAATATAGCAACAATCCGCAGCAATCCCTATAATTATTCGAAAATGCGATCGGAATACTCCCGACCGATTCTGATTCAACGAATTCTCGCTGGGTTTTTTGCCCCTCAGTGACGGGAGAGGTTGATTGGGGGTAGTTGCCATTGGACGCCCCAATCGCCATACTGATCCCTTGGATTTGTGGATGCCTTGTGCTCTCACCGATAGATAGGGTGGAGCGAAGGTTATCAGTGTTGGAATGCCCATTTCACTGTCCTCCGGCGAGCAGCGCCAGTGAGGTGAGTGGGTGTTTTTTTCAGAGCCTCGGATTGGGTTCACTTCGGCGCCGGGCCGGGGGAATCCATCAGGGGTGTCAAGAGTCACGAAGTCAGAAATCGAGGCAACGAACCGAATGGCGATTCGAATCAAAGCGCGAAGTGGCGAGCCCGTCGAACAAATGATGAGGCGGTTCAAGAAGCTCTGCGAAAAAGAAGGGCTCAACAAAGACGTCAAGCGCAAGCAGTTTTACGAGAAGCCATCGGAACGGCGTCGACGCGATCAGCGAAAGAGCGTCAAACGTCACGATCCGATGCTGCGCCCGTCCTAACTACTACAGCACGTTCCCCATGCTCTTGCCGGGTGAGCTTTGCTCATTCCCTGCACGGGCAGTCGTACACACATGATAAGTCAGGCGATCTCTCCTATTACTCAATAGAATGAGACGCCGCCGGATGAACAGGTTCGATGGGTGGTTGTTCATCCATCAAACCCAACTTTTTCCCGCTGATGAGGAGCCTTTGGTTGTGAACACATCCATAGCTATGACGCTCGCGTCGATCAATGACCTTCCGATCTGGTTCTACCTCGCACCGATAGGCGCGATCACCGCGCTGATCGTTGCGTTCGGGTTTTCCCGAGGCGTGATGAAGCGGCCGGAAGGCGATGCCGAAATGATCCGCATTGCTCAAGCCGTCCGCGACGGAGCGATGGCGTACCTCACCCGGCAATATCGAGTCGTGGTGATGGTCTTCATCGGGCTGATCGTCGTGCTGGGCTTTCTCAGCATGGGGCTCGGCCTGCAACCCAAACTGTCCATGCTCGGCGTGCCGATCGCGGGGCTTTTCTCCGGGCTGTGCGGCTGGTTCGGCATGAAAATGGCGACCAACGCCTCCGCCCGCACCACCCATGCAGTGAAAGAATCTCTCAATGAAGGGCTGAAAGTCGCCTTCCGGTCAGGCGCCGTCATGGGTCTGATCGTCGTTGGGTTCGCCCTGCTCGATGTGTCCGTCTGGTTCCTCGTCCTCAATGGGCTGGATCTGGGCGGCGACCTGCGCATCCTCACCACCGTCATGCTTAGCTACGGCATGGGCGCCTCGACTCAGGCTCTCTTTGCCCGCGTTGGAGGCGGCATCTACACCAAGGCTGCTGACGTCGGCGCCGACCTCGTTGGAAAAGTCGAAGCAGGCATCCCCGAAGATGACGCGCGCAACCCCGCCACCATCGCGGATAACGTTGGTGACAACGTCGGCGATGTCGCAGGCATGGGCGCCGACCTGTACGAATCGTATTACGGCTCGATGCTCGCGACGATGGCGCTGGGAGCTGCTGCAGCATTCACCATCCCCGGCTTGACCAGCGCTCAACACGCAGTCCTTGCAATGGCTCTCGCAGTCGCGCCGTTGGCGCTTGCAGGGATGGGCATCTTCTGTTCGATCTTTGGAATCTTCACCATCCGCACCAAGGATGGAGCGAGCTTCGCGCAGTTGCTCACCAGCTTGCACAAGGGTGTTTGGATCGCCTCCGCATTGATCGTGCTGGGCGCCTTTGGATTGCTTTGGGCGCTACTATCGCCAAACACGGAGATCGGCGCCGTCCTTGCGGAACATTCGACCATCCGCTGGTGGGGCATCGGCATGTCGATCGTGTCGGGATTGCTTGCCGGGCTTGTGATTGCGTTCGCCACCGAGCATTACACCAGCTACGAGCACGCCCCCACTCGACGAATCGCGTTGCAAGCCATCACCGGCCCCGCGACGGTCATCATTGCTGGAATCGCTGAGGGAATGAAATCAACGTGGGCAGCATTGCTCACTGTCGTCGTTGCGATCATCGCTGCGTTCACCTTCGCGGGCGGCTCGGACAACTTCCTCATGGGCCTGTACGGCGTGGGCATCGCTGCAGTCGGCATGCTCGCCACACTGGGAATCACACTTGCCACCGACGCGTACGGCCCGATCGCCGACAACGCGGGCGGCAACGCTGAGATGACCGGCCAACCCGCCATCGTCCGCGAACGCACCGACATGCTCGACTCTCTGGGCAACACCACCGCAGCGACGGGCAAAGGTTTCGCCATCGGCTCTGCAGCACTCACCGCGCTGGCGCTCTTCGCAGCGTTCGTGCAGATCGTTCAATCGCAACTCACTACTCAAGCAGTTGATTTCGCGAAGACGCACACCGCGATGGTTCAGGCGCCTGACACTTCGGGCGGTCCCTACGTCGCGTATCAGGGCTACGGCAAGTTCGCACTGATCGCTGACGGGCTCGGCGAAGAGGGCGGCCAACTCCTCAGCGGCGCCATTCTCGTTGATCGCTCGGAAATGACTTCCAAAGAGTTCCATGCGCTGGAGAAAGGCGATGTGTTCCGCGCCGTCCCCATCGACCCACAGGATCGAGAGCTTCCCATGGACAAGCTTGCCACCGCGCATGATCTCCATGTGGTCGGCGCCGGCCACGACGGCAACGAACTTAATTTCAAGCTTGTTTCAACGGCCAACGCTTCGATTTCTGATGTGCTCGCGTTTTACGATGTGACACTGCTCAACCCGCGCGTCCTCGGTGGCCTGTTCATTGGCGTCATGCTCGCGTTCCTCTTCTGTGCGTTGACGATGAACGCTGTGGGCCGAGCCGCTAACGAGATGATGAAAGAAGCGCGTCGACAGTTCGGCAAGATGCGTGAAGGCTTGCGTGCCCAGAACAAATCTGAAGAGATGATCGCCGACCCCCAGCAGTGGCCCAAGACGATCCAGCACGAAGGAAAAACGTACCCCGATTACGCCCGATGCGTAGACATCTCAACGGTCGCGGCGCAGCGCGAGATGGTTCGCCCGGCGCTCCTCGCAATCACGATCCCGATTCTGGTCGGCTTGACGCTCAGCGTGCCAGGCGTGGTCGGGATGCTCGCCGGTGGGCTGACTTCGGGCTTCGCCGTCGCCATCTTCATGGCCAATGCTGGAGGCGCCTGGGACAACGCCAAGAAACTCATCGAAAGTTTCGGCGTCATCACGGCTGACGACTTCTTCAACGACACCGCCAAGCGAGAGAAGGTCCCCCACGAGATCCGCGATGCAATCCGCGAGCGAGCTGAGGAAATGCGCACCACCGGTCGTGGTAGCGAGATTGTCTACGGCAAGGGCTCCGAAGATCACAAGGCGACCGTCGTCGGCGACACCGTGGGCGATCCATTCAAGGATACGTCTGGCCCGTCGCTGAACATTCTCATCAAACTGATCTCGATTGTTTCAGTGGTCTTTGCCGGCCTGATCGTCAAGTTTGGACCGATCTTCGGCTCGATGATCGGACTGGGATGATGGAGACCCCCGCGGCCATTCGATCGGCTCGGCACGAAGACGCAAAGCACAGTGCCATCGCAGCGGCGCGATCTCTCGCCGATGCACGCTGCGACGACATCCTTGTGATTGATGTGCGCGAGATCAGCCAGGTCACGGATTTCATCGTGATCGCCTCGGGAACCAGCGATCGGCAGATGCGCACCGCCATCGACAAGGCTGAAGAAGCGATCAAAGAGCTCGATCAGGATGTGTTCCGCTTCGTGCGCGACCCTTCCTCAACGTGGCTCGTGCTGGATTATGTTGATGTGGTGATCCATGTGTTCGAGCCGGCCACCCGCGCGCATTACGATCTGGAAATGCTGTGGGGCGACGGGCCTCGCGTCGATTGGCAGCCGGACGAAACTTCCCCCGCTGACACCGCCTGACCGACATCCAGATACACTTTGAGCATGGCTCGAAGCATCTCGCTTGCCAATAAGTGTCAGCTGCTCTTCGGCGGCGCGGTCATACTGATCGTGACGGCGGCGCTGATCGGCCCGTGGATTCGCATGGGGCACATCCTCGACAAGAGCGAGTTTGGCGCCTTGCGCGACATCGCCGCTGCGGAGACCGAAGAGTCAGCGGGGCTGCAAGTGCGTTTGATCGATATCAACGATGTTGACGCGCTCGCTGAGGATGACGAGTTTGCGCGCACCACGTTCGAGCAGTTCAAGGCCGACCCAAACGTTCAGCAGCGCGAAGTGGCGATCTGGGAAGGTGAAGAACGGCTCTACATGTACGCCCGCGCGTTGCGCGACGAAGAGGGCGCCCTCACAGGAGTGATCCTTGTCCAGCGCCGGTCCACGCGCGCAGCGGGACAGCTATTTGTCAATCGGTTGTTCCTGCTCGGAGCCGGGATCGCCGCTGGAACGGTGGCTGTGCTCGTCTTCTATTTTATTGTCACCAGGCTGATTCTTTCGCCTGTTCGCTCGCTCAAGGAGACCGCAGAGCGCATCATGGCGGGCGACCTCGATGCGCGCGCCACGATCCAAACCGGCGATGAGTATGAACAACTCTCCGACGCCTTCAACGACATGGTGATCGGGCTGGAAGAAAAACGCGCGCAGCTCCACGCTGCCAACCAGTCACTCGACCTCAAGGTGGCCCGGCTGGAGCAGGCCAATCTCTCCTTGCATGAGTCAGCCCAGCTCAAGGGGGACTTCATTGCAGCGGTCAGCCACGAGCTGCGCACGCCGTTGAATTCGATTATTGGATTTGCTGAGTTGCTTCAGGGGATCGCGACGAGCGATCGATCCGCAGGGCTCGCCGTTGATCTGGATGAATGGTCCAAGCGCAAACGGTATCTCGACAATATTGTCGATGCTGGGCGAACGCTGCTGGAGATGATCAACGAGCTGTTGGATATGGCGAAGATCGAAGCGGGGAAGATGGACCTGCATGTCGAGTTGATGAATGTCACCGATGCGTGCGACGGTCTCTTGGCGTTGATTCGCCCGCAGGCTGAACGAAGAAATATCACGCTCGTCTACGACTCCGCCTCGGCGCGCAGCCACGAATCGCCCGACGAATCCACACCCATCCTCGAGACGGATCCACGCAAGTTCCAGCAGATCGTCTTCAACTTCTTATCCAACGCGGTGAAGTTCACTCCCGACGGCGGTGAGGTCACGCTTCGCATCGAACGAATGGTCGGCGGGGATGGCGTGCCGAGATTTCGTGTCAGTGTGCTTGATTCCGGGCCGGGCATTGCTCCAGAAGACCAAGAGCGAATCTTCGATAAGTTCACACAGATCGAAACCGGGCACACGCGATTGCACACCGGCACCGGGTTGGGGCTTGCGATCGCCAGCGAGCTTTCCTCCATGATTCAGGGAGAGATCCAACTGGTGAGCGAACGAGGCAGCGGTTCGATGTTCAGCTTGATCGTCCCAATGCGGATGGACCCGACTCATGCAGCGATGATGACGCTCCGCCAGGCGGGTCGAAGCAGGGTTGAGGATGGCGCCGAGCCAGCCAACTCGCCACAGGCAGAAACATTCACGCCCGATTCGACAGACTGATGGGCCAATAAGATTTGTTTGCTATCGAACTTTCTGCTGTCGCATGATGGAAGCTTGCAGCCTACTCCCCTGTCGCAACAGCTTGAACGGGGTGTGAACGGCGTGCCCAACGTCTGCTAACGAAGACGACCGGCACAAACCCACCTTTCAATCGTATTTTCTCTTCAAAGTAGCCCCGCCCTCTCGTGTATGTGGCATCTTTCAAGGGCGCCGTTCATAGCGAACAGGTGTGATTTCAATATCAGCACAAGGAGAGAAGATCTATGCGTACCACGAACTTGCTAGCTACGACAGCGATTTTGGCTGCTGCGACTTCAGCATTTGCAGGCACCGTCCGGATTCAATCAGACATCGCCCAGGGGACCGCTTCGGGGTTTGGTTTTTCGGTCCTGCATGCGCCGTTCAACGCCTCAGGCAGCGGGCAGATTCTGTATCGATACCAGGGGTCTTTTGAAACCGTCTACGACACCGTGGCTGAAACCCTGACGTTCACCCAGTTTGATGCGATCCTTTTTGAGGAAACCAACCTCAATCCAAACACCTTGGGGTCGCAAGCTGGAACGTTGTCTCTCGTCAGCGGTGAGTTCACCAAGCAGCCGAGCAGCAACCTCGTGTCCGGAAGTCTGACACTCCGCCTGGCTCTTGATGGCGGCGGTGAAGGCGATGTGACCTTCCTGTTCAAGCCGATCGCTTACAACCCGCTCGCCAACCGGTGGGATCCAGAGACAATGAGTCTTGCTTTGTGGGGCGCCACCGCGGACATGTTCGGGGAAGGCCCGGAAAGCGAGATCGGCAACACCGGCTTGACGAGCATGGGGATGGATCTCCTCTCGGACAACTCAATGCAGATCGTTCCTTTGCCCAGCGGCGTCGCTCTTGGTTCAGCCGGCCTTCTCGGTGTCTTCGGAGTCCGACGCAGACGACACGGCGCATAATCTTCAAACTCTGTGCACTCTTACCCTTGCACCAAACTCATGCTCCAAATCCGCGGCTCGGCGACTCGGCTTTGAACCGATCACGAGCGGCGAGTTTGGGGCGTGATGTCATGGTCTTGGGCCGAATCTCCATAGATTGTCTATAGAAGAGATATGCATTTGACTTGCTGAGATCGTCCCTTGACCGGCTGCTAACTATGAACAGCGTTGGTGTAGTGGCGCAGCGCGGGCTTTCCGGTAGCTGGCCAATCAATGGCAATCACATCAATGCGCAACGGCCGACGTTCCCACCCTTGGCGATGTGCGTATTGCTGTGACAAAACCAGCAGCTTTCGACGCTTTCTCGCATTGACCGCAGCTTCTGGAGGCGGCGAGGACACTTGCGGCTTGATCGCACGCGTCTTCACCTCCACAAAGACAACGGTGTTTCGATCAGGCGCCATCGCGACCAAGTCAAGCTCGCCTAATGAACTGCGGACATTGCGAGCGATGACGCGGTAGCCATCCCGCTTGAGATGGACGCCAGCAAGCCGTTCGCCCAGTCGGCCTAGTTCGCCATGCGTGGGCGCGCCCCGTTGTTTGCGAAAGAGGAACATGTTGGAAAATCGAAAATGGATCAGTCCTGCCGACTCAGTAGATATCGCTCTGCAGCCAGATCGAAGAGTCTCGCCTCCATCTGATCGATGAGTTGCGTGGTCATCAGTCCGCTGCGCTCGAGCAGTTGATCGAAGTACTCGCCCTCAGCGTCATTGATGCGTTCATTGAAAAGCTCACGCCGAATCTGCAACTGAACTTCGTACAGCGACTGGCTGTTCTGCGAGATGTCCTCAAGCATGATCCAGTAGACATCCTTGCCGATCTCCAACGGCCCAGCATGTTCCCCCACGTTCAACTTCTGCGCAGCGGCATTGAGATCGGGCAAACCGATGATGCTGGATTTTTCATAGGTGTCCGCGTCAAGTTGTTGCGGATACAGGCCGCCCTCTTTCGGTTTCCACGAGCCGTACGCGGTCGCCAGATCGGCAAACGATTCACCATTGGCTAGGCCAGTGCGAACCGCATCGATGTCCTCCTGCGCGCTGGCGCGGATGCGGATCATCCGCAGTGTCGCAGTGGCGGGCGGGTGATACTTCTCAAAATCGCGGTCATAGCGCTGTTCTACATCGCGCCAGGAGATGTGGACCTTATTGCGAAGGATTTGGCCGAGCCAGGAGCGGATCAGCTCTTCATCACGCCGAGCTTGAACAGCTTGTTCGAGTGTGATGCCTTCCTCTTCCAACAGCCTGCGGTTGGCGATCTCATGGCTTCCTCGATTTTCACTCACCATGTTTTCACGCAGCGAACGCACGAACGTCACCAGCCCCGCCCGCTGCCCCGGCGTAAGTGAAGATTCGACTTCAGCAAGGAGAAGCTCATCGCGAATCCGATCCCGGAGCGCCTTGCGAATCTCTGTTCGCGCGAATCGAAGCCAGTCTTCGGGAGATCGGCGTTCAGCTTCCGCTCGGAGCCGGGCGTCCATCGTTTCGAAAAACTCCGACGCAAAGAGAGGCCTGCCATTGATCTGCCCGACCATGGCGTCAACCGGCGACCGCGCCACGCGCGACGCTGTTGGTATAGATGACTGTCTGGGTGTTGCTGGCTGCGCGCGAGGCGCCAACTGTGCTGCGGGATTGTCGACGCGCACTTTGGGAGCTGGCTCAACCGGCGCTGCACGGGGACGAAGGAGCGAAGCAGGCTCATCCTCTATCGGCGCAATAGCGAGAGTCGAGTCGTTCTGTGGCGCCACGCCCACTGCAGGGGATGTGCGCGAGTCACTCCGCGAAGAAGCCAGCGGTGGACTCTCAGACAGGACAATCGCATCGGTCAAAGGCGGGGCGAGTGAACACCCGACAACCAACAACGCCGACACGCAGGCAGCCCCGAGCGAGGTCGAAGATCGAAGTTTCAGTGTGTGAGCCAGCACGATGTTCTCCCGTCGCTCCACACGCGTGGTTGGACACCTCATCCTACCGTGCTGATCCCGCGTTGGCCATACTTTGGATATACTGGCCGCTGCAACGGTTTCTCTCTCTCTTTTCAGGAGCCAACGGAATGGCTGAGTTGATCGATCCAACAGGCGGCGCCCAAGCCGACGACCCACCAAAGATCATCGTCGACAGCGACTGGAAGGCAGAAGCGCAAGCTGAAAAAGAACGCCTTGCTGAACAAGAGCAGGCGACGGCAGCCAATGATGCAGCAGCAGGCGACCCGCTGGAAGCGGACTTCCGCGCTCTGCTCGGCTCGCTGGCGACACAGGCGATGATGTATCTCGGCGCCTTCCCCGATCAGGATGGGCGAGCCGTCGTCGCGCCGGAATACGCCCGACACTACATCGACCTGCTCGGCGTCCTCGATGAGAAGACCAAGGGCAATCTTTCCGATGAAGAATCGAAAGAACTGACCAGCGTGCTGCACGAGCTTCGCGCTCGATTTGTCCAAATCGTGCAGGGCGTCGCAGCTTCCTCGACGGAGCCCGGCGGGGAAGGCATGGCGCCAGCTCCCCCTGAGAATCCCATCGCAGGGGCATAGCTGAAATGCGATTCTTACCCTTCCAGGTCGAACAACACCGATAGAAATCCGACGAGGCGACTGGTGTACATTCCCTCTCACGACTGGATGGACTTCACAATATGAATGATGCTGCTGAAACCGGCTCTCTCCTGACTCGACATCAGTTCCTTCTCCGGCGATTGCATTCGCTGGCGGGGATCGTGCCCATCGGCATGTTCCTTCTGTTTCATCTGACGACCAACGCATCTGTGGTGTGGGGTCTGATGGCCCCAAACAAATTCGAGGGCGTCCACGCTGGCGCTGCGACGTTTCAGCATGAAGTCAACTTCATCCACAGCATGCCGTTTCTTTTGCTGATTGAAGTGTTCGGGCTGTGGCTGCCGATCGCGTTTCACGCCATCTTGGGAATCTACTATGCCAAGTCGGGCAATCCCAACGTTCGGCGATACTCCTATCAGGCCAACTGGCGATACACACTGCAGCGCATCAGTGGATACGTCGGGGTTCTGTTCATCTTCTACCACGTCGCCACGCTTCGTTGGGGGTGGACGTTCATGATCCCGGGCGGCACCAAGTGGGAGACGATCTACGCCTCCTCGACGCTTGCGCAGGCTTTGCAGGGCGGCGCCGACGGACTGACCACCGCAGGGATCGTCGTGTCGCTCGGCTACATGATCGGCGTGTCGATGCTTGTCTTCCATTTGGCTAACGGCTTCTGGACCGCTGCGATCACTTGGGGCGTCACGACCTCGGCGCCCGCTCAAAAACGATGGGGCTATGTCTGCACCGGGCTCGGCGCGGGGCTCATGGTCATGGCGTGGTCCGCAGTGATCGGCTTTGCCACGCTCGATCCCATCGAGGCAAGAGCAGCGGAAGACCACGTCAACTCCCCACACATGGTCGAGTCGGCGCCGGTCGAAACCACCACGCTCCAGTTCAGTGAGAAAGGACAGTAAAGCCATGGCGTCAGCAGGCTCAAATGATCAACGTGTGATTGTGGTTGGCGGCGGACTTGCCGGCTTAGCTGCAGCTGCGCGACTCGCTGAAACAGGCGTCCATGTCGATCTCTTCTCGCTCGTGCCCGTCAAACGATCGCACTCCGTCTGCGCGCAGGGAGGGATCAACTCGTGCGACGAAGTCGTTCGCCAGGAAGGCTTTTCCGAATGGCTCCACTTCGACGAGACGCTCTTTGGCGGCGACTTTCTCGCTGACCAACCGCCCGTTTACGAGATGACCCACTGGGCGCCCAAGATCATCGACCTCCTCGATCGCATGGGCGTCACCTTCAATCGAACCAACGAGGGCTACCACGACCTCCGCGCCTTTGGCGGCTCACTCTTCAAACGCACCCACTTCGCCGGTGCCACGACCGGGCAGCAACTGCTTTACGCACTCGATGAGCAGGTCCGCCGGGCTGAAGTGGACGGCAAAGTGACGAAGTACGAATACTGGGAATTTCTTTGGCCGGTCATGGACGAAATCGACGGCGTTCGCCGATGCGTCGGCATCGTCGCCCAAGATTTGCGAACCATGCAGATCCGCTCGTTCCGCGCTTCCGCAGTTGCGATCGCCACGGGTGGCGTCGGGTTCATCTTCGGCAAGTCCACCAACTCCGTCTCATGCACCGGCTCCGCTGCGTCGCGCTGCTATCAAGCTGGCGCGTGGTACGCCAACGGCGAGATGATTCAGGTTCATCCGACGGCCATCCCAGGCGCAGACAAATGCCGACTCATGAGCGAATCGGCGCGCGGCGAAGGCGGCCGAATCTGGGTGCCCCGCACCAAGGGCGACCAACGCGACCCGCGACAGATCCCCGAAGCGGAACGCATGTATTTCCTCGAAGAACGCTATCCCAAGTATGGCAATCTGGTGCCTCGCGACATTGCCAGCCGGGAGTTGTTCGATGTGTGCGTCAACGACCACATGGGCGTCGGCGGCGAGAACATGGTCTACCTCGATCTCACGCACATCCCGCGCGAAGAGCTCGACCGCAAACTCCGAGGCATTCTCGAAATCTATGAAAAGTTTGCTGGTGAAGACCCGCACATCCTGCCTATGAAAATCTTTCCCGCGGTTCACTACTCGATGGGCGGGATGTGGACGACGTTCACACCTGAAGAGCGAGCCGCGGACGCGATCATGGACAAAGATTCGGGGCTGGACCGCGTCGTCGGAATGAAGCTCGGCGCCAACAACACGATGTCCACCAATATCCCCGGGCTGTACGCACTGGGCGAAGTCAACTTTGCCTATCACGGCGCGACCCGGCTTGGCGCCAACGCTCTGCTTTCATGCATCTTTGACGGTCTTTTCGCCGGCGTGGGCATCGCCAACTACGTAGGCGAGGAGGCGCCCGACACCGCCAGTCTCAATGCTCGCGCCTTCGACGAGATCGTCAAGCAGGAAGAGAACAAGGTCGAAACGTTGCGCGCCAGCGCCAAGCCTGGCGCCACTGACGAGGCGAACAATCCTTACATCATTGCGCGCGAGCTTGGTGTCGAAATGACCGCAGCGTGCACCGTCGTCAAGACAGGTGATCGGATGGATCTCGCGATGGACAAAATCCGCAGCCTTGCTGATCGATGTGAATCCATCGCGGTGTCTGACCCTTCAACATGGACCAACCAGAATCTCACCTTCACTCGCTCGCTGATCGACATGGTCAAGCTCGCCGAGGTCATCCTCATCGGCTCCCAAAAACGCAAGGAAAGCCGGGGCTCGCACTTCCGACCGGACTTCCCCGATCGTGACGATGACAACTTCTGGACGACGACGATCGCTGAGTACAACGCGGTCAGCAAAAGCCCGGAG
>CAYMQF010000056.1:0-14572 GCA_964392425.1 uncultured Phycisphaeraceae bacterium
CTTGCGCTGGTTCAGCGCGATCATCGCCTCGACGGCGGCGCGGGCGGGGGCCATGCTTCAACGATACGGGCGCAATACGGCCGCAATACGGCGGATTCAAATGGCTGAAATCCGTATTGATTTAGAACAGCAGTTGAAACTGTGCGCGAAGCACAAACTCGTTCTTCTGACCAGCTGAGCCAAGAAAACCGATGCCTGTCTCACTCTTGGTGACATCGCCCAGAGCCCCGTTGCCGCTGATGAACGACGCCGCTGGGTCGTCAAGGAAGTATTGCACATCGACGGTGAATTTCGCAGCGTGCCCGTGAATATAATAGTTCGCGCCAATAGTCAGCGCGTTGAACGCAGGGCCTCGCTCTGGAAGGAGTTCCTCAAAGCGCACGAAGGATTCGAGTTTGTCGGTGAGATAAACACCCCCCTGCACCATCCAGCCGTACTCATCGGACCCGGCGCCGACAGCGGGGTTGACGTGGTTTCCGATCATCGCCGCGTAGAGGTTCCACCCGTCGCCCTCGACACTGGCGTCAGCGGTCCAAGTGAACCGTTCGATGTCGATCGCCCCGGGCCTGCCGTCTGGACCTTTTTGCCAATGGCCAGCAGCCCCGAGCATCCACGCGAAGTCGGAGCCGCGCGGGCTGGTGAAGTCCTTGAACTGTTTCCAGCTCCCGTCCCCGAGATACTCGATGCGACCGGTGATCGCATAATCCGCGGGCTCCGAGCCTAAATCGGTGTTCTTGGATTTCAACCCATCGGAGTAGGCGCCGAAAACGCGGACCCGGTCAGCGGTGTAGGAAATCTGGGCGCCTTGCGATCGACTTTGACCGAGGCGCGCGTTCAGGAACGTTCGATCCACCGTGAGCTGGCGTTTTGAGCTGACCAACTCCTCACGGAGAAACGGCAGCTTGAACTGCCCCCACTGCAGCTTGACGCCATTGTCGAACTTGTATCCAACCTTGGCGTCCTCCAGCTTGAAAGACCCACTGCTGCGGCTGAAGGCGCCCTGCACTTTGTAGAAGAACTTGTCGTAGACATCGCCCGCGAAGACCAGCTTGGTTCGGCGTGTCTGAAAGCCGGGCGTCAAATCATCGGCGCCCGAGCCAGCCTGCCGATGGTTGACCAAGTATCGAAACTGGATCTGACCTTCGATCTCCATTTTGAAATCGCCATCGGGCGACGCGAGAAAGAAGTGCCCGTCGTGGCCCGCTGTTCCGCTGCTCTGCAACAGACTTGACCGAGCGTCAGCATCGGCGAGCATCTCCGACACCAACGCGCGAACTTCGTCGCTGCGAATCTCATCACCCGGTGAAGCAAACCCGACGTCAACAAACGTTGCGCCGACCACGGCGCCTGACAATGCCACCTTCCACATCCTGTTCATGATTGCCAACTCCATGACGCTTTCGCGTCGGTAAGGCGAAGAAGCGGCGATACGAAACCTCTCCGCACGCCCACATTCGCCAAGTTTCTTGGATACAGGGGAAGAAATAACCGGCCAAGAGAGGCACTGTGTCAACGTTCGATCAGCGAACCATGAAGATCCCGCCAAGAATGCCTGATGCATCCGTTTCCGCGTTCAATCGTTGACAAAACGAGGTATATTCTGTGTGTTGCAGGTCGCGCACTGTTGTGACTCTCGCAACTCCTGCGACCCAATAGCATGCACGCGAACCGATAAACCATGTCAGTCAACACACGAATCCTGATCATCGATGACGAAGCCGACTTGGTGGACATCATCTCGTTCAACCTCACCAAAGCGGGCTACACAACACTGCAGGCTTTCAACGGCGCCGAGGGGTTGGACCTTGCGATGCGCGAGCACCCCGACCTCCTCCTCCTCGATCTCATGCTCCCCAAACTCAGCGGCATGGACGTCGCCCGCCGACTCCGCGCGGAACCATCAACAGCCTCCATCCCGATCATCATGCTCACCGCCAAAGCGGAAGAGCTCGACCAACTCGACGGGCTTACCGTCGGCGCTGACGACTACATCACCAAACCTTTTTCGATTCCCGTCCTCTTGGCGCGGATCGAAGCGGTCCTCCGTCGAACCTCATCCAACGATGGAGCGAGCGTCATCTCGCTGGCCGGCGTGAGCGTCAACCTCGACACCTACGATGTGACGGTTGATGATGAACCAATCCAACTCACCGCAACGGAGTTCAAACTGCTTGCGTCGCTCCTGCAGGCGGCTGGCCGAGTCCTCACACGCCACGAACTCATCAGCCGGGCGATGGGGGCGGGCGTGCGCATCACCGATCGCGCCGTCGATGTCCATCTCGCAGCCGTCCGCAAGAAGCTCGGCTCGCAGGGAAAACTCATCAAAACCGTCCGAGGCGTCGGCTACCAGATGTGCGAATGATTCGCGGGGTAACATCGGGTGATGATTCGCCGAACTATCCAATCCACTGTGCGGACCGTGATCGTCGCGCTGCTGGTGCTCGCCGCCGCCGCGTTGATCGCTCTTGCAGTCCAGGCGCCCACCGGCGTTTTCATTGTCGATGTGCTCGCGGCAACGATTTTCACCGCCGTCGTTTCCGCGGTGTTGATCCGCCGGCGATGGCAGGGCGTGACCACCGCGGTCGATGCGCTAGCCCAGCGATTGTCGCACGATGGAGTGCAGCCTGATCTGCGCGAACTGCCGTTGCTCTTGGACCAACTCATTGCTGACCACGAGACGCGCCTGCGCCAGGCGAACCAGCAACTCGAAGGGCGCAGCGCCATCCTTGACTCTCTTGATGAGCCGGTCTTGGTGATTGACGCGGCGCAGACCATTGTCTTTGCCAATCAGGCTGCTGCGGAGTTCTTCCAGACGGACATCAATCGGCTGGTCAACGCGCCCGCCCAGCAGGTGATGACGCACACATTGATGCTCGAAGTCGCCCAGTCAGGATTGTCGGGCGAACATCGAACCGAACGAATCAACCTGACGACCCGGCAAGGCGAGCGCATCATCGAAGCAACCTGTTCGCCGGTGGTCAGTCGGAATCAGCCCGCAGGAGCTGTATTTCTGCTGCGCGATGTCACTGACCTTGCGCGAGCCGCACGAATGAAGACGGACTTCGTCGCCAACGCTTCGCACGAACTGCGCACACCCATCGCGTCGATCAAGGCTGCTCTCGAAACAGCGCGCTCCGCCCACGATGACCCCGAAACCGCGCGCCGATTTATTGACATGATCCCCGCGCATCTAGGCCGACTCGAAGAGATGACGCGCGACCTGATCGACCTGTCCCGGCTGGAAAACCCCAACCTCAGCCTGGAGTCGGCGCCACTCTCGCTCCCCGAACTGACGCACTCGCTCAACGAAATCTTTCAGGACCGCGCGCAGGACCTGCACGTTCAAATCAGCGCTGAACTCGCCCCCGAACTGGAAGGCTTCCCCACCAACGCTCGGCTCGTCCATCTCATCTTGAAAAACCTCCTCGACAACGCGCTGAAGTTTTGCAATGAAAACTCCACTGTGCATCTCACCGGCTCGCTGACTTCAGACAACCCTCGCCAAGCGCGCTTCGAAGTGCGCGACGAAGGTGTCGGCGTGCCAATCAATCAACAGCGGCGAATCTTCGAACGGTTTTACCAAGTGGACGCAGCGAAACTTTCCATGCCTCGCGACCGCTCACCCATGCGAGGGACGGGGCTGGGATTGGCGATTGTCAAACACGCAGTCGGCGCCCTCCACGGCGAAGTCGGTGTCGACTCCGTGTACCAAGAGGGAACCACCGTCTGGTTTGTCATCCCCGAACTGCGCTCGTGAGCCAATCGCTCAGGCTACGCCGACTTCGAGCAGCTCCAGGCATGCATTGCTGATCTCTTTGCTCGTCAGGTGGAGCCGTTGCAGTTGTTCATCAGGCGTGCGCGTGGACGTTGGAATCTGCCCGACGTGCATCTGCTTGAGCGTGAAAGCATCGCCCGAAGCGGTCATCACATCGGCGACCGCGGAGCCGAGCGAGGCGCCATAGTTGTCCTCAAGGGAGATCACATATCCGTTGTTCGCCTGCGCCAGATCGAGCAGCGCATCGCCGTCGAAAGGCAGGGAGTAAAGATCGACGAGCGTCGCGCTGATGCCTTCCTTGTCGAGCAGGTCCAGCGCCTTGTTCGCTTCGTGCACCATGTATCCCGCAGCGACGAGCAGCACATCGCGCCCCTCGGTGAGCACTTCAAAGCCGCCCAGGTTGAAGACGACATCGTCGGAGTAAAGGAACTCAACATCGGGGCGCATCGTGCGCATGTAGCAGACGCCCTCGTGCTCAGCCATCGCCTGCGTCAATCCATACGCAGCGTACGCATCAGCAGGCTGAAGGATGTAGCAGCCCGGCTGGCCGCGATGATCGGTCATCGTTGCAAAGGAACGGAACCACGCGATGTCAGGCAGCGCCATCTGGCTCGGCCCGTCCGCAGCAAGCGACACACCAACATGCGAACCAACAATCTTGAGGTTGGCCCCGGAGTTGATCGCCATTTCGATCTGGTCGTACGACCGTGTCAGGAACTTGCCAAAGCTGGAGAGGAAGGGGATTTTCCCCGCAGCGGAGAGCCCCGCAGCGACGGACACCATGTTCTGCTCAGCGATTTTGCACTCGAAGAACCGCGAGGCAAGGTCCGCATCATCCGCGAACGTCTTGGCGAATGTCGAGTTGCTCACGTCAGCGTCGAGCACCACGACTCGCTCATCAGCCCGGCCCATCGCCCGCAGCGCCAGCCCGTACGCCTTGCGAGGCGCCAGTCGGCCCGCCTGCAGCACTGACAGCATGTCGCTGTCGCGCATTGTCTGCGAAAACGTAGGGATTTCGGCGACTTCGATATTCTTTGCAGGAGCCGCCTCGGGAGGCTGAATCGTAAACTGATCGGTCGAAACCAATGCGGAAGTCAGCTCGATTCGGCGTTGGTCCAGCTCGTCGAAGGCGCCTTGCAAAGCATCCCCGACGGCGGGCTTGCCATGCCAGTTGCCAGGCAGCGCCGTGGTCGCGCCCCAGCCTTTGACCGTCTTTGCGACAATCGCCATCGGCGTTGAAGCATCATCACCGCTTCGTGCGATGAACTCATCGAACGCCGCCTTGATCTCATCGGGTTTGTGCCCATCGATGCAGCGAACTTCAAAGCCGAACGCTTCGAGCCGGGCTTGCATCCGTTCGGGCGACTGTTGATCACTGACTTTGCCCGCCTGTCCCCAGCCGTTGCAGTTGAAGATCGGCAGGACGTTGGTCAGTTTGTGGTCAACGATGTAATCGAGCGCCTCGACAACTTGCCCTTCGCGGGATTCTCCATCGCCGAGCAGGCAATAGGTCAGTCGCGGGCTTTCATCGAGCCGAGCCGCCTCGCCGAGCCCTGCAGCAACGGAGAGCCCTTGCCCCAATGAGCCGGTCGCAGCATCGAAGAATGGCATCCCCTCCATCGGGTTGGGATGCCCCTCAAGCGGCGAACCCAACTGCCGCAGCGTCGAGAGTTCATCGACGGTGAGCGCATGTCTTGAGTCGCGGTCTTTGCCGATCATGCCGCCGAGCCGGGCGTACGCTGCATAGACAATGGGCACGCCATGCCCCGCGCTGAGGACGAGTCGATCGGAGGTCGGGTAGTCGGGCTGTTCGGGGCTCCACCGCATCGTGTGGAACATGAGGACGGTGACGAGATGCCCGAGGGACATCGCCGTGGTCGGGTGCCCGCTTCCTGCAGCGGCGCACATTTCGAGACTGAGCCGATCGAGGTCGATTGCCTGAGCGTGGACGGCGGCTTCAAATGACATACAGCGACACCTTTCCCGGTGCGAGGCTGTCTGAGACGCCCGGCGCCGAGTGAGAGAAAGATTCGATAGGACGGACGCAAGGCCCGCCGCCTCACATCAGCCCGGGATTATCGGGTATCCTAGGCGTTTACACAACCTGTCTGATTCATGCGTCTCGGACAGTAGATTTGAACCCTTTTTCCTTGGAGAGAGACGCCGATGAAAGCTGTATGCGACCGCAGTGCGTTGCTCGACGCCCTCAACCTGATCTCCGGAGTCGTCGCTGTTCGGACGCCTCGCCCCCAGCTCCAGTGCGTCCATATCAATGCGCACAAGCAGGATGACGCTGGGTCGCTGACGCTGGTTGGCGCCGACGGCGAGATCGCGCTCTCCCTCTCGACGATGAATATCGAGGTCCACGAGCCCGGCGTCGCGCTCATCCCCGCTGACAAGCTCAGGCAGATCGTCGCAGCAGAAGACAACGAACAAACGCTCACCCTCTCGACCGAGGACGATTCGCTCACCGTGCGAGGCGCCGACGCCCGCTTCAATATCTTTGGCTATCCCGCAGCAGAGTTCCCCGCGCCCCCCGAGTTTCCCAAAGATTCAAGCAAAGTGATCGGCATCCGCTGCGGCGACTTTGCCCAGCTCATCAGCAAAACACTCTTCGCCACCGCGCGCGAAAACTCGCGCTACGCAATCAATGGCGTGTTGATCGTCGCTGAAAAGAAAAAGATTCAACTCATCGCCACCGACGGACGCCGACTCGCTCTGGCGCGAGGCGGGCTGCTCACCGGCGCCGACTCCGAAATCCAGTGCATCGCGCCGACCAAGGCGCTCACCCAAGTGCTCAAACTGATCGACGATCCCGATGAGCCGATGCGACTTGCGATCACCGACAATCAGGCGTTCTTTGCCTTTGGACATCCCGAGGAGACGCCTCGCGCTCTTCTTGCGTCCAACCTTATAGAAGGCGCCTTCCCCCCCTTCGAGGATGTCATCCCCAAGGATCAGGATAAAAAAGCGGTCTTCAATACGGCTCTGCTTGCAAGCGCTTTCCGCCGAGCGGCGATCCTCACCAATGAAGATTCGCGCGGCGTGAAGATGTGCTTCGCCGGCGACGGGCAGAACCAATCTCTCAAACTGACCAGCAGAGCTGCGGAAATGGGCGACGCCGAGGTCGATGTCGCCACCGAGTCTTACGACGGCGATCCCGTTGAAATCGGCTTCAACCCGCAGTTCATCATCGACGCGCTCAAAGTGATCGACGACGACCAGGTGACCATCGAGCTCAAAGCGCCCAACAAGCCGGGGCTCATCCGCACCGGCCCGTCGTTCACCTACATCGTGATGCCCGTCAACTTGCAGTGATCGCTGCTCAGGCAGCCCTTCTATCTACTGTTGGCAGCCAGCTGTTGGTTCCTTGCTCAACGTAATCGGTTGGGCAGAGCAACAGTATGCCGTTGCATGCCCTAGCAAGGGGGGTGTATAGCGTAATTTTGTCCAGAATAACGTAGGCATTCACCTTGCTTTCGTGTCTAATAGGTGAACATGAAACCTTACTGAAGACGGAAGCGAGGGGCGTCCGCAAAAAGGGTTTCGTTCAGAGGGGATTCCAATGAGCAATCGATCTGTGCGCACCACTGCAGCCTGGGCAATGCTCGCGGCTGCAACCACGACCTGCCTGGCGGCTCCGGTCACCACCACCATCGATGTCAAGTGCAACGGCGTCAAAATCGGAACACTCTCCGTGACTGTTTCCGACGGATCAATCACGGGTGGGCTTGGCTCCGTCACGGCGAAGGGAGGGTTCAAACTCACCAATGCAAAAGAGCGCGACCTCAACTGCTGGTGTGACAACTACAACTGGTTCCAGATCATCAAAGTCAGCGACAGCACGTTCGGCCCAGCAATGGGCAACTCGGTCTTCGTCGACGCGTTCCCCGCACAAAATATCAACTGGGGTGGAGGCGCCAGCACGGAGGACTTCGTCCCCTTCTACTTCAACCGCGGAGGAGGTGGGTGTGGCGCCGACGACATGACCAACCGCAACGGCAACACGTTCGACTTCAGTGATTCGCCGCAAGGCCTGCTGACACGAGCCACCGTTGGCAACCCCTTCACGTTCGAAGCTTGGCTGTGTCTGAGCTGTGACAACAACACGGGGTTGTCCGCCACGGGCCAAAATCAAAATGGATCATTCGGCGTGCTCGCCTGCATCAAGTGGGGGTTTACCATCACCAAGAGCCCGGCGGGAGTCTTCACCGTCACGAAGATCGGGCCGGTCGCTTCGACCCCCGCCCCCGCTGATGTCACCTCGGCGCTCACTGCATTCAACGCAGCCGCTGGTGTTGGAACCTGGACACAAACCAACATATTTACCGGATGCCCGCTGCCCGACCCACCACCCACATACACCCCACCGTTCCCGAATCGCCCGGGCATGAGAACATTTCCCACCGCGCTGTGCTCTTACGACCCATTGACGCAGACGCTCACGATTGGGGAAGAGCAGGTCGAGTTCGTCAGCGACACCGGCCTGACATTCAACCCCGCCTCACCCTTCGCCGGTGATGTGGTTCATGCTGGGCGACTCGCCGGCGGAACCTACCGGCTTGAGTTCTTTGATCAGATCAACGGAATCGGATTGTTCATCAGTGATCCCAATTATGTGAACCTGTACTTCGACGATCCCAACGATCTGGCTGACACCAAATCATCTGACTCACCACTGACCGGCCCCATCGGCAACCCCAGTGGCTGGGAACAATGGCTCACCGGCAACACCCCCGTCCTGATTTACGACGCCAACGCGCCGGGCCCCACGCTCTATGCGCCGATTCTCAATCCCACCTTCGATCCAACGAACTCACTCTTCATTCAAACGATTGGGTTTGGGTTGGCCAACGGCGAAACACCCGCGTACTACTTCGATTCCCAGCCTGACATTGGCTTGATTACGCAGGGATTCCAAGCGCCCGGGCAGACGGCTGGGTCGGCCGCCATCGGAATCACTCCCGCCCCGCCCAACCCTGCGGACCTCAACGGTGACGGCATCGTCGACGCTGGAGACCTTGCGACTCTGCTTGGCCAATGGGGACCGTGCCTGGCCGGGTCGCCGTGCGATGCTGATCTCAACGGCGATGGAACAGTCGATGCGTCCGACCTTGCCATTATGCTGGGCAACTGGGGCTGATTCTCACTTTCAATGATCCTTCGCAACATGATTCCACCACCACCGGGACTCACACTTCCGGTGGTTTTTTTATGGTCCTGGCAAAGTTGGATGTTCGTGCAGCACGCATTGCTGCCAGGTCGCGGTCTTGCTCGCATCGAGCTGGCTCAGCGTGCGCCATGCGTCACGAGGAGCTTCGACGGCGTTTTTCAAACATCGCATCAACAGTGTGCGCCGGGGAAGAACGCCATGGCCGACCGCTTCAGCGAGCATTGCGATGAGCCATGCGCGTGTAGCGGCAACCAAGACCTGCGGGCGGCTTCTTCGCCACAGGATCAGAATCCTCCGGGAAACGACCCACCAGATGGAGGCGCCGTTGTTGATGGTGTGGCGCGCCGATTGTTGGCCGATTATTAGTTGTTGTGGGAAACCCTGCTGGAATCGCGTTGACTTGGTTCACGTCTGGATCGAAGCACCGATTTGGCCGTTCAATGATCTTTCGGGGCGGTTCTCACGCCGACTGAACCGAACCCCCCTATGGGGCGTTGGGTAGAATACGCCACGAATTCTCGGAGTGAACGCACATGCGGATTGTTTCAGCAAATGTTTTTTGCCTCAACGTGACGAGGTCCCGCGCGATTGAGGCGGTGGCCGATCAGGCGGGCGATGTCACGGTGTTGATCGAATCGACCCCCGGCTTTGATCGGCATATCGAGCGCTTTCTGCCTCCGCTTCGCGCCCGCGGGCTCACTCGCAGGCGGGGCATGCCTGTCTCCGTGCACGCCAACGGGCTGATCGAGGTGGAAGATGTGAGGGAGAGCGGCTTGGGATGGATCGAATGCCGAGTCTCCGGCGTGTTGCTATTGATGGTCCACGCGATCGCGCCCTATCTCCCGTGGAGGCTCGGCAAACGCCGATTGCAACTCGCGGCTCTCGGCAATCGGCTCGCGTCCATCTCCCGGGACGAACGCGCTATCGCGGTTGGCGACTTCAACACCGCGACGTTCGAGCCCGCCTGGGCTGCGCTCCAGTCCGCGGCAGGCGACTGGCGCAAGCTTGATCTCCAGACCCCGCGCTGGCGAGGAACCTGGCCGCTCGGAGGCGCGTGGGCGCCGATCGCACTGGACCATGCTCTCGCGCCAGCACATTTGGCCGATGGGACGGATCGCCCAGCGTCAGTCCGCACCTTTCCGGTCCCCGGCAGCGATCACATGGGCCTCGTGGTGGAACTGCCCGACCCCGTCGAAGATTCGTTTTCGCCGCGCCTGACACGTTGATGAGAAACGGGGTGTCGACGGCTTATGCAGGATTCGTACTCTCGCGGGGCCGTCGCAATTCAATCTCACATTCAATCTCACAATCACCGGGACTCACACATTCGGTAGTTTTATTTTTGCCCGGTTCTAGCGGGTTTTTCGTGCAGCACGCATTGCTGCCAGGTCGCGGTCTTGCTCGCTGCGAGTTGGCTCAGCGTGCGCCATGCGTCGCGGGGATCTTCGACAGCGTTTATTAGACATCGCATCAACAGTGTGCGTCGGGGAAGGACGCCATGGCCGACCGCTTCAGCGAGCATTGCGCTGAGCATGCGTTCGCGCTTGCCGGGCCTGCGCTGGATGCCCACCGTGTCGATCACCGCGATGATCCCGTCAGGCTGACGGATCAGGTTCGAAAGTTTGCAGTCACGGTTGAACCAGCCGAAGCTGTCGATCCGCGCGACGAGCGAGCCGACCTGCTGTGCTGCGTTGCGTTCCTCTTTGAAAGACAGATCGTTCTTGTGCAGATGATCGAGCAGTGTGTCGCCGGTGAGTTGTTCGAGGAGCAGCCAATCGCAGCGGGCGCCTCCTCTCGAACCTGACGCAAGAAGGATGGGCAGAGCGGTGGGAACATCGAGCGCAGCGAGTCGCTCAGCACCGACCCACTGCCGAACCGAACGCCGATTGGATCGGATCGCGTCGATCACTCCAGCCAACCCTTTGGGCGCGACAATCTGCTTGAGCGCGACGGCGACGTGCTCTCCATCAACTTCGAGCTCGCCCAGATATACGAAATCTTCGCCTGCGATCTTTGCATATCGGCCATCGCCAACCCACTCCCCCCGTTGGAGCGCGTCGAGCAACTTCTCCGCTCGAGCGCACCGCTCAGCCCCCGGGCGCGGCTTGACCAATCGCAGCGAATCCGGCGCGACGGGAGGCGTAGTCGGATTCTGCGAGACAGCCTGCACAGTGTGGATCGTATCAGCCCCGCCTACTCTCATGTTGACACACCCTGTGCAGTCGCGACGATCATCACATGCCCGCAGCCGCTGAACCTGCTCCACTCTCCGTTGCGATCATCTGTCGCGACAACGAGCAGACGATCGGGCGAACACTCGCCAGCGTCCGGCCCCTCGCCAGGCAGATCGTCGCGGTCGATTCAGGCTCCACGGACCGCACGCTCGACCTGCTCAAAGAGGCGGGAGCCGACATCATCCATCAGGACTGGCTCGGCTTTGGCCCGCAGAAAAACCTCGCGATGGGGCACTGCAGCGAACCTTGGACGCTCTTTCTCGACAGCGATGAATCCGTCGAGCCTGCCCTTGCAGATTCGATCCGTTCTGCGCTCACGCAAGACGATCCCAATGTCGTGGGGTATCAACTCGACCGCGCGATTTTCTGGGCTGGCAAACTGCTCCGTCATGCTTGGCGCCCTGAATGGAAACTTCGCCTCGTCCGCACCGGCGCTGCGCGATGGTCCGATGACCGCGTGCATGAATCTCTCAATATCAATCCCGCACACTCAGCTCAGCGCATCGCCAAGCTGCAAGGCGAACTCCGCCACGACACGATCACGAATATCCCTGATCTCCTCGCAAGGCAGGTCGCCTATGCGAAACTCGCGGCAGAAGATTTTGCAAAGCAGGGGCGAAGCGAATCGGTCCTGTCATTGCTCACTTCGCCGGGAGGCGCCTGGCTCAAGCAAATGGTTCTTCGTCAGGCGTGGCGGGATGGTTGGCGCGGGTGGGGAGCCGCGGGGATCGCTGCATCTGCATCGCTGACGAAACATTTGGCGCTGCTGGAGCAATCGCATGCGCCAGCATCGGACGCCGACCGGGAGCGCCGCGATGACCCATGATCTCATGCTCTGGATCGGCTTTATCGTGCTGGCGTATTTCTCCGGCTCGATCCCCTTCGGCTTGCTCGTCGGCTTGGCCAAAGGAGTCGACATCCGCAAGGTCGGCTCGGGAAATATCGGCGCCACCAACGCCGGTCGGGCGATGGGCAAACGTGTCGGCGCGGTCTGCTTCGCGCTCGATGTAAGCAAAGGCGCGCTGCCGATGCTCATCGCTGGGTTCATCATGGAAACGCTCGGCGATCGCGCGCCATCGCCCGCGCACACCGCATGGTGGTCGGCCATCGCTGCAGCAGCCATCCTCGGACACATGTTCCCCGTCTGGCTCCGCTTCAAAGGAGGCAAAGGCGTCGCAACGGGGTTTGGCGCGCTCGCAGCAATGTGGCCCGTCGCTTCAGTCGCAGCACTTGGCGCGCTGGTGATCTGGCTCGTTTGCGTTCGACTCACGCACTACGTCGGCGTCAGCTCGTGCGCCGCAGCGGTCAGCCTGCCATTTTCGATCGCTCTCTTTGCAATGATGGCCGGCCAGTCGAACGATGGTTTGCTCGCGCAGCTCCAACCCGTCTGGCCCGCCGTCGCTCTGACCACCGTGCTGGCGATCGCCGTTGTCTGGAAACATCGCGGCAACATCAGCCGAACACTTGCGGGGACGGAGCCGAGAACCAATCTCCTCGGCTGACTGTTATTTCATCGAACGCAACTTGATCGGACGCACATTGAATGATCACCGACTTTTCGGCCCTTTTCGATTCACTTTGCGCCGATCATCCGGATCGCAAATGTCCTTGATGCAGTGATTCCGTTCGTGTTTTGCCCGGTGCGAGCCGACTTTTCTTGTTGCATCGCGTCTTGTGTTTTGACGCGAGCCACAACGGAGGAGGCGCCATGAGCCACTTCAGACTCCGCGGCTGTGACAAGAACGATTCGCCCGACAACGCTGGGCCGATCCCGTTCCCAATGTTTGGCCCGCTCGATGCAGCGGACCCCACCAACGAGGACGCTGCTGACCGCGCCCTCCGTCTGGCTCACGACATCGAACACACACTCGATGAAGTGCAGCGGCGGCTCGACACCGTCAAGGATCACCTTGACGATGCCTTTCGCCTGCCTGATCCGGACGATTGGCCGCCCACTGCAGCGTGAGCGATCGCCCGTTTTTTTACAATAAGATTTCCGACCTGAGATTCAGCCCATCGAACACGGGCCGAGGCCCATCGTTCGACGCCACGCGCTGATCTGTCCGACGTGCATCATCACATGATGCCCGAGCATGAAGTTCGCCGCCGCGCCGACTGTGGGGAATCGCTCGCCCATCATCGTTTCGTTCGCTGCAGAAAGTACGGAGCCATCCGCTGCTGCGATCGCGTCCATCGTCGTGTTCATCCGCTCGACGAAGTAGGACATGATTTCATCTTTGCTCGGGTAAATCGTTCCATTGGGATCGTCCTTGCACTGCGACCCATTCTTGAACAACTCCATGTACGCATCGTTGGGCTTGGCAAGTTCGGGTCGGCCCATGAGTTCGAGCACCATGTCGAAGTAGATGGAAAGGTGCCCCATCGCCCATGCTGGGTGATTGGTGTCCACGCCGTCCGGCATGCGGGCAAACTTGTCAGCGGGGATGTCCGCGTTCATCGCCTCGACGAGCCCGAGCGTCATTTTGGCGCCGGGAAGAATGATCTCTGCAGCACAGCAGGTGGTTTCGGTGGTCATCTCAATATCTCCTGTTGGGGGTTTGGGGTGAGAGAGTGCGAGCGATTATACCGCTTGCCCAGAGATGGTGGCGCCGGTGGGTGGAACGAGGTCCAGTTTCATGCGTAGTATTGGATGATGAACGCCGTCCATGCGACAGCTCGAAAGGCGCTTCAGCGTCGAATGCTGGCCCGATTTATTCGTGCTCTGGGCGCCGCGATGGCGATTGCTGCTGCGATCACGCTGGCGTTGATCGTTGCTGATCGTTTGTTTTCACTGAACCTGAATGTCTGGGTCATGGCTGGCGCGCTGGCCGGCCTTGCGTTGCTTGGTGCGTTGTTCGCTGCGATCTGGCGCCGGGAGAGCCTGCTCGCCGCTGCGGTCGAAGTGGACCGGGTGCTGCAACTGCGCGATCGGCTCGGATCAGCAATCGCACTGGAGCAAGAATCCCCCGACGAACCGTTCACCGTTCTTGCGATCGAAGATGCGCAGCGCATCGCGAACAAGGTGCGCGTGAGTGACGCAACGCCGATCGAGTTTGGTCGTTCGTGGATTGCCTGGCCGATAGTCGGCGCCTTCGCTGTTGCCTCCGCGATCTTTCTCCCCGCGCTGGACCTTGCGCATCGAAGTGCTGCACAGGCGCAGGACGCTAAACAAACTGCGCTGCGCGAAGAAGCCAAAGAAGACATCGCTGACGCGCGGGAGGCTGTCGCGCCCAAAGACATTTCGATCGCTGATCTCGGCACGCCTGCTGATCTTGAAATTCTCGAAAAACTCGAAGAACAACTCGCATCGGGCACAGTGGACCCTGACGAAGCGCTCGCCTCCGCAGCCAGTTCGCTCGAGCGCACCGCTGACAAGCTGGACGAATCCGC
>CAYMQF010000057.1:0-2087 GCA_964392425.1 uncultured Phycisphaeraceae bacterium
CGTGCAGCACTCACGCTGGGCATCTGGGATGACCCCGTCTTCGATGATGAAAGTGTCCCCGCCGAAGACCGTGCAGGTGCGATGCTCATGCGAGGCGATCTCGAAAACGCCATCGCAGCTCTGGCAGGCACGCGCAGTGTGCGATCCCGGCGTCTCCGTGCTGAAGCTCTCGAACAACTTGGCAAGCTCGACGAAGCGGACGCTGCGATCGACCCCGTTGTTGCGGATCTGCTCACCAATAAACTCACGAGCGCCGACGATCTTGTCGAGGGTGTCCGCGCGATGATGATTCGCGCCCGCCTGCGAGGCGAGCCCGCCGATGACTATCAGCAGATGATGACGCTGCTGGCCAAAGCCCGCGACGAACTCGATCGGCTCAGTTGGCGCGCCCACCTCACCGAGGCACAACTCCTTTACGACAAGAACAACAGCTCCGATGCGCGCGAAGCGCTCATGCAGACACTCACGCTCAACCCTCGCTGCAGTGCTGCGTGGAGGCTGCTCGGGCGGATCGCGGTCGACAGTTTCAACATGGATGTCGTTGGAAATATCGCCGACAAGCTCGATGCGCTGGCGCGCGACTTTCCCGACTCCACTGAACTTGGATCGCCATGGGCGGGCTTGCTCCGCGCCCGTGCGCAACTGCGCGTCAGCGATCCGGACGGCGCCGTCGAAGCGCTCGATCCCATCCTGGCGCAATATCCATCCATGAGGCTTGCGCTGGCGCTGCGGGCTGCAGCACAAGCAGTTCGATATGACTTCACCGGCGCGGACAAACTGATCAAGTCGTTCGCCGATCTTTCGCCCGGCTCGCCGTTGGCTCTCTACGAAGTCGGGCGCGCGCTCTCGGAAGCTCGGCAATATTCACAGTCGTCAGCGTACCTCTCGCGAGCGTCAGAGTTGGCGCCCAACTGGCCCCCGCCACTCATCGAGCTTGGATTGCTGGAGTTGCAAGCCGGACGCGATCAACAGGCATTTGATGCGCTCCGCCGGGTCGTCGAGCTTGACCCCTTCCAAACGCGCGCGGTCAACAGTTTGTCTCTCATCGAAGAACTGCTGACGTATGAGACCGTTGAAAGCGCCCATTTCATTGTCCGCTACAAGCCCGGCATCGACAAAGTAATGGCTGATGAAATGCTCAAGCCACTGGAGCGCAATCACACCATCGTCGCCGGCGCGATCAAGCACGAGCCGAGTCGCAAGACCATGATCGAACTCATGCCCAATCACCGTTGGTTTGCCGTGCGGATCACAGGAATGCCGGCGATTCACACCATCGCTGCATCCACCGGGCCGGTCATCGCGATGGAGGCTCCCAAGATCGGCGTCAACCACACCGGAACGTACGACTGGGTGCGCGTGCTTCGCCATGAATACGTCCACACCGTCACACTGTCGCGCACACACAACCGCATCCCGCACTGGTTCACCGAAGCTGCTGCGGTGTATCTGGAAGGCGGGCCGCGCGACTATCAAACATGCAAACTGCTGGTCGGCGCCTTGACCCACGACGCCCTCTTCGACATGAACGAGATCAATATCGCCTTTGTCAGGCCGAAAAAAGCGACTGACCGATCGCAGGCGTACGCGCAAGGCCACTGGATGTACCAATACATCGTCAAGCGGTTCGGCCCCGATGCGCCGCTCGATCTCATGGACCTCTACGCGCAGGGAGTCCACGAACAACAAGCGATGGCGAGCGTTTTCGGCATCAGCCGAGATGAGTTCGTCAGTGACTTCACCATCTGGGCGCGCAAACAGGCGCAATCGTGGGGGATGCTCCCCGAGCCGACGATACGTCAGCTTCTCTTCAAGGAAACACTGCAAGACGAGGCTGCGCGACAACGAGTCAACGATGCGCTCGCGTCTTTCGCTCTTCGCGCTGCGTTCACCGCAGCCGGCGCCGGCCTCGGCGCGGAGTTTGAACCCGAACTCGTCAAACCGACGGAAATCATGGTGGACGGCTGGCTCACAACGCTCGGCGATCATCCCGATGCGCTGGAGCTCAAGATCGGCTTCCAACTCGCAGCGAACAAGGGTGAACCCACCACGGACCTCGTGCCGATTCTTGAGAGGTACGCTCGCGC
>CAYMQF010000057.1:2187-4917 GCA_964392425.1 uncultured Phycisphaeraceae bacterium
CTTGTTGCAATCGAGCCTGATCGTGAACTCCATCAGAGACGGCTTGCGCGCATCGACCAGATGATCGCTGACCAACGCTGACCCCCGCGCGATACACAACCGAATATTTTTTTATTTCACGCAGGCGTACTCAGGTGCGCAGTGTCGCTGCGAACTTATCCTTCAGCACCGACACCACGCGGTCGATCTCCGGGTCCACCTCTTCGTGGCGAAGTGTGCGCTGGGGATCGCGGAATCGCAGCCGAAGCGTGACGGATTTTCGGCCGGCGCCGACCTGCTTGCCGCGATAGACACCGGCGAAGTCCACCCGCTCCAGCCGGGGAGGCGTGATCTCGCGCACCGCGTTTTCGATGTCGCCCCACCGAACGCTTTCCTCAACGAGCACACTGAGATCGCGCTCGATCGCAGGAAAAGCAGGTAGCGGCTCAACGCTTGACGCAGGTGGATACATCTCGGTCAACGCCGACAAGTTGATCTCCGCCACCGCAACGGGCGCTTTGAGATCGAAGCTCGCCAAAGTTTCATCCGTCAGGAGCGCCATGTACCCGGCTGGCTTGCCATTGATGAAGACGCGCGCATGGGCGTCGGGTCGGCACGCTTTGAAAACGGGAGGCGCCGGCTCGACCGTCACTTTCGCGGTCGAACTGCCCATTGCATGGGCGCACGCTTCGATGACGCCTCGCAGATCACACCAACCCTGCTGCGCGTCGGGCGCGTCGATCAGCAGCGCGAGGTTGCGATTTTCAACGGTCTTTCCATCTTCGGTCTGGGCAAAGACGGATGCGGTTTCGTAGAGGCGAACGCCGCCGGATATGTTCGCGCCGGCGTCTTGATTGACCTTGCGGCAGCGAAGCAGACTCGGGATGACGCTGGGCCGAAGGGCAGGCTCACCGCTGCGCCGTTCTTCATCGACCTTCATCACTTCAAGGCCGGTCGGCATGAACAAAGCTGCGTCGCTGAGCTTGACGAAACTAAACGTGACCGTCTCGAAAAGCCCCAGCCCGGTCAGCACCGAGGCCAGCTCTTGCATGGCGCGCTCATCAAGCTGCATCGATTGAACCTCGACGTTCATTTTTTCGTTGATCGGAATCTGGTCGAGCCCATTGATGCGCGCGACTTCTTCGATCAGATCAATTTCGCGCAGCAGATCAGGGCGATGCCAAGGCGTCTGGCACTGGATCGTGTCGCTGTCCACAGCGGAATCCGTTTCCACTTCAAGAGCGTGGAGATGCTCGACTATCGCTGGAGCGGGGATATTCACACCCAGTATTCTTTCGCATCGGCTCGGGCGAAAACTGATCGATGTTTTGTCTTTGAGGGGTCGGCCCGAGTCAACAGCGCCTTCAAGCAACTCCCCGCCCGCCACTTCAAGAATCAATGCAGCGCATCGAGCCCCGGCATAATCAATCGTGTGCGGATCAACAATGCGCTCAAAGCGATGGCCCGCATCGGTCGTGATGCGCAGCCTGCGTGCTGAAGTGCGAATGGTGACCGGGTCCCACGTTGCAGTTTCAAGCAAGACATCGGTCGTTTTTTCGGTGACAGCTGTCTCTTCGCCGCCGATGACGCCCGCCAATGAGACGGCTCGCTCAGCGTCAGCAACGACAAGATCGCGAGCAGCAAGCGTGTGCTCCCGGCCATCCAGCGCGACCAGCTTTTCTTTGTCCTGCGCAAAACGAACGACGATCTTCTGCCCGGCAAGCGTGTTCAGATCAAACGTATGCGTCGGCTGGCCCAACTCGAACAGCACATAGTTGGACACATCGACGATGTTGTTGATCGAGCGCTGGCCAATCGCTTCGAGCGCTTCGACCATCCATGCGGGGCTCGGGCCGACACGCACGCCTCGAATCACCCGCGCGGTAAATCGCGGGCAAACTTCAGTCGCCTGATTCTCAACACTGATGACCGATTCCGCACGAGTCTTCGAGCCCGGCCCGATCGCAGGATCAAAGGGAATCTCTGGGAGCTTGAGTTCCCCCCCGCTCGCTGCGGCGACTTCCCGCGCCAGGCCGACGTGCGACAGGCAGTCGCCGCGGTTGCTGGTGATTTCGACATCGAGAACGACATCCCCATTGGGCAGGTCGACCCAATCCTCGATCGGAAACCCCGCTTTTTCAAGCGCTGCAGAGACCTCCGTCGCCGACCGGTCGGCGCCCGCGAGAGAACGATTTAGCCAGACAATACTGATTCGCATAGGCCGCAGGATACACAGGTTTGATGCCCCGCGGCGAACTGCGGTCAGCTCTGTTCAGCAGTCGCAGGATCAATGATCGTGATCTTCGCCCCCGCTGACCGGATCTGGTCGAGTTGCCGGGCGCCAAGTTTGACGCGCAGACGGACGGCGCCATCTTCATATTCTCGATCGAGCACCTCGGCGCGATTTTCCAATGTATGAATCGTCTTCGCATCGCTGAGTGGGATCGAAAGCGTCATCTCTCGCACCTCGCCCACCGAGGCTTTGCGAACCAGTTGAACCAGTTGCTCGAACCCCTGCTTGGATAGATCGCAGTCAGGCGCCGCCGCACACACCGGGATCGCGCCGGGCTCGCGTTTTTGCCAGACAAGAAGCTCAGTATTGTCGCGCAGCAGATCCGCCTTGTTGAGCACGAGCGCCCGCACGGGAGGCGACCACTCTCGCCCAGCTTTCGCCTCGACTTTCTCTGTTTCCGCAAAGATTGCGTCGAGCGTTTCGGTGACCGTCTGATAGTGAAGCTCTGCTGCAGAGTC
>CAYMQF010000057.1:5017-14229 GCA_964392425.1 uncultured Phycisphaeraceae bacterium
AGATTGCGTCGAGCGTTTCGGTGACCGTCTGATAGTGAAGCTCTGCTGCAGAGTCAGCGACGTCCAGCACGATCAGCAGAATATCAGCGTGCGTCGTTTCTTCGAGCGTTGCCTTGAATGACGCAACAAGATGGTGAGGCAAGTCGCGCACAAACCCAACGGTGTCGGACAGCATGACCGACTCGCCGCCGCCCGCGTCCCACTGACGGGTGCGCGTCATGAGCGTCGCAAAAACACGGTCATCCGCGTAGGCGCCTCCCTCGGTGAGCGCGTTGAACAAGGTTGACTTGCCCGCGTTGGTGTAGCCGACGAGCCCGACCATGAAGTGCTCCTGCTTGCGTTTGCGCACCTGCCGGGCTTTTCGAGCTTGGATGTCAGCGAGTTCGCGTTTGAGTCGCGTTCGCCGTTGCTGAACGATTCGCCGATCGATTTCGAGTTGCTGTTCGCCCGGCCCGCGGGCGCCGATGCCGACGACGCCTCCCACGCCGACGATGCGTTCGAGGTGGTCCCACATGGCGCGCAGCCGAGGATAGGTGTATTCGAGCTGCGCCAGTTCGACTTGCAGCTTCGCTTCGCTCGTCGTTGCCCGGCTGGCAAAGATGTCGAGGATTAGTTCAGAGCGATCGACGACCTTGCGCTCGACGCGCTCTTCGATGGCGCCGATCTGCGAGGGGGACAGATCGTGATCGAAGAGAACCAGCGTCGCATTCGTCGTCTCGCACAACGCGTGCAGTTCTTCGATCTTCCCTTTGCCCATGTACGTCCCGGCGACGGGTTTGTCGCGCTGCTGGACGATCTCGCCGACCACGGTCGCGCCCGCCGTCTCCGCCAAAGCGCGCAGCTCTCCCATCGGATCGTCCGGATCGAATCGGCTCTTGGGCAGACGCACCGCTGCGAGGATCGCCCGCTCTCGGCTGACTTTCAGAGATGTTCGTTCTTTGCTGATAGCCATAGGAAAAATCACAGCCTGACCGGCGTGATGCGAAGCCTCCTGTCCTCACGATGGTAGGCAATGAGGAGCCGGGCGCCTTGGCCCAAATCCGATGATGAACGCTGACCGCTCGATCAGCGTAGGATTCACTCGATCCAAATCCGTTGAAGATGTTTTCAGGAGACCCAATAACCATGTTTCGACGCACTGCACTATTGCTGAGTATTGCGGGAGTTCTGGCGGCTGGCGCCATCAGCCTGATCGCGACCGCCCCCGCACCGACCAATCCCTACACATGGTTCGAGCCGTTGGTTGATGTGGAGCGGATCATCGCCGACCGCTACGTCGACGAGCCCGACCTTGCAGCAATGCAGACGGGCGCCATCAACGGGATGATCGAAGCTCTCAACGATCCGTACACGCAGTACATCCCCGCTGCGGTGATCCCGGCTTTCGACAAGCAACTCCGCGGGCGGTACGTCGGCATCGGCGCCGCGGTGAACATGGTCGATGGCGAAATGACCATTGTCACGCCGTTGGACGATTCCCCCGCTTTCCATGCGGGGATCATGGCGGGTGACATAGTCGTCGCCGTCGATGGCAAGCCGACCGAAGGGCACTCGCTCAACGAATCCATCGACTGGCTCACCGGCGAGCCGGGCACAGAGGTCATCGTCACCATTCGGCGGAGCGGCGAAGAGATCGACTTTCCCATCACGCGCAAACAAATCGTGACGCGCACCGTCGCCGGGTGGAGGCGCCTAGGCGAACAGTGGGACTACATGATCGATCCGACCGACAAGATCGGCTACGCCCGACTGTCGCAGTTCAATATGTCCAGCCCGGAAGAAATCTCTAAAGCGCTCGACGCTATGGAGGCGGCCGGCATGAAGGGGTTTGTCCTCGATCTGCGCTTCAATCCCGGCGGGCTTGTCGTCGCTGCGACACAGATCGCAGACATGTTTCTTGAGTCGGGGCTGATTATCACTTCCAAGGGTCGCGCGATGCCTGAGCAGCCGATCTATGCGAGCAAAGAAGGGACGCGCGAGCATTTTCCGATCGTTGTTCTGGTCAATCGCCAGAGCGCATCAGCGAGCGAGATGCTCAGCGGCGCCTTGCGTGACAACGGCAGGGCGATCGTGCTCGGCACGCGTACCTTTGGCAAGGGGGTGTCGCAGAACCTTATCGCTCTGCCCTCAGGCGCCGGTCAACTCAAAATCACCGAACAACATTACTACGGCCCGTCCGGGAAAAAAATCCATCGCGACAACGACTCCACCGACTGGGGAGTCGATCCGTCGCCCGGTTTTTTCGTGGCGATGTCCGATGCGGAATATCTCGACATGCTCACCGCCCAGCGGGACAGCGCGATCATCAGGCCGGTGGGAGCTGAAACGATCACGCCCGGCGATTCAACACAGTGGATCATCGATGACCTCCATGACAATCAACTTGCTGGCGCAGTGAAAGCGCTCGTCGGCAAACTCGCGACCGATGAGTGGACGCCGATCAGCGATGAAGACGTGTCAACAAGTGTGGAACTCGCTGAGCTTCGCCGGATGGAAAAGACGAAGGAGCGTTTGCTGCGCGATATGGAGCGCGTCACCAAGCGGATCGCAGCACTGGCGAGCGTCGCTCCGGAAGACCAACTCCCCGAGCCGGACGCGCTCGTCCCCGATGGCGTTGATCTCACCGGCGGCAAAATCGAGCTCTACGATGCCGACGGCAAGCTCGTTTCGACGCTCTCCATCACCGGCGCCGGTCTGGAGCGTTGGCTCATCGACGCACCCATCGCGCCGCCTGAAAAGAGCGAAACACCGCCAAACGAAGATCAATGATTCACTTCTTCTCAGAACACCAAGCATTGGTTAGATAGAGGGAAATCGGTGGACTGACGCCGAATCTGGACGCCGGATCTGAACGATGCGAAGGTCCGGGTGAAAAGCACATTGGCTTGCAACGACTCTACGCTTGTCTTACACAGCGAAACCATCCATGTTGACGCTCGGCATCGAATCCAGTTGCGACGAAACCGCGGCAGCGGTGGTGCGCGATGGGCGAGAAGTGCTCGCAAACGTCATCGCTTCGCAGGACGATCTGCACGCTGAATATGGCGGCGTTGTCCCCGAGATCGCTTCGCGCGAACATGTGCAGCGCATCGTCCCGGTGATCCGCCGAGCGATGGGCGAAGCTGAACTGAACC
Organism: uncultured Phycisphaeraceae bacterium; assembly: GCA_964392425.1. Lineage (GTDB taxonomy): Bacteria > Planctomycetota > Phycisphaerae > Phycisphaerales > UBA1924 > CAYMQF01. The sequence continues at coordinate 8,152 of CAYMQF010000057.1, forward strand.
TTGACGATCTCGACGCGATCGCCGTCACGAGCCATCCCGGGCTCATCGGCTCACTGCTCGTCGGCGTCTCCGCAGCCAAGGCGCTCGCATGGTCGCTTGGAAAACCGCTCGTCGGCGTCGATCATGTTCGCGCGCATCTTTACGCGGGCGCGCTCGATCAAGATGAACCCCGATTCCCTGCACTCGGCCTGGTCGTCAGTGGCGGGCACACCGCGATTTACCATCTCAACTCATGGATGGACATGCAGCAGCTCGGCACGACCATCGACGATGCGGTCGGCGAAGCGTACGACAAGGTCGCTGCGATGCTCGGCCTGCCCTACCCCGGTGGCGCCAAACTCGACGGGCTCGCTGCGCAGGGAGACGCATCGGCGCATTCGTTCCCGGTCAGCCTGCTCAAGCCGGACTCGCTGGATTTCTCTTTCAGCGGCGTGAAAACCGCAGTGCTCTACACCATCAAAGGAATCCCCGTCCGCGAAAATGGGCGCACCGTCTTTGAGCGCGACCATACCGATCTCACAGAACCAGCCAAGGCGGACATCGCAGCGAGTTTCCAAAAAGCCGCGATCAACGCGCTGCTGGTCAAGCTGACACGATCGCTGGAGCAAACGGAATCGGCAGTGGCGCATGACTGCGCTGCCTATCAATCTCTACTCGTCGGCGGTGGTGTCAGCGCCAACTCCCATTTGCGCGCCTCGCTGCCTGCCCTTGCCGACTCGTTTGATCTTGAGCTACGCCTGCCGAAGATGCGGTATTGCATGGACAACGCAGCCATGATCGCCGGCCTCGGGAGCGTGCAGTTTGCTGCGGGCCATCGAGACGACCTCGTACTCCAGGCGGCGCCCACCGCGCCACGCCGATTATGACACACATCACCAAACATCCTGTCTACCTGGCCGATGAGGAACTGCTCAAACAATGCGATCTGACGCGCGGCAGGTCGTCCGGCCCAGGCGGTCAACACCGCAATAAAGTCGAAACCGCTGTCATCATCACGCACACGCCGACCGGTGTCTCGGGGCAGGCAAGCGAACGGCGGAGCCAAATCGAAAACAAACGTGTCGCGCTCAAAAGACTTCGGCTGAATCTCGCGGCGCAAATCCGGTCCCAACCGTCAGAGTCTCCAGCGCCGCCGTCCGAACTGTGGCAATCGCGCACAAGAGGCAGCCTGATCGTCTGCAGCGACAAACATCGGGACTTCCCCCTGCTGCTCGCTGAAGCATTGGACGCGATTGCAACTGCTGACTGGGAGCCGAAACCCGCTGCGGACCAACTGGGGATTTCGACGAGCCAGCTCATCAAGTTCGTAAAGAATAACCGTCGGGCGTTTGAGAACTGGAACGTTGAACGCCGTTCGCAGGACAAGCATCAACTCAAATAATGATCGCCCGCGGGTCGGATTGTCTCTGTAATCACGGAAGGCAGGCTTCTTCCATCAACGCACTATGATTCGTTGATGTCTGACGACGGAGCCATTCAGGATCGCGAGCGCCGGCTCGATGACCCACCTCCCGCGTGGGGGAGCGAGTCGCACGAGGAGCGTTTGTCGCGTTTGCATGCCAAGGCGCGGGCGCTGCCTCGCACGCCGGGCGTGTACCTGATGCAGGATCACAAGGGGATCGTGCTGTACATCGGCAAGGCACTTCGGCTGCGCGACCGCGTGTCAAGTTATTTCATACCCAGCGTCGACCTCGGCCCTCGCAAGCAACCGATGCTCGATCTCGTGCACGACTTCGACACGCTCGGCTGCGCCAGCGAATGGGAGGCCCTGCTCACCGAAGCTCGGCTCATCAAGGACACACACCCGCATTTCAATGCGGGCCTGAAGGACGACCGGACGTACCCCTATCTTGTGGTGACGATGCGCGACGATTTTCCAGGTGTTTTCGTGACGCGCTCGCCAACGGAGGATCGCTATCGAGGCGCCAGAGTGCTCGGCCCTTTCACCAGCCCCGGCGCTTTGCGCGACGCGGTGCAGCTCCTGCAAAAGGTCTTCAAGTTCCGGACGTGCACACTGGACATTCTCGCTGACGATGAAAAACTTCGATTCTTTCGCCCATGCCTGCTCCATGCGATCGGGCAATGCTCGGCGCCTTGCGGAGCGAAAATTACCAAGCAGGCGTACCGCGAAGACATCGACCGCTTCGTTCGTTTTCTCACTTCCAAGCGGAGCGTGATGCTGCGCGAGATGCGAGCGGAGATGGAGGTTGCATCGGAGAAACTGGAATACGAACGGGCGGCGACGTTGCGCGATCAGATCCGCGCGGTGGAGAAGCTCGACGAGCGCGCCAGCCGAAAGGATCATTGGCAGCCTGAGACGGAGTCGTTTTATGTTGATCCCAAGCGAGGCGCCCGAAGCCTGCAGCGAACGCTCGGCCTTGAGGAGCCGATCCGCTGCATCGAGGCGATCGACATCGCGCACCTGCAAGGCGGCGAGACGGTCGGGTCCAAAGTTTGCTTCATCGACGGCAAGCCGCTCAAGAGCGAGTACCGAAGGTATCGGATCAAGACGGTGGACAACGATGACTACATGGCGATTCGTGAGGTTGTGTCGCGTCGGTATCGCGAAGCGGGCGCGGGGCAGGAGCTGTACCCCGATGTGATTCTAATCGATGGTGGGCTGGGGCAGTTGCACGCCGCCCTCGAAGCGTTTGCGATTGTCAACCTCAAGCCGCCCATGGTGATTTCGCTGGCGAAGAAGGAAGAGCTGATCTATGTGCAGGAAAGGTCGGCGCCGATCCGGCTGGGGCGGGAGAATCTCGGCCTCAAACTATGCCAGGCGATCCGCGATGAAGCCCACCGCTTCGCCCAGCACTATCATCATGTGCTGCGCCGAAAGAAAACACTGGGTGAATAACATGCTGAACCATCGTTTGGGACATATTGGGTTCGTGCGAATCGCATTGAGTGTTGTTGTTCTCGGCTTTGGGGGTTTTGTAGGCTGCGCGTATGAATATGCGCCGTTGCGTGTGGATGTGCGCGAGCGGACTTCGCATGAGCCTGTGGTTGGGGCGAAGGTGACGATCAGCAACACGCATACGATCAATCCCAAGCCGCCCGAGCCTGTCACTGGGTTCACCGGCAAAGATGGATCTGTGACGCTCGACGTCGCCATCTACAACAGTCTGGTTATTCGGATCATCCCAATTGACGGGCCGGAGCACGTTTTTTCTGCTGAGCTTCCATCTGTCGTAGACGCCCCATCGAACTGGTACAACTCTCTCCAGCACCCGCCGGACACGGCCCTGCCACCTGATCTTATTGGCACGGCGCGCTGGGTCGGCCCTGAGCAGCGCGTAGGGAGCACGGTCCTCCATCCTTCTCTTGTTGACCCGCTGAGCTGGTTCGGCCCCGTTTGGACGAAAGGCGCCAGCCCGCCCACCATTGAGATCAGGCTCCGATCACCGCTTGCCCAGCTTCCGGAAGAGGAGTAGATCGAACCCATACGCCCGATAGAGCCCGGAACCGGTGAATCTCCCAGAGAGGAGACCCGATGGTCAGTGCATGCTACGAGTTCCTATCGATACCGCTCGCAACGGCATGTCATTGGCTCTGCCTGTGCATCATCCGCATATCCTGACTCGCGTGCTGTTGCGATCGGGCGTCGAGCTCAGCTCGCGCGCGATCGATCGGCTTCAGGAGCAAGGCGTTCAGGAGATATGGATCGCCTGGCCGGGGCTGGAGTTTCTGCGCGAGAAGGCGAGCCCCAAACTGGACCAATCTCAGCGCGAGTTGACGCGGAAGTTGGGCGATATCTTCGACAAGGTCGCAGAAGAACAAAGGCCTGACGCTGAATACAGCGAACTGAAAGGCTCGATCACCAATTTTCTGGACAAGATTTATGAAAGCCCCAATGCGGCGCTCTTTCTGAGCGAGTTGATCGGCTCGCACCGACCGATGCTCCGCCATGCCAGCAGTGTGTGCTTGCTGAGCCTGCTCATGGGGCTTCGTCTGGGCGGCTATCTCATCAAACAACGGACCAAGCTTCGCCCGCGTGACGCGGAGAACATCGTGAACCTCGGAGTCGGCGCCATCCTCCACGACATTGGTTTGACGAATATCGACTCCGATGTGATCAAACGCCATCACGAAACCGGTGACGACACCGACCCCGAGTGGCGACAGCATGTTCTGGATGGCTACCGGATGGTCCATGGAAAAGTCGACCCGACCGCGTCGACAGCAGTGCTCCATCATCACCAGCGTTTTGACGGCCTGGGATTCCCCGAACGTGAAGACGAATATTACGAAATGCGAGGGCTCGCGGGAGAAGCAATCCATATCTTCCCGCGAATCATCGCTGCAGCGGATTTGTACGACTGGATACGCCACCAGGGAAGCGACAGCCCAGTGCGCACTCGAGTTCGCACATTGCGCCTCGTCCAGCAGTACGCCCATGCGCGCAAGCTCGATCCGGAAGTGCTGCGCGCGTTGTGCGACGTCACCCCTCCCTATCCGATCGGGTCGGTGGTCACGCTCAATACGGGCGACAAAGCGGTGGTGACAGCGTGGTCAGCGAAAGCGCCTTGCCGACCCGAGGTGCGAATCGTCAAAGGGCTCGAAAGTGATGACGCAGAGATGTCGACGGGTGAAACAATCGACCTGAACGAATCGACGGATCTCGCGATCGCGTTCGCGGAAGGCTCCCACGTGCTGTACGACAACTACGACATTGGGATGAGCGAAGAGTCCACCGCTGCGTAGAGCAGGCTGGTCAGCCGGTGGTTCGGCTTCGCTTGGAAGTCGATTGGGTTGTGCTGGAGGCCCCCGTCGAGCGGTCTGAGCTTTGACGTTGACGTTTCATCTTTTTGACGTCTGCATCGCTCATGTCCTTGGTCTTTTCTCGAACGGACTCAGGCATTTTGGAATTCGACCGAACATCAGCGACATTCAACGTGGACTCCGCAGCAGGCTTTTTGTGCCCTCTGGCGCCGGCCATGCGATTGCTGCGGGATGATCCCTTGGATCCCTTGTCTGGCATGACTGCTGCGAGCGCTGCGGGATCGAAGTCACCGGCGATCACCTCGCCCGGCGCCGGCTCTCGGAGCAAGACCGTCTGGCCGACTTCGAGCCCAGCGGTGATTTCAGCCATCGTTGAAGAACGACGCGCGGTGCGGACGGGTGTCCTGGCGAATCGGCTCCCCTGCTTGGTATAGACGTAGCTGATCGGCCCGTCATAAAAGATCGCCTGCACCGGGGCTGCGATCACATCTTCGACGTCAGCGAGAATGATCTCGGAGTCAGCGCGCATGGAGGGTTTGAGTTTTTGGTCTGGGTTTCCGCCGTCCAAAGCCACCTTGACGGTGTACTCCCGAAGATTGGGATCGCGCCAGCCACCGTTTTCAGCGAGCACGCCCACACTCTTGACGGTTCCAGGAAAAACTGCATCGCGAATGGCGTCGACACGAACGGTCACAGGCTGCCCCGGATGGATCCGCCCAGCAACGCTCTCATGGACGCGCACCGACGCCACCATGCTCGTGGTGTCTGGAAGAACGATAAGGAGCTCGTTAGGCCTGACCGTCCGCCCGATCTGGAGGACTCCATCGTTGTTGCCCATACTGAAACGACCGTTGCCGATACTGGTGCCAAAGACGACGAGCCCGTCGGTCGGGGCGACGAGCGTGCATGCGTCAAGCTGCTCCTGGAGTTTGGCGAGCCGATCTTCACGGATGGAGAGTTGCCGTTTGCGATTATTGAGATCTGCCGCCCTGCTGGCAAGCCGACTCTCGCTGAGCTTGGCGGTGCGCTCCAGCTCTGCTTTGGCCTCCTCAAGGTCCGAGGATTTCTTCTTGAGATCGCGCACATGATCGTACGTCTCGTAGACTTCTGCATCCTTCTGAGCTCGCTGGAACTTGGCGAGAGCGCCAAGCGCATCGATTTCATCTCGCTGGAGATCATCCTTACTCAGAAAGCTGCGTGCGTACAGATCCTTGGAGCGTTTGAGCTTTTCAGACAGGCGTTTGGAATCCAGCTTTGCTCTTTCAAGGTCGGTTGACAACAGAAGCCGACGTTTGACGACATCGCCTTTTTCCCACTTCTCCAGATCGATCTGTGCAATCTCGACCTTGAGCTTTG
>CAYMQF010000058.1:0-11893 GCA_964392425.1 uncultured Phycisphaeraceae bacterium
TCATCGAGCGATTGCGAGATCGGACAGAGGTTGGCCGATGGAACTGAGAATCGTTCGCCCAGGCAACCATCGCAGCGGGGCGTTCCAAGGAGTCGGCGCTGTCGGCAGTGTGTGCTCAAGCCTGATCGGCACATTTCGCATTGGCCGCACACCACATCGGGAAAGGCGACGACGCGTTGACCGAGCAAAGCGCTGTCCTGCTTGGCAGTTTCTTTGACAATGCCGACGAACTCGCGTCCGGGGACGAAAGGACGATCGAAGTCCATCCGGGCGGCGCCGACGGCATCGAACCAGTCCAATCCGACGAGCGATGGGCGCACGACCACAGCGCCTGGCGAAGCATTCATCACAACATCGGAAGATTCAACTGTTGTTTCACCAGCGGGAGTGAGGCGCGCGTTTAGCCAGCCTCCCCGGGAGGAGTGGTGTCCGCCTGCCTGCTCCCGGCTGGCGTCGAAGCGATCTCGTTGGGCGGACGCATCCACGGAATAAAGTATTCCCACACTTTGGTGTCACGGTGATATACGGGGTAGACGAACGAACCGCGCCCTGCAAAAAGATCGTCCGTTTGGCCGGTCCACTGAAGCCAGGCGCCCACGTCGTAGCCAAAGTCCTGACCGGTCAGAACGATCAGGGAGTCCAGAGAGGCTTTATTGACCAACAATCGCCGATCCCGCAAGCTCCCGATCAGCCCCTGAATAACCTGCGGATCGGGGTATTGCCCAAGAGCGGTCGCAGCGGCAGCGCGAGTCTCGGTGTCTTCCTCATTGCGCGGGCTGGACGCCTTGAGGAGCGGGTCAATCGCAAGAGGATTGTGCACCCGTTGCAGAGCGAGCGCTGCAGCACGCCGAACGACGACTTCGGGGTCGGACAACTTTTCGAGGATGGCGGGCACATTGTCAGGCGTGCCATGCAAACTAAACGCAAGACAGGCGACCGCGCGAACGCGCGCATCCTCATCTTCAAGAGCGGTGGAGTAAAAATTCAGGTAGACCGGCTCGCCACCCCACGGCGCGTTGGCAAGGAGGAGCATGCCTCGCTGGCGTTTGTCCGGGTCGTACGGGTCCGCCGCCCAGCGCGCCGCCTGTGCTGGATCCGAAGTGGAAAAGACACTCAGCACGCTTTCCTGAGTGAGATCACTCCCGCCGGCCAGGTCGAGCCCGCACCCGCCTGTCACACTGATCGCCACCGCCGACAGGGTCGTCAGAGCAATCGTCGATTTGGGAGTGACCCTCTTCATTGCGTCAGGCGCCGGTGATGACTTCAGAGCTGATGGCTTCAGAACAATGATGGATTATAGAAACTCATCAGGCTCGCGACTTCATCGGCGTAGAAAGGGCAATATGGACAGTGTTGAGCCGGTCAACGAGCCGGACAACGGTCATCGGATAGACAGTTCATGCCTTACGCAGCGGGTTTGCCCCGCCGCATGAGCTTGACCGCTGTCTCGAGCTTCTGGACGTCCTGGAGCGACTCCGCGACCGAGCCTGAGGAATCCAGCGCGATAACCACAGAGTCCGCAGCTTCGGTGAGCGTCGGAAAACCGTAGCCCCCCCCCGTCTCGCGGATGTCCTGACTGCAGTCCCGGGCAGTGACGAGATCATCGTCTGAGACAGCCTGCCTGAGTGTGTGCATGGTCGTATCGACGAATTCGAAATAGTTATCGAGCAATGGCTCTGCATCGGCGTCATGTTCGAGCTTGCTGTACACCGGACCGCTGCCGACCCCATCGCCTCCCATGGACATGCACTCAGCGAGGACCGCAAGGAGGTTGTGCGGATCGTATGGCTTCTTGACGATGGCGTCAGCGCCCGCTTCCCTGGCGGACCTCATCCGAGCGGGGTTCGACTCGCCGGTCAGCACAATGATCGGGCCGAGATAGGGCGCCTTGCGAAGCGCCTTGATCGCGTCCTCGCCTTTCATCTCGCCGAGGTTCAAATCGCACAGGATCGCGTCAAATGATTTGAGCTCTAACTCGGACAACGCTGCATCCAATGTGGTGGCGGCGACGAGATTGAGCTGGGTTGACGCCAAATGATACGCACAGATTTTGCATTCCACATCAAGATTGTCCAGCAACAGCACGTCGCCAATGAGCGATTCGACATCGAAACTCTGCGCGATGGAGTGCGCGCTGGATTCATCACTCTCGATGAAGCGCCACAGCTCGATTGGTTTTTCAAACCGCATTGCGACTTCGTGGATCATGCCGGTGATGTGCCGGGTCCAGAGCACCACGCCTCGTGTTGGCTCTTCTCCGCCCCAGATCGTCGGGAGCATAATTTTGCACCGCGTTCCCCGGTGGAGGTATCCGCCGTGAATGATCGCCGCTCCATTGGGAGTGAGATTGCGTGTAAACACGAGGTATTCAACCTGCCCCCCCCCAGGGTGCTCAGCAAGCAGCCCGATGTCGCGATGCAAAAAGGGCATGCGAATATCGTCATCGCGACGTTCTTTGTCGTTCCCCGCATCACGAAGATCATCCGCCTGGGACATCTGATCGAGCGTCTCAAACATCTCCGCGACCTGGACGTCGTTGAGATGAAGCGTGGTGCACATTTGGCTTTGAAACATCGCGGATCTCTCAGATGAGCGCTCTGCTCATATATCAAGATCGACGCAATGGGCGAATAACCGAAGTCGACATGATGTAAATCAAGTTGGTGCGCCACACTCGAAAGGTGGGGTGGCGATAACAACGCGCCTTAGCGCCCCGTTCGGCGGACGGCAGCTTCGATACTGGAGCCGATTTCGGGAGCAATCATCACCACGCTTCGGACTGCGTCGATCGACTCCAATCGCCAACCGGGCACAATCTCGTCGCCGATTCGATAGAGCTTCCCGTTGATGGTTGCGAGCTGGTGTCGGGTGCTGACAAGAATCGATGTGACGTCAAAGGTCGGCAGTGCTGCCTGTTGCGCAACCGGCTTGGGCACCAGCTCCACGTCAGGCGTCTGCTCGATCACCACCGGAATCACCGTCGGCTGATTCATCGGTGAAGAGCCGAACGATTGCTCGAGCGCTTGGAGCGCGAATTTCTTTGCCGCCTGCTGCTGTTCTGTCAATGGAGGTGTCGACATCGTCACGGAGGGAGGCGCCTCCATCTGAATCGAAGAAGCGGCTGCGACTTCGAGCGGCTGGCTCCCCACCGCCCACCGGATGACCATCGCGGCCAGCACCGGAGCGGCGACCGCGGCCAAGCCCGCATATCGAACAGAACTTCCCGGCGACGCCATCACTCCACCTCCGTACTAACCGATGCGACCTGCTCGAGCGTTTCCTCGTCCAGACGGAGGTGGTGAGTTTCTACATTGCCACGGACCAACCCGTCTCCCTGTGAAGAAACAAGAGAAAGGTCAAAACGAATGACGGTTGAATAGCTGATGTGTGTTTCGATTGCATTGATAAAACGTGCGATCGCTTCGTAGGTTCCCACCGCCACAATGTTGGCGCCAAACGATTGAATCTCACCATCTTTGCTGCTGGCGCCGCCCGTCTTGACCGGATCGACACGGTCGATGCGCACGCCGGTCATCTCCCCCAACTCCATCAACCGATCGTACAAGGTGGTTTCGTTGCTGATGCTCGAGTTCACATCCACTTGGGACAGCACCGTGACGGCGCGCTGGCGCAGCGTGGCCAACGACCCTGCGTCGGGCTCATTGCGCAACTTCTCAGACAACTCTTCAAGCTGGGCAGTCTTCAGAGCGTATGCATGATCGCATGACCCATTGACCAGCACCACAAACCCTGCGATCAACGCAATGGCGATCAAACCAATCGAGAACAACTCACGCGACGAATGCCCGCTCACGATCCATCCTCCATGAAGCTGCACGCTGCAGGGACCGCAACGAGATGGATCGCGATTCGAAAACCATGTGTCGCTTCGGTGTTCACGCCATTCCGCTCGACCGCTCCAAGTTCAACCGATTCGACCAATGGGCACGAACGGAGGGATTCGAGATAATCGGTGATGAGATCCCTCGTTTGCTCTGCGGAAGCGACGTTGACAATGCCGGCCACTTCAGCGCTGGGCTTGTTCTTTTGGTAGGAGCCTGACAGCCGGGTCAGTCGAATCTCAGGAGGTGTGAGCCTTGCCATCTCTGCGAGCCAGGCTGACCAATTGGCCTGTACGGTCAGTTGTTGAGTGATGTTCCCGATCGTCTGCTCCGCGAGGATCAACTCGCCAGCAGCATCGTCGTATTCTTTCTGACGCTGCCCAACACGCTGCGCAATCGGATCCAGCGCACTGATCCGGGCATCGAGAGCACGGGCAGCCCAAAGGGTCCATCCAGCATCAACAGCAAGGAGCATCAGACCCGCTGCGATCCCAGCCATCATCCCCTTGCTCACCCGGCGCGTGATGCGCTTCGCAACCGCTGAGGGAGGTAGGAGATTGATCTGACTGGCGAGCTTCGCCGAGGCGTCAAGGTCGTCCATCGGCGTCCAGCTGATCTCACGCCCAACTCTCTTCGAATCAATGAGACCGAGCTCTGCTTCGTCGGAGATCACCTGGGCCAATCCCGGAATCGAGGCGCCCGGCCCCATCAGCACAAGTTGAATGTGATCACGTTTCGACTCGGGGACGCCGAACCGAATCGACTGCTTGATCTCAATAACCAGGCGTTGAAGCACCGGCTGAATCAACGGCAGCAGATCCGACCCATGCAGCCCCCGCGCTTCATCGATGATCTGTTCGTACTCGGGAACACCCATACGATGAAAGATGTCACGAGCCTCCTCGATCGTGAGTGTGACATCGCTGTCGTAGCACGATCCCGCTCGGATGATGGGGCTGGTCATCGCCTCCATCAGGCGCTCGACCCCCAGATCAATCGCACGCACATAATGCACGCATCCCGCTGAAGCGACCGCAAACGCTGCGTGATGATCGCCGTACCACAGCACCGCCGTCGGCTCAGTCGTCTGCATCTCCTGAACCGCATGGACCGATTCACGAAGCGTCAGCGCTAAAGCAGGCGTCAGGGATTCAACGTGCAACCCACAGCGCTCTACAAGCTCTATGACCATGCGTGTGCTGTTGGCCGAATCCATTGCGCACAAGATGTGTGTTCGTTTTGGCTCACCGGTTTCATCCCGGGCGATTTGCACAAAGGCGCTGGGGTCTGTTTCCAGATTGAATGATGAAGCATCCCGAACAGAGAGAGTCGCTGCCAAGAGAGCGCCTTTGCCAACAGCAGAGTTGCTCTGAACTTCGACAACCGAGCTGGGACTTTCATAGACGACGCTTGCGTGCGCTCCTTCCGCTCCCGCCTTGGCGATGAGCGATTGCAGCATTTCATCCAACGGCTGGAGTTGGGCCGACCACGCTTGCTCCCATATTTCGTGGGAGAGCGTCTGAGACAAGATATCTCCGCCGCCTGAAGAGCGCAACGAAAGCTCAATCCGGGTCGGCGTGATTTTGATGTACACGTTCTTGCGCACTTTGAGCCTTGCCCCTTCTTCAAACGCAGCAGAGTCCACACCCACCTATCGGAACTCGGCGCCGCGAACTTTGGACGCCCGGCTCAAACACGGACACTTCGACCACTCTTCACCCACAGCCTGGAGTTATGCGGACAGTCCAAGAGCGTCAATCATCGGGCTGCGCAGTGAGAGTAAGTGTTGCCACACGCGTCGCCTGCCCGACACTCGCGCTGACCTTCAACTCGCCGGGTGGCGCCGTTGGCCCTGCTGCAAAGGGAGTGATGATCGTGACAACCACGCCATTGGGAAGCGTGATCGTTCCCGTCGCAGGGTTGAGGTTGTCTTTTTCCTGCACACGAAGGGCGATGCGAATCCCGCTCTCAGCAGCCCAAATCGCATTCAATGACTGCACCTGCCACACCGACGCTTGTGAATCGTTCCCCGATGAAGTCACCGCCGAGATCACGGCAAGATTCACCCACGCAAGCAGAATCATCACAGCCACCAAGATGCCCGCTCGACGAGATTGAGTTGGGTTATGCTTCATCATTGTTGCGCTCCGACATCTGATTCATCCGTTCATCAATGAACATCGTCATCGTGATCATCTTCGTCGTCATCAGAAGCAACAACTGAGTTGCTCATAAATATTGCGGTGCGGAGTTCGACACCGGCCGACGCTATTACAATGGTCACCCGCTGAGTCGCGCTGGGAAGGGCGCTCGAACTCGTGACGCCATCCTTTTGAAGATAGCTGATCGTGAACTGAGATATGTTTTGCGCCAATGGCTGCGCCGTCTGCCCTGCTGCGGTGCACCACAAGGTAGTCCCGATCAACTGCACACCGGATCCATTGCCAAAGACAACCTGGCTCGGCTGCGCCGTGGTGATGTTTGTCGTGCCGTTGACTGCTGGAGATAATTCGCGGAACAACCTTCCCGTTTTTTCGAGCGCATAATTCAACCCAACTACGGCGCTTCGCTGTTGTGAAGAAATCGTATAGGAACTGGAGGCTTGGAGCATCATCGGCATGATGACCGCAGCGAGAGTTCCCATGATCAAAATCACCGCGATCAGCTCGGGCGCCGTGAATCCACGCTCTGAAGAAATACGATTGACTGGGCGGTGTTGAGTCATCACTTCCTCACCACAGAACGCACCGTGAGAGTGCGGGCCTTTCCATACGAGTCTGTCCAGCTCACATCCACGGTGATTTGCTTGAACTTGGGATCAGTCTGCGCCGGATTGACCACCGCGACATATCCACTCACCTGGGCTGTTACATCGACAGGCTCGATGAGGACGCTGTACGCCAAGCCATACTGCGCGTAATACGTTCCGAAGGCTGCATCCACACGGGCTCGCAGATTGGGCATGTACGCTGGCTTGTTCATATCTTTGTATTTGATCACCGGCACTCCACTGACTGCATCAGCGTCGGCCATCTCCATGATGCCGTTTGCAAGCCACAACACACGCGTGATTTGGGCAGAGATCGCACGAGCGCGAGCCGCGTCGGTCAGCATCACCAAAGAAGTAGGCGTGGCGATAGCCAGAATGACCATCGCGGCAATCGCTTCGACAAGCGTGAATCCGCGCTGTGTATGACGTTTGATGCTCATTGAATGCCGCCGGTTTGCTGGAACACCATGATGGTGTATCCACCGCTGGCCGCGACGATTGCGTTTTGGGTGCAGGCTGAAAATACACCACCTCCCAGATATACCTGAGGAACTCCGTTCGCATCAAACCAGATTGCACTACTACCCGAGGCTCCGTCGCCGTTGATGAAGGCATCTACGGAAGCGCCGGGGAAGGCGCTGGCCAGATTGAACGGCGAGACCAGTTGTCCGGTGACGTCCGGCATGGGAGTCGCGACCGTCTGCCCTGATACAAGTCGAATCATCGAGAGCGTTTGCTGGGACAAATCAAAGTTCAACGCGCTCGGCTCACCCGTCGCGACGGCACGGTCGCGAACGAGCGCCAACTGACGCCGAATCTCCTGCGTCATTCCTGCCTGATGGGCTTTGCCGATGACTTCGATCGCTGGAATCACCGACACGGATAGAATTCCGATGAGTGTCAAAACAGCGACAAGCTCCACGAGTGTGAAGCCTGCCGATGCGTGCGGTTGAGTCCGTCGATTGTGGAGCACGCTCACTCCTTCAAAGAATCCGGGTCACAGAGCATTTGCGTGAATATGGGCGCCTGCAGAATCAAGAACGGTGGTGTCGGATGCGTCGTTGGCCCAGAAGTACGCGACCGGCGGAGTGGCGGTGTTGTCGACGTAATAGTTCCACCCGATCGTGGTTGGGTTGGCGACCACGCGGTTGGTGGCGCTGGCTAGAATCGTAATGTTCGCAACGGTGTTCAGCTTGTTGTAGGGATTATTCGGCAATGCTTCCTGCATGACTGTCCCCAACGTGGTCAACTGCGTAAAGGTCGGATACACAGCAGTTCCCGTGATCGACGTATCTGAATAAAAGTTTGCAATACCGGTGCGCACGCCGCCCAGAACTCCCTGCAGAGCGGACGTATTGGCGCGATCCGCATAATTGAAATACTTCGGGATCGCCACGCCGGACAACACCGCGAGAACGACCATGACCGCAACCAACTCGATGAGCGTAAATGCTCGACGACCTCGAACCTGCTTTGTTGTATTCATCATCAACTCCTCATTCAACCACAACTCCACAGCAACGACGCCGTGAATCACATTCAGATGTATGCCCCACCAAGTCATCCAATCAGACTGGCCATATCCCACATGGGCATGAAAATCGCCAACGCGATAATGAGCACGACTACCGTCATCGACGCAATGAGCACGGGCTCAATGATCGTCGCAATATTTTTGGTGAGATGATCGACTTCTCGGTCGTAATGACGGGAAATAACGCCACACATCCTCGTTAGTTCTGCGGATGCTTCGCCCGCAATAAGCATGCGTTTACAAAACGGAGGTATATAGTTGCATTCAACTAACGCATCCGAAAGACGCTCACCATTACGAACTTTGTCCATCAGCAATTTCGTATCATCTTTGAGCATCGGTCGGCCCGAAGCGTTCCCCGCCATCTCCAGACTTTCCAGCAGCCCAAGCCCGGAGCTCAGGCACAAACCAAACACCCGTGAAAAACGACTCAGCGCGATCCCAACCAGCGCAAGCTTGACGAAGGCGATCCGGTGCAAGGTTCGATCGAGAATCATTCGGCCACGAGGGGAGCTCCACATACGTCGCAATCCAAGCACGGCGCCAGCGATCGCCAGCAGATACGCCCACCAATAGTTCTGAACCGAAAGCCCTACGCTCTGCAGCGCCCGGGTCAAGACCGGAAGATCGACGCCACGCTGCGCAAACATCTCGGCAAACTTCGGCACTACAAACGTGATGAGAAACGTCGACGCAATGAAGAGAGCCACCAACACCACGATCGGATAGGTCAATGCCCCTTGCAGCTTTTTGGTGGTCGCCGACTCTTTTTCAAGCATTTCTGCGAGCGTTTCGAGAACCGAGATCATGTTTCCCGACTGCTCCGCAGCATGCATCGTCTCGATGTACACATCGCCGAAGACTCGAGCGTGTGGCTTCATCGCCCCGGTGATCGATGATCCTGCCTGGATATCGCCTGCTATTTCAATCAACATCTTGGCGAAGGATCGGTTGTTCTCTTGCTCGGCGATGCTCAAGAGCCCGTCGGAGATCGGGATTCGCGCCTCCATAAGCACCGCAAGCTGGAAGGTGAAGTGTGAAATCTCCTGCGCGGAGACGCGCACGCCCCCTCTTGCTTTACCGCGTACACCCGCTGCGCAGAGCTTCGTCAACGTCAAGCCCGATGCGGTCAACTTGCGATAGGCGTCCTGCTTGTTCTTTGCCTGAATCGACCCGCGTTTTCGACTGCCTGACACGTCAATCGCACGATATGTGAATGTCGTGGCGCTCATGCGCTGATCCTCATCGGTTGGGTCGGTCTATGTACAGCGGAGTCGTCCTCGAAAATGGTTCTCACTTTCCAAAGCTCGTCGAGAGTGGTGAGCCCCATCCTTGCTTTATCGAGCCCGTCGTCGCACATCAGGCGAAACCCTTCCCGCTTGGTGATTTCGTGGATGTCGCGCGTCGAGGCGCCCGTCTCGATCGCCCCCTGCACCGCATGTGTCATTCGGAACAACTCGTAGACGCCGACTCTTCCGCGATAGCCCGTGTTGAGACACTTGGAACAACCGGCCCCTTTGAAAAAGCCCGTTGCGTCTTCGTCACTGATTCCAAAGGCTCGGCGAGTCGCCTCGTCGGGCTCGTCGGGCTTGGCGCATGAATCACACAATCGGCGGATCAGACGCTGCGCCAACACGCACAAGAGAGACGAATTGATCGCAAAGGGAGGCAATCCAAAGTCGCGCAACCTCGCCAAGGCGCCCACCGCGTCGTTGGTGTGCAACGTCGAGAGCACCATGTGCCCCGTCAAAGATGCCTGCATGGCGATCTGTGCGGTCTCCTCATCGCGGATTTCACCGACGAGAATCACATCGGGATCCTGCCTGAGTATGGATCGCAGCGCGTTGGCGAAGCTCAATCCGAGTTCGGGGTTTGCCTGCGTCTGGCGAACCATCGGAAGGCGAATCTCGACGGGGTCTTCGATCGTCATCAGATTGCGCTCTGGCGTATTGACCTTCGCAAGCGCGGTGTACAACGTGGTCGTCTTGCCCGAGCCCGTCGGACCGGTGACAAGGATCATCCCGTGAGGCATCGCAAGCACACTCTCGAACGACTCGATGAGGTCTGTGGACATTCCCAGATCTGCAAACCCTTTGAGCGAAGCGCCTTGCCTGAGAAGTCGAAGCACGACATTCTCGCCGCACACCGTTGGGATAACGCTCACGCGCACATCGATTGGCCCCGAAGAATGCTGGAACCGGAACTTGCCATCTTGCGCCCGGCGCGTCTGGGTGAGATCGAGATTGGCCATCACCTTGAGCCGTTGAACGATGCCGCTGTGCGCGGAGATCCCCGGGCCCTGCCGAGTCTGGAGCACGCCGTCAACGCGATAGCGAATCCGAAGCTCGTGCTCATCGGGATTGATATGAATATCGCTCGCACCTTCGTCAGCGGCCCGCTGAAGAATCTGATTGACCGCCGCGACAATTGGCTCTTCGCCGGTGGTCAAGTCACGCCCGTCTGATTCTTTCTTTGCGGTGTCCTGGTCTGTTGACGCCATGCTGTAGGCTCGGGAGATAAGTCCTCGCAAAGGCTCCTCATCGCACAGCGTCGTCACGATCTCTGCTTTGATCGCCTGACGAACAGCGTCCACCGCGCGCAGATTCAGCGGATCGACCATGCCCAGCGTGACCACGCCATCAATCGAAAAGACAGGGAACACATCGTTTTTTTCAGCAACAGCGCGAGGCAACAGAGCCGCATTCTGAATATCGATTTCGTAATGATCCAGATCGAGGAAGGGAACTTCGCAGATTGCAGCGCGCGCGATCGCCAACTCGTGCGAATCGACCACGCTCAGGGCAAGCAGCGACTGGATGATGCTCTCTCCCGCCTCAGCAGCGCGGAGCTTGGCGCGATCGATGTCTGAGTCGAGGATCCGTCCCCGTTCGAGCAGATCGCTAACCACAAAATCGCCTGAATCAAGCATCGCTCTCTCCGTCAAGAGAAGCGACAACGTGCGCCATCTGGCGAGAAGATTCGCCATCGATGTCAGCATACGCGAGCCCAAGCAGATACCCGGGCCGGCGATCCGTCATCAAAATGCGCTGTACGCGAAACACAGACTCCACCGCCATATCTCTGCTATTCATGTGATTCTTGAACGACAGTTGCACCAAGGCGCCCTTTGGGAAATACACCGGACTCATCACGCCCAGCCCGCCGTCACTGGCGTCAACCACGGTCGCTTCCACTGTCGAATTGGCGGACGCTGCCTTGGCAGTCAGACTGACGTGCATCGCATGCGCAGGAGCGATCGAGAGATCGCACGACATAGCGATCTCCTGCCTTTGGGTGCGCCGGACTGTCAATCCCTGCTTTTTGGTCATCACTGTGCGTTCCTTCCCCTTGAGGCGCACAGCGTGGTCGCACCCGATCCCCATGAATCGGATCGCAACGAGAGATTATTGAGCCTTGCGCCCGCGCACTGGTCAACCCCTATCAAGGACGAACGGTTGTAAGGGTTGGATAGTTCGCGCACCCGCCCAAGGCAGTGAGTCAATCCGAGTGGGGACGATATCGGAGTATGGCGGTCGGTTATTCCGCCTTCCGCGTCCGGCCCGCAAGGCGCAGCACGTCAGCAGGAATCTCGACGCCGCACTCCGGGCATTCGGCGCCGGTGAGCCCGGCAAGGGAATACCCGCACTCTGCACAGACGGGTTCAGCAACTTCGATCGTGATCGCCAGGCCGCACCCTTTGCAGACCGAGCCGCCCGAGGGCAACTCCTGCTGAAGATCGCACCGGGG
>CAYMQF010000058.1:11993-13711 GCA_964392425.1 uncultured Phycisphaeraceae bacterium
CATCGAACCGTTCTCTGACGAGTGCTAACCATGACAAGCAGCCCCGTGGCGACGAGTGTGATGCCGATGATGGTTGGAGTGGCTGTGATTTTTGCTGCCATGTCCGAAGCTGGCCATCCCCATACGTCCCAGATCAGAGTCAGGACACCTGCATAACCCAAAGTCAACAATGCCCCTGCTGTGATCGCCAACCAGCGCATTGACCGCTGCGCTCCGACTCTGGCGCATGCCATCCAGCCGAGCGAATACGCTACAAGACTCATTGCCGACCCGAACAACTCCCACCGAAACGATCCGGAGCCTGGCATCACCAGCGCGTACATAGCTGTCCCCGCTGAAACAGCGAGCGCGCCCATCAAGAGCCAGAGAAGTTTGGTCTTCAGTGATTTCATCAGGCTTGGACCCCTAATCTACTTGCCAGAGTCTGCAAGAAGCATAATGATGCGCGGCGTGTGACAGAGTGAGGCTTGCCCCGACTCCTACCCACTCGGCCACTCACCGGCGTAGGACGTGGTGAACCCCGCTGCATCGCGCTGGGCAAGCTGATGCAGTCGTTTTGCGATTTGCCGAAGGTGCAGCGCATCGTGATCGCACCAAGCGGCAAAGAGATCGCCCGCACTGATCGGCCCGATGGATGCATGTTGGTGCGACACTGACCAGTCCGGCTCTTGCAGCGACCGCAACCACGCCACGCTCTGAGCGCGCGCCGACGAAAACCGTTCAACGGATTCGCCAAAATCGCGCCCGTTGTACGCCCGGTCCGCCGCAGCGGCTTCGGGATCAATTGCGGGCCACGCCTGTGCGGGATCTTCCAGTGTGAGCTGCAATCGCGCGCGAAAGTCCTCGACTTCCTCATCCGCGAGGTGATTAATGATTTCGAGGATGGACCATCCGCCGGCCGCGGGGCGCCATCGCGAGTCAGCATCAGTCAATGAATGCGCCAGCGCTGTGACAACGCTTGGCATGGCGTTCATCCGTTGAACCATCGCCTGGAAAGTTTCGCCGTTCATCGAGGCCCTCAGTTAGAAGCCGCCAGCGCGCATCCGATCCAGCGACGATGGGAAGGGGTAGCTCGGGAAGACGCCGACGTGCCCATAGCTCCACATGGAGGGCGACGGGTAGACATCGCCGCGATAGCCCGCTTCATACATGACACGAAGTACCGACTCGAAGCTTGGCTCGTTTCCAGTTTTCCCATCGGTGAGCCGATTGGAACGGGCGCCGAGGAATGAAACGCTTGCGACGGGGAGACGTTCGCGCCGGCCCTTGAGCATCTTTTCGATTGTTTTGACGCCTTTGGAAATATCGTCGAGCGTGAAGTGGTCGCGCCCCTTGGGACGCAGAATGGCGAGGATCAACATGCTGTCGAGGTCGTACTTGAGTATGTACGGCTCGCGGTCCATCACCGCATGAATCGACACCGACTCCTGAAACATCTTCGCATAGCTGGTGACCGACCGCGCGGTCCACTGGCTTGTTGTCGTGAGTTCGACGAGTTGGGCGACCATGCCATGACTGTTGTCCTGATCGTTGACGCCGCAAATGACGGCGCGGTATCGCCCTTCGAGAATGTCGCGGAGCATGTCCTGCCCCCACATGATGCGGATGCGCCCCGCGGTGTCGACGCCCGGATCGTGGGGAAGGAGCGTCACTTTGTCCGCAGCGAGCTCGGACGGGAGAAGCAACTCGCCTTCGTCGTCGTACAGCTTTGTTTCGTT
>CAYMQF010000059.1:0-1567 GCA_964392425.1 uncultured Phycisphaeraceae bacterium
CTGACTGCTGCAGTTCGACCGTTTTGCACCACGGCGCCTGACGCGATCATCGCGATCAACAGGTACCACACCAGTCGCAGCTGGCCGAAGTACGACACCGCGATAAAGCTCGACAGATGCACAAAGAGAGACACGCCCAGCGCCCATGCGAGGATTTCGCCTGGCCGATCTTTCATCGCCCCCAGTTTTTTCCATGATGATCCCACCATGGAGAAGGACGCCACGATAACCAGAGTCAGGAAGATCACTGCTGCGAATCCACCATGAATGCCGACAAGAACGAACTCGTTGGTGATGTCATAGAGCCCCCAACTGTCGGTGCTCAGTGTGCCGAAGAGCCACCAATCTCCAAAGTGGTCGACGGCTTGTTGAATGAGGTTGTAGCGGTACCAGCCGGTGGAGCTGTCAAAGACGGTGGCGCGCGCAAGGAGGTGCCAGACAGGGTTGTTCATAAAGAGCTGGAGTGTGATCAGCAATCCGAGGATGCCCCAGCGGATCATTCTCATTCGGTACCGAACGAAGAACACCGCTCCCGCGACCGCGGCAAAGATGACTGACATCACCGGCGTGCTCGAAGAAGTCGCAAAAATAATGAACAAGACCATCGCAACGCCGATGGGCGCCGAGATTCGCCACAGCCCTCGGTCCCAGAACTTTGCGAATATCAAAGGCAAAACGGACGCCCAGAAAACTCCCGCGATAATCGGGTGCGCAAAGGCGCCCTGTACGCGCAGTCGCCCCCCGCGGATTTGGGTGATTTGTGGGACGCCGCCGAACACGGCAAACATATTTCTTCCCGATGCATATTCGATTGCGAAGAAAGCGGCGACGGGGACGCTGACAACGAGGAAGCCGCCGATGATTGCGTTGATGTCGCGCCGATCGCGTATCAGGAACCGAAACAGGAAATAGAGGCCAAGCGAGGTGAACGCGTAGCCAAGCCGATTGCTGAGGGAGCCGGGCTCTTTGTGGAGAATCACAAATGCGATCGAGCCGACGACGATCTGCGCGAGCATCGCGGTGTCGATCAGGCGCCAGGTGAAGCTTTTGTATTCTCCTCGCAGCGCCAGTCTTGTCCAGCCGAAGATCACCATGATGCGGAGAAAGTCAAAATCGAACCCCGACACGACGATTCGCTGAGCCGGGGTGATGAAGCAGACCATAAAGACGACGGGGAGCACCGAGAACCGGCGCGGCGCAAAGAGCATCAACACGCCGAGCGTGAGCACCACGGCCAGACCCACACTGTTGACGGTGGTGACGCCGTACCAATCCTTGTCGAGAACTTGTTTGAAATCTTCCATCAGTTGGAAAGTTGCTGGTGTGTTGTCGTGCTAGGAGTCGGAGCGGAAGTCGAGGGGGCGGCTGCATTGCTGCACGATTTCTCGTCAGCGTTTACTTCGAGTTTCCAAGGCATCACGGGCCTGCGTTGGTTCAGTTTGTAGGAGCGCACGCGGTGGAGCGTGCCGACGATTGATTGCGCTTTTTCTCGCATAGTCAGCTTTTTCAGCCAAAATCGCGCCATCGGCAGTCGGCGATAGCTCGGCGTCAGCGCCCCGCTCAACCG
>CAYMQF010000059.1:1667-5196 GCA_964392425.1 uncultured Phycisphaeraceae bacterium
AAAATCGCGCCATCGGCAGTCGGCGATAGCTCGGCGTCAGCGCCCCGCTCAACCGTGAGCCGAGTTGCCTGCCCCAGACGGCGCCTCGCGTTTTGAGCAGTCCTGGCTGGGACGCGAGCAACTGCCAAGGCTCCGCAGGTTCAACGTGCAAGGCGCCTGACTCGATCGCGCGACGCACGATGTCGACTCCACGCTTGGTGCGCGCCAGGATGAGTGATGAACCGACATCATCAGGCTTGGGATCGCGATGCCAGGGATCGCCCACTGCGATGTCGGCAAACTCGCCGGTGTGATCGACGCACATTTTACATCGCCATTGCTTGTGGTTCGTGAGCACTTCGCCCCACGACTGTTGATAGGTGAGCGTGCTGGTTTGCTCGCTGCCGCCTTGCGATTGGAAGACCGCAGTGGCGAGGCCCGGCCAGCCGTTGCCGCGATATCGCAAGCTCTTGAGCGTTGCCGGATCGTCTACGCCCATGCGGGAGAGCATTTCGAGCGTGCCTTGCGTGGTGGGCGTGCCCGCGCAGAAGAAGGCGATCGTGACGCCGAGCTTTTCATCGAGCGCGGGGTTGAGCTTCCGCGCTTTGTGCGCCGCTGCGACATCGCAAGGCTTGCCGATGAAAACGCAGGGCGCCGGCGCCGATTCGATCATTCCCAACCCATCGCATGGACTCGCTGGCGCGTAGCGCGAGCCGGTGCGAGAGAGCAGCTCATCGCGTGTCGTGCTGAGCACTGTTTCATTGAGATAGGGAATGTCCTTGCGTGCGGCGGTGTGCACTGCTCCATGCATGGATTCATGTTCGATGCAGTGCAATGCGAGAGCGCTGGACGCGCCTCCGCTGGACCCGGCAAAGCGGATCGCAGGGTCGCCAGCATGCCCTTCCCACATCTGCAATATGGGGCCCCAGCCGGGCAGCAATTCAGTGAGAATGCCTGCTCTGGAAGCAATATCCTTGTCATGCTCGAGTGCGATTCCCGGACACACTTTCAATGCGTCAACGGCGCGGGGATCATCGGGCGATTGAACGATTGGGCGTCTTCCCTGATCGAGATCATCGACCATTTTGATCGCGTCAGGCGCGACCCCGGCGCAGGCGCCGCAACCACAACACATGTGCTGCTCGGCGACATCCGTGATGGACAACACTTTCAGACGCATGCTGATGCAGTTCCAGTCTTGGCGCCAAGGAGCGGATGGGTCGTCGGGTCGTCGGGAATCGGCTTGACCATCGACGCAATGTGTTGGGCGCACTGCTCGATCGACAGCTCCCACCATCGGCTTGCGAGGATGTGCTCGCGCATGGCCTCGTCAAAGCGAAAGCGAATGAATTTGGCGGGGTTCCCCGCAACGATGGCAAATTCGGGCACATCGCGCGTGACCACAGCGCCCGCACCGATCACGGCGCCGACTCCGATATGAGAACAGCCGGGCGTAATGATGGCGCGCTCGCCGAGCCAGGCGTCGTGACCGATGTCCAATGTTCCAGCGTCGATGGTGTCCTTCTCGACGAAGCCGTAGAGAGCGCTGTAAAAGAACGGGTGGAGCGACAGCCGCTCCATCGGATGGTTTCGCAGGAAGACACGGACACCTTTGGCGATGGAGACGTATCTCCCGATGGTTGTTCCGGCGGGGAAGGCGCCCGATTCGAAACAATCGCCGTAGCTGTAGGCTCCGATGCGCACGCCATGCAGCTTGTCGAGCGCGTCTCGTGCGGTGGCGGAATAGAACATTCCCCCTTCGAGCCGCAGCGCTAGTTCGATCGTGCGCTGCCTGATCTTTTTCACTCGGCACAGCTTCAACAACAGCGGGGACAGCGCGCTCCGCCTGAGTTCGGGCTGAGCAACACTGTGCGATTGTTCTTGTGGCGTCGTTGTCATCGCGCAGTGCGCTCCGCAACGGATGGCCTGCGAAGATGATCCCACAGGGGCGAAGTTAGATCGTGCGAAAGCTTGCGAAGATCGGGAAGTAGGAGGTACATCCCTGCGAAGACCATGAAGATCAACGCACTTGCCAGCGCACCGGTGAGGATGAGATTCTCGCCATCTCCGATTGAACTGGACACCGCCCATGCGAGGACGACCAGCCCGGCGCCGGTCAATATAGATCGCGCCCAAGCACCCATCGCAAGCCCCTGGCGATATCGCAGCAGCCCGATGGAGATCGACAGTGCGACCAACTCGCCGAAGAAACTCGCCATCGCAATGACACTGAGATTCGCATGCATGGACGCCGCGACGAGCGCAGCACTGAGAGAGAGAACGCGCGTGAGGTTGGCGTACATCATGTTGGACGTGTCGCCGGTGGCCATCGCGGTGAGCGCCGGGGCGACGCGGACGATGCGGACCGCCTGCATCGCGCCGAGCCAGCCGATGAATGCACCGGCGGCGGCGTATTTTTCGCCGTATAGGGTCGTCACGATCGAGCCGCCCGCCACGATGAACAGCACCGCACTGAGCGATGCGATCGTCACCATCGCGACGAAGCACATTGAGGCTCGGCGGGTCAGTTCGCGCGGATTGTCCTGCACAGAGGAAAGAACGGGGAGGAACAGTGAACTGCCCAGTCGGCCGATCAGCATCGTCGGGGTGATGGTCAGTGTGAATGCGACGGCGTAGACGCCCAGCTCCGCCATGGAATAGTTGGCGCCGACGATCAACTGGTCACCTTGGAAAATGCCGTACATGAGGACGCCGTTGATGAGGAGGGGCCAGCCAAACTTCACCACCTGCCTTGCATGTTCCCGGCTCCAGCCCATCGCAAAGGGACGCTCAGCCAGAACGTGGGAAACAATCACTTGTGCAAGCGACTGCGCTAACAGCAGCCACAGCACGGCGGAATAGTTCCCGAGCCATGACGCCAACGGCCATGCGAGCGACAGCGCCACGACCTGCCCGATCACATCGACCGCTGCGGAGGGCGCAAAGCGCATCTCGCGTTGGACTCGCTGGACATCGAGATGCCTGAAGCCTCGGATTGCTGGGACGAGTCCAAGAACGCGGAATGCCCAGATTGCTTCGGGCGTGTTGAAGAGGTGCGCGATCGGCGCTGCGACTGCGACAATCACGAGTCCGGAGAGAATGCCTCGGAGCATTCCGATGAGATGCGCGACTCGCTGGAGGGAGGCGTCGTCGCCGTTGCGCGCCTGTACGATCAGCTTGTCGGCAGCGAGGTTGCTCATCATGTCGATGAACAACATGGTGATGGAGAACGTCGCCGCGATGCCGAAGTCGGCGGGCGTCAGCAGTCGGGCAATGATGATGTTGCGCGCGAAAGCGAGAATCTGACCGATCGCCTGGGTTGACCCAAGCACGGTGGCGCCGGTGAGCACTTGTTTTCGCAGACTCATGCCGCCTGTTCCGATTCTGTTCGAGCTGTCGGCTGTGTGCACGAGCCGGGCGAGAGTGTTTCTGCAATGGAGTCCATCTGTTCACTTGCAGTTGCCACGACGCGCTGCTGGCCTGCGAGCAGGAGAGGCTTCGTCGCAGCACGGGCGGTCCACGATTTCCAGACAAGATCGGCTGCGTCATC
>CAYMQF010000059.1:5296-13551 GCA_964392425.1 uncultured Phycisphaeraceae bacterium
CCAAGGCGGATTGCGATGTGCTTGGGTGTAGCGACGGTGTAGTAGCGTTTTAGGCCGTAAATGTCGGAGAAACTGTCCCCGCCGCTGATGTCGAGGATCGCGTTGGCGGATGCCTGGGCGCGCAGACAGCGGTCGAACGTCAGGCCGAGTTTGGAGAGCAGGTCCATTCGGCGGAGTGCTTCGGGGCGCCAGAGCCGTTTGGTGTTGGCGGCTCCCAGTCGGCTATATCGCAGCGGGCTTGCGCCTTGACGGCGCAGCTCGCCGGTGCGTGCTCCGACGCCGTGATCGAAGACGACCTGCGATGCGGCAGGAAGGCGCGCCGCGATCCCTTCGAGGACCGAATAGCACAACGCCGAAACACCGAGGTTCCCGGTGTCCGGCGCAGCGCCGAAAAAGCAAGTCTGCACTTGCGATTTCGATTGAGTTGTCACTTGCGCACCATTAGGGGTTCAGAAGGGTCTGTCCATCATGAAGCGCGAATTGGCAGTGAGTTGATCACGGGATCCATGGAGGGGTCGCATTTCCGTACGCACCGACACCGGCGGGCGCCGACGGACCTTCTGTGGCGTTCGAGCCAAAGGGTTGACCGATGGATTGTCCAGCCTTGTTCGAGTCAGCGGGCCAGACATTGAGGAAGTGATTGGAGTCGAGGACGATGCCGGGACCGAGCGCGGAGTAGTCCGGAGTTGTTGAGCCGCTGAATGCTTTGACGTCGGTGAGGGAGAGCCATTGGAAGATATTGTTGCTCCACTTGGCGTCGGTGGATCCAAGGTACCCGGAGACCACATCAGGATACTTGTCTGACAGCGCGATCTGGAAGGGCTCTCCCAGGAACGTGTTGTACATGACGAGCATGTGGTGGGTGCGCGTTTTCCACTGGCTCTGCGATGGATAGCCTTCCATGCGGAACTCGCAGTTGATGATTGCTATGTCGCTGTGCTGATCGGTGCGAGAGAAGACGCCTTGCTCTTTCATGCCGACCTTGGCGACCACGCCGTAGACGATGATGTTGTCTTTGTAGCCAACTGCTTCTTGCCAGATGTCAGAGTGAAGGCTGTTCTCAGGACCAACTTGGTTTCGCAGTTCGGAGTTGACGACGAGGCGCCCGGCTTTGAATCCATCGCCGCCGAAGTTGTCGATGATGTCGTTGCGCGCGAGGTCGGCGCCTGAAATTGCGTGCTGGGTCATGTTCGTCGCGAACGTGTCGGTGACGTAGAGGCCGTCATACCAGCCGAGCGTCCAGAACAAGCCGCCGTCGCGGAGCGTGCTGTTGTCGATCCAGAGGAACCGATCTTTGTTGACGGAGACTGCCAAGCTCAAGGGCGAGCCGGTGAGCGTGATGTCCTTGAGGCGAACCAGCTTGGTGTTGAGCCCTTGCCCAGCGGGTCCTTGTGACTTGACGATGAGCACGTCGGACTCGAGCACGCCGGCGGCGGGCTGGACGGTAAGCCAGCGATCGTTGGTCGCCGCCATCTGTGAACCGCCCGGGCGATACCACTCGTAGATTCCCTTCTTGCAGTAGATCACGGCGCCGTCGCCGGGGCTTGAGCCGGTTCCGGCAGCATAGATTGATTTGGAGGCGCGCCAAAGAGTTTTGAAGGGTTTTTGAGCGGTTCCATCACCGATGTCATCGTTGCCAAGAGCGGCGTCGACCCATCGTTGGGTGGTTGTCAGTGAGCCGTTTGAATTGGCGCTGAGGAACATCGAATACTCGCCCAAAGGCGTCGCCGCATTGTTCGTCAACGGTCCAGCCAAGAGGCGAGGCATGCCGACATTGGGGTAGACCACGGCGCGCACTTCGACGGAGCCGTCTGCGAAGTCAGCCGCATCAAGTGTGGCGAAATATTCCCACACGTTGGTGCGTCCGTTCAATTGCATTTGGTAGACGGGCGTCCACGGGCCGCCGTTGGCGCTGAACTCGACTCGTTCGATGCCGTTGATGTGGAACGCGACGATGCCGACGGTGAACTGTCCGGTGAAGGTCTGGAAGGGAACGACGTCCCAGCGTGCGATTGCTTTGGCGTCGGCGCCCGGGCCGGTCCCGACGGTCGCTGGCAAGGGGGTGACACTTGCGAACCCGGCGCCTGGCACAAGGATCGGCCCCGTGCCCGGAGTGCCTGAATTGGTCGTGCCGCCGTTGCCATTGCCGGTGGTTTGTCCACCGCCGTTGGAGTCATCGTTAGAACTGCCGTCATCGGAGGACGAGTCATCGGTAGAGCCGTCGTCGGCGGAGTCGTCTGTCGAGCTGTCATCATCGGCGGCGCCGTCATCAGCGGAGTCGTCCGTCGAACTGTCATCGTCGGAGGCGCTGTCGTCACCATCATCGGTGGGAGGAGGACTGATGCCTCCACCGCCGCCGGTGGTGGCGCCGTTGTTGTTGTCGGTTGGTGGCGGAGGTGGTGGTGGCGGTGGTGGCGGAGGATTTGAGTTGTCGTCGGAGCCAAACGTTTGATCGACGGGATCGTCATTGTTGTTGTTGTTGTTGTTGGTCGGATTGTCGGAGAACACCGAAGGTTCGTGGGAAGTCGAGCCGTTGTTGACGATGCCGTCTGTGGGATCAGCGTCAGGCGTCGTAGATGTATCCTCGTTCCATTCGTTGGTGTTTTCTTCAGGTTCGTCGGTGATTTCCTCGGGGAGCGGCTCATCATCAACAGCGGTCCATTCGCCGTCGTTGGCCACCGCGACCCACAAACCATCAGGAGCGGCAGCCATCTTGAAGGCGCTCAGGTAATCCACATTTTCTGTCTCAGCGGCGACGCGGGCACGAGAGCGACGGTTGCGTGCGCTGACGCCACGAGCTTTTGGCTTGACGACCTCGGGCATTTCAAGGACGACAAAATCAAGTTCGCTTTGCAGTTCGAGGTAGGAGTCGGCTCTGGCGCCGAGTGATTGCGGCGTGACAAAGCGATCGATCGTCAGCAAGGCGCCGGGGCGTTGGTCGCGGATCCGCGTGATGATGTCAACCAGCGCGACTTCGAGATCACGTTCGTAGTTGATTCGTCCGCGGTTGATCAACTGTCGGTCGATCGGGGCGCCGTTCATGTCTGACGGGCCGGAGCTTGCTCCGGGTCGGGCTGATCGTCGGCGGGCAGAGCGGCGCGACGTTGCAGCCTTGGCGGCTGAAGCTGAGGCTGAAAAGGATGCGGGGAGCGGTTTCCAGACAACGGGTATCTGAGGGATCTGGAGAATGAAGGGAGTTGCGGGATCGTCCATCTGCGCGATCGCTTGATCGGCGAGTACTTGGCACGCTGCCTGGGCGTGATCGGACCACGCGATGTCGTAGGCGGGGAGCGCGGAGTTGAGCCTGAGCTCGATGGTGACGGGCGGCGCGACCTTGGCCGTCTCGACCGGGGCGCCCGGCGCGATCCCCACAGCAGCAGTCATCAGCGCCATTGCGGCAGCCACTCCCATTGAGAGTCGCTTGGGACGCCACAATGGCTTGGCAAGTGTTCGGAAGAGTGTTGCGTGTTCAGACATGGTCATTACCTCAAACAGAGAAGGCGATCCCCGATCAAACAGTTGGCGCCGCCCTCGTCGAAACGTCGACGCCTTCATCCATCTGATCGGCCTCTTGGTGAGGGACGATCGCCAATCTGTTGCAATATGGAAAATCCTCTCAAGTCCAACGACGCAGGATCGCTGCAGCTTTGCCAGTCGAAGGAAGCGTCGTGATCCCGCCTGATGGAACGTCGCGCCGCCGATCCTCAACTGATCTGTTGACTTCGCGATCAAACCTGTTTTCAGGCGTTTCTCAATAGGTCTTTCGTCAGCGAGAGAGATGCGGTTCGGTCGAAGGTCCGATTATGCGATGTTCTTTATGTCCCGGCGATCTGGGTGATTCCTGGCTATCAGGGCAAACAGCCTGTCAAGACTGCGCAGACTCCGTCCTCGTCGCGCGCACATCGGTGATCGATGGCCGGCACAGAACAACTCAGGACGGCTTATGAGTCGGGTCGGCCCGCTCAGTCCACCGATTCCAGCAGGCAGGCGTCGATCTCCAAGCTGACCGCTCGTCCGAGAGCATCCACCTTGAGGATCAAACGATCCTGCCTGACACGAACATCGACAAGACCCTCAACGCCCTTGAAAGGCCCTGAGAGAACGCGGACACGTCGGCCCTCTTTTAGATAGGGATACGGATCCAGATCAGCCAACCCCACCTGGGCCAGCCGAAGTTGCTCAAGTTCCTTGATGAGGCGGCCCTGATCGGTGACCGCAATCACACTCGCCACGCGATGGGTCGATGTCGCAAACCACACCGATTCGCGCGTCCCCTGCAAGAACAAATATGACGGGAACATGGGCTTATGCGTGATCCGAGTGCGATGGCCGTATTGGCGAACCTGGCGGATGGTCGGCAGGTAATGCCTGACGCCTGCTGCGTGGAGCACTTGCGCGACCGCTTTTTCCTGCCTGGGACGGGTGTGGAGGACATGCCACTCGAGCCCGGATTCGCTCGCGACAGATTGATCGAGATCGAAGGGATGTGCCCCAACGGCGGCCGACTCGCTCACTGCCATCGTCGGTAAATGCCCCATGCTGCTCCTCAACCATTGCATGACAGCACGAATGCCGTCGCTACTGACCGATCAGCGTCATCCCCTTCGGGCGACCGCTGCCCCATTATGATCGGACCAACTCGCCTGTCGCATAAGGAAGCGTACGCACCCCGACTCCCTTTCGTTCATGCTGGAGCGATCCGCTGCTCACTCTTTCATCGACAGAAAACCTTCCTGAGCCTGTCAATGCACACCTTGATCGAAATAAAATGGGTCGGCACGCTCCCGATGCGAATCCGCAGCAAATAAGTAGCATGGGGGCTGATCCCGGTGGGGTGGCCGAGCGGCTGAAGGCGCTGGTCTTGAAAACCAGTAAACCCGTAAGGGTTTCGCGGGTTCGAATCCCGCTCCCACCGCTTTTTTCTTTTTTCAGGAGCACTCAACCGATGCCGTTCGCAACCAGAATCCTCGCTGTTCTCGCCCTTCTCACCCTCTCGCTGCTCTTCACAGGCTGCGCCAGCACCCGCCCCCCCGTCGGCGCCGACCGTGACTACCTCGCTTCAAACGCGCAGGCCACCGTCTCACTCTTCAAACAGCGAGATCCCAAAATCGAACGATTCTTCGAGCGCTCCTACGGCTACGCCATCTTCCCGAGAATCGCCAAAGGCGGAGTCGGGTTCGGCGGAGCCAACGGCAGAGGGCTCGTCTACGAAGAAAACAAACTGGTCGGCTACACCACACTCTCCCAGGCAACGTTCGGCTTCCAGCTCGGCGGCCAAACTTTCAGCGAGATTATCTTCTTCAAAGATAAAATCGACCTCGAACATTTCCAGGAAGGGAAGTTTGAGTTTGGCGCCCAAGCGTCCGCCGTCGCGATCCGAGCGGGCGGCTCTGCCGATGCGGACTACAGCCGAGGCGTCGCCATATTCACCATGACACGCGGCGGCCTGATGTACGAAGCATCCGTCGGCGGGCAGAAGTTCACCTACGAAACGCTGCACGAAGAATAAAGCTCTCGCCCGAAATAGTGGACCGCCCCCGACTCCACTTTCGCTCAACCAAAGTTGAAGTGTTGCCATTTTGAAGGTCGAGCCGTACAATACTGGCATAATGGCACAAGCATCCAAGCGATCTCCATCCACACCTCTTCAAGCTTCTCGAAGGCGGTCGCCGCTGGATCGTCGATTCGATGTCGAGCTTTTCAAAGCGATTGGCGAGCCGACGCGGGCCAAACTGCTCGCCTGTCTGATCAAATGCAATCGCCCATGCTCAGTCAGCGAGGTGGCCAAGTGCTGCGATGTGGATTTTTCCGTCGTCGCACGACATCTTTCGATTCTCACACAGGCTGGCGCCCTCGAATCGAACAAGCAGGGACGAACCGTCTGGCACACCGCCAAAAGCGACGATCTTTCCAAACGTCTCCGAAGTCTTGCTGACGCGATCGACCAATGGCGCCCGGATGACTCCCAATCCCAACCCAATCGGGGAGGCTGCTGTGGAGACGCCTGACAAAACCAATCCGTGTCACCCCCACAAGAAACGGCTGTCGCTCCTCGATCGTTTTCTCACGCTGTGGATCTTTCTTGCGATGGGCGCCGGCGTGCTGCTCGGCAACTTCACCCCTGAGTTTGGCGACTGGATCGGCTCGCTGCATCCCGCGGGGTCACAGACCAGCCTGCCGATCGCGCTGGGGCTGATCCTCATGATGTACCCACCCCTGGCGAAGGTGAAATACGAAGAGCTTGGCGATGTCTTTCGCAATGTGAAACTGCTGGGGCTGTCGCTCATTGAGAACTGGATCATCGGACCGATCCTGATGTTCTTGCTTGCGATTCTGTTTCTGCGTCATCAGCCCGAGTACATGATCGGCCTCATCATGATTGGCTTGGCACGCTGCATCGCGATGGTCATCGTTTGGAACGATCTGGCGGAGGGCGATCCGGAGTTTGCTGCGGGGCTCGTCGCGTTCAACTCGATCTTTCAAGTGCTGTTTTACAGCGTCTATGCGTGGCTGTTCGTGACGGTGCTCCCGCCGATGTTCGGGCTGGAGGGGAGCGTCGTTGAAATCAGCATGGGACAGATCGCGACGAGCGTATTGATCTATCTCGGCATTCCCTTTTTCGCGGGCATGCTCACACGATTCGTGCTCGTCAAGGTGCGCGACAAAGAGTGGTACCACGAAAAGTTCATTCCGAAAATCTCGCCGATCACTTTGATCGCACTGCTGTTCACAATCGTCGTCATGTTTTCCATGCAGGGCGAGAAGATCATCGCCAAGCCCGGCGATGTGCTCCTGATCGCGGCGCCGTTGTTGCTCTACTTCGTCATTATGTTCTTCGTGAGCTTCTTCCTGAGCAAGGCGGCCGGCGCGGACTATCCCAAGAGCGCGTCCCTTTCATTCACCGCTGCAAGCAACAACTTCGAGTTGGCGATCGCTGTGGCGGTCGGTGTCTTTGGAATCAATCACGGCGCTGCATTCGCTGCGGTCATCGGCCCACTCGTTGAAGTCCCGGTGTTGATCGGGCTGGTGGGCGTTTCGCTCTGGCTGAAACGCCGAATGTTCACGCCAACTCTGGGAAAGCAGTCTGCACGACTTTGACGAGGTCCTTGACGTGGGAGATGGATTCCTCCATGAGTTTTTTCTCTCCAGCGTCGAGTTCGATTTCGATGACTTTTTCGACGCCACCGGAGCCGAGCACCGCGGGCGAGCCGATGAAGTACCCCCCCACGTTGTATTCGCTGTCGCAAAATGCTGCGCAAGGCACGATGCGTTTTTTGTCTTTGATGATCGCCTCAGCCATCTGCACGCTGGCGCTGGCGGGGGCGTAATACGCGCTGGTTCCCATGAGTTTGACGATCTCGCCGCCGCCCATTTTGGCGCGCGTCACGCAGGCGTCGATCGTCTCAGCGGGGAGCAACTGCGAAATCGGAATGCCATGCACCGAGGCATAGCGAGGCAACGGCACCATGTCATCGCCATGTCCGCCGAGCAGGAGCGCCGACACATCTTCGACCGAGCAGCCAAGCTCCATCGCGAGGAACGCGCGGAAGCGTGCCACGTCGAGACACCCAGCCTGTCCGACGATTCGGCTCGTGGGAAAGCCCGTCGTCTTCCACGCGGTGTAGACCATCGCATCGAGCGGATTGGAAACAACAATGATGACCGAATCGGGCGCGTATTCAGCGATCTTCTCGCTGACGCTCTTGACGATCTTCACGTTGGTTGCGATGAGGTCGTCCCGGCTCATGCCCGGCTTGCGCGGAATGCCCGCGGTGAGAATCACCACGTCGGAACCGGCGATGTCTTTGTAATCGCTCGTGCCGATGATGTTGGAGTCGTACCGTTCGATCGGCCCGCAACAGAGGAGGTCGAGAGCCTTGCCTTGGGCGACGCCTACTTTGTCGGGAATGTCGACGAGGACGACATCGCCCAGCTCCTTGCTGGCGGCCCACATGGCGCATGACGCCCCGACGTTCCCGGCTCCAATGACACTGATCTTGGCGCGACGCATAGCATGGCTCCTGTGCATAAAAGTGTGATGTTCAAGCGACCGTGCGATGGTATCGAATCCGCCCGGCGCAGCAACGCTCAGAGCCCCGAGCACGATCGAAAAAGTCGCCGACGCCGGTTCTGAGCGAAGCGAAGGGCCGGGATCAACCCCCCCGACACCGAGGAAAAACATCACACAGGCGGTTTTTTTGCGTTCTTACGGAACCGCAACAGTGTCAGCCCCGGATATACCGCGTGGGTTCGCC
>CAYMQF010000060.1:0-10973 GCA_964392425.1 uncultured Phycisphaeraceae bacterium
TGGTCGCGTCAGCGGGGATGAGCGTCGAAGGGCGCCAATCGTCCGAGGTGATGTCAGCGATCGCCCTGTCCCGGCCCGCGGCGTATCTGCTGCTGGCGATGCTGGCTCTCGTGATTTCATCTCGGCTCCCCGTCGCCCGACTGCTCAACTCGGATCGGGCAAGGCTTCTACCCCTGCTCATTATTCCGGTCGTGCTGACAGCATGTCTGATGGTCTATGTCCCCGCGCTGAGTCGGCGGGTCAATGGTTCTACGCGGTGGATCGGGATTGATCTCCCGCAACTTGGGGCAATGAGTTTTCAACCCAGCGAACTTGCAAAGTGGGGCTCCGTCTTTTTCGTTGCGTGGTTTGGCGCCTGGCGAGGGGCAAAGATGCGCCGCATGGGAAGCGGGCTGCTGCTGGGGTTGACGCCGATCGCGGTGCTGGCGGGAATCGTGATGCTCGAAGATTTGGGAACCGCCGCACTCATCGGCGCCGTCGCGGTGTTGGTGCTCCTCGCTGCGGGGGCGCGAATGCGGCACGTCGCGCTGCTCATGCCCGTCGGCGCGATGGCGCTGGCTGCAGGCGTGCTCGCGGAGCCTTACCGAGTGCGGCGGCTCACCGCGTTCATCGACCCCTACGCTGACCCGGCGGGGGCGGGATACCACGCGATCCAATCCATGGCGGCGGTCGCGGGCGGCGGCGGATTCGGACGCGGCCTCGGTTTCGGCCTGCAAAAATTCGGCTATCTCCCCGAAGATCAGACGGATTTCATCTTTGCCATCATCAATGAAGAACTCGGGATCGTCGGAGCGGCACTGGTGATCTCGCTCTATCTCGGGCTGCTGTGGAGCGGCTGGTCGATCGTCAGGCGGGATTCATCTGCGGTGATGAGACTTGTCGGGCTGGGCGTTCTCGCAACGATCGGCTTGCAGGCGATCATCAATCTCGCCGCGGTGACGGGGCTCGGGCCGACCAAGGGGATCGCGCTGCCGTTGATTAGTTCGGGGGGCACAGGATGGATGCTGACGGCTGCTTCTCTAGGTGTGCTCGTGGGCATGGACCGCGCGCAGGCACTGGCTGAGAACAGTGAGACTGAACACCCACCCGCTGATCTCCTTGCAGCAAGTGAGGGGATTCTCTGACTCCCTCGCCCGCCGGGAGAGGGTTGGGGTGAGGGGCGCTGAGTTTGTACGCGATTGAGTAAAGACGCCGGACCTGAACCCCGTGAAGGTCCGGGTGTTCATCTGCGTCTGTGTGCTGACCTCGACCAACCCCTCCCTGCCGGTCGGGGCTCTGATGATGAGTGCCACCGGGGAGGGCTGAGCTGCAAGAAATATGCTATGCCACCAGGAAAGAATTCTGCGACCATGTGCATCATTGACATGACCAATCGCACTTTCATCTTCGCGGGCGGCGGCACAGGCGGGCACATCTTCCCCGCTCTGGCGATCGCTGAACAGATCGAACTGCTCGAGCCAACCGCTTCTCTCGTATTCATCTGTTCGGACCGCCCCGGTGATGCCGCGATTCTCTCGCGCGAAGACAGACGTTTTCTCGCTCTTCCCGCGGCGCCTTTTGGAATCCGCCCGCGCGCGCTCTCTCGGCTTGCCCGCAAGTGGGGCGAATGTGTTCGCCGATCGCGCATGCTGATACGCGAGGAACAGCAGGCCGACCGCGATGTCCATGTGATCTCACTGGGCGGGTTTGTTTCGCCCCCCGTCGCGCAGGCTGCTCGTGCGGAGCGGGCGCCGGTGACGCTTGTGAATATGGATGCAACGCCTGGGCTTGCCAATCGGTGGATCGCCAGGCGGGCGCAGCATGTCGTGACGACCTATGAGCAGCCACGGCGCGCAACGTGGGAGCTGATCCGCCCGATCGTCCGCGCCGATGCGCTCGCGCCGGGTGATGCGCAGCAGTGCCGATCGCTGCTCGGTCTTGATCCGGCTCGACAAACGCTCGTCGTGATGGGAGGCAGTCAAGGCGCCGAGACTATCAACGCTGCGATGATCGAGATCGCCCGCACACACGCTGAGCTATTCGCCAACTGGCAAGTATTTCACCTCGCTGGCGACCGCGACCGGGAGAGCGTGGAGTCGGCGTACGAATCGGCAGGGGTAGATGCTCGCGTCGAGGCGTTTCATGCTGAGATGGGGCAGGTGTGGGGGTCAGCGGATTTGGCGATCGCGCGGGCCGGCGCCGGGACTGTTGCGGAGGCTCAGGCGAACTCGACGCCGACCATTTTCATGCCGTATCCATTCCATCGGGATCAACATCAACGGCTCAACGCCCTGCGCCTGACCGATTCGGGGGGGGGCGTCATTGTTGAGGATTCGATCTCAGCGTCCGAAAACGCGGGCCGCCTGTTCACCACTGTGCAGGATTTGCTCACGGACTCCCGCAAAAGAACTGCGATGCAGGAGTCATTGCGATCGCTCGGACCGGCCGACGGGGCGGAAACGCTCGCCCGGCGATTGCTCAGCAGCTGATCCAAATATCGGCTCCCCGAAAGAAACTAAGCAAGTTGTCGGAATCGGGCAGCGCCCAATCGCAATGACGTGATAAACTTCTCGCGGGATGGAATCCCCAGAACACGAGCTGCACTCTGCGAACGCATCGCCGAGCGCCCGGGCGGAGGTCCCGGCTGACCAAGCGCCAACCGTGCGCTGCATCCTCACACTCGCACGCTCAGGCCGCGTCCCGCCGGTCGACTTGCTCGAAGCTCTTGCTGCACGCAGAATCGAGGTCCGGGAATGTGTCGGCGTCTTCTCGACGATGGCGACACTACTCGAATATCAACATCAAAACGACTCGCGCGCCACCGCGGTGATTCTCGTTGAGCCGGGTCTGCATCGCGCTGGTCGAGCTGAAGAGTTGCTCGCTGCGATTGACCGATTCGCGCCAGGCGTCGCGTGCTGGAAGTACGACGTGTCGGCGACTCCCAAGCTCGATCGCTGGCGACGGGAAAGCCCCTCGCCTGTTGCCAAGCCTGTGGTTGAGGACCACCCACATCTGCCTGCGTCGAAGGTCAATGGAATCAAAGAGGCGATCCGCAAAGCGGAAGGCTCGCCGTCGCTTCGGCTGACTTCGCACGACGCTGCGCTGCCGATTCATCCTCATTCACAGGAATCGCCCGATTCTGAAAGTTCTCATATTCTTGGCGCTGGGGAGGAACATCCCGCCTCCTCTCCCGAAACCCTCCTCACCGAAGCGGAACTGGCGATGCTGCTCGATCTGGGCGATCCTCTTGACCCCCCAGCCCGAACCAATGGCGCCAATGTGAAAAAACCGATCGAACATCACCCATTCGATGCGTCGTATGAACAGCAAGACGAATGAACGGCGCCCCTCCATCCCGATCGACTCATCCAACTCCCAGGCACGTTGTAATGGTCGGACACAGCGACGCTGAGCAGACTCTGCGTAGGCTCGAAGATGTCGAACTCACGCGCGCACGAACGGGAGTGGACGCGATCGCCGAGTTGGCTCAGCCCGTCGATGTGCAGTACGCCTCGACTTCGGTGGTGGTCATGCCAGGCGCCCTCGATCCCGACGAAATGCCTTCTTTTCTCGATGCGATGCATCAGGTCGATCCCGACGCCCGCTTGATCGACGCAGCGGATCTCGACGCAGAGGCCGTCGTCGATGCGGTGCGGTGCGGCTGTGACGCCGTTCGGTGCGACTGCAATGACAAGACGGAGCCAGCTGAGGAGCAGACTTCCGCCCACGATGATGAAGTTCCACACGAAGACGGCTCCATCATCGACGTCGTTCTGGCTGGCGACGATCCAATGCAAGTGTGTCTCGAAGCGATCCGCGCCAAACTCAATGACCCCACCGTGCAATGCCTGCGGGCAGCCGCTGCAGCAGAGGCGCTCGCACAAGACGCTGATCAAGCGGTCGTTTCACACCGAGGCGTTCTCTATGGCGTCCTCACCTCGGACAGCGACGCTCCCCGTGCACTCCTGAAACGGGAGGCAAAACGCATGGCTGGCTGGCTGACCGTCTCCAAACAACAACGACAACTGCGCTCCGCAGCGTTCACCGATCAACTCACCGGCGCGTGGAACCGTCGCTACTTCGACTACTTCCTGACCAGCGCCATCGACAACGCGCGTCGGCTCAGGCACGATGTCACACTCATGGTGTACGACATCGATGACTTCAAGCAATACAACGATGAATACGGCCATGCTGCGGGCGATGAGATTCTCAGTGAGACAGTTCGGCTGTTGATCTCGGTGATCCGCCCGACGGATCGCGTGTGCCGAATCGGCGGCGATGAGTTTGTAGTGATCTTCGACGACCCCGAAGGGCCTCGCGATGCGGGCGCCCATCACCCGATGACCATCGCGCAGATCGCACTCCGGTTCCAGAAACAGATCTGCGCCCATCACTTCCCCAAGCTCGGTTCAGACGCGCCCGGCACGCTTACGATCTCCGGCGGATTGGCCACCTACCCGTGGGATGGCTCCTCTCCCGAAGAGCTGCTCGACCGTGCTGACCAGCTCGCCCTTGAGTCCAAACGCATGGGGAAAAACATCATCACGTTCGGACCGGGCGCCCAGCGGGTTTGTGGCATTATCTGCCACAAAGATTCTGACTCCTGATCGGCTCGCCCGACCCAACCACAAAAAACTCCCTAAACATTTATTTTGCAACAGGTTATACTTCGCAGACAAGAAGGCTTTCGACCCGTAAAACCTCTGGCTGGCTTGCTGCAGCCATCTCAGGAGCGGATGAGGCACGATGCAGAGTTTGTGCCCACTTGCCAAAAACCGGCTTTATTTGGAAGATATGCCGGTACATCGATTTTACGCACACCACACCCTTTTCAACCCGGAGGCACACGTGGAGGAATACGAACGGCTCAAACAGGCCATCCACGACGTAGACGAAGACATCAGGAAAGCAGAAGGCGGCAACAAAGCTGCTGGAACACGCGTCCGCAAAGCAATGCAGGACGTGAAAAACATCGCTCAGGAAATTCGCAAGAAAGTTCTGGAGTTTCGCACGGATTGAACTCCGGCCATCACCATGACCACCGTTGACACAGCCCAAACCCGAACTCCGTTGCGCGCTGCGCCTACGACGATCGTTGATCTTTCAAACATCGACCTCGATGCAATGGCGATTACGCGCGATGGGCTGGAAGACTGGCTTCCCCATCGAGGCGTGATGGCCATGCTCGACGGCGTGATCTGGCACCTGCCGTCCTTTGAACAGGCGGTCGGCGTCAAACACGTTCAGCACGAAGAATTCTGGACGGATGGTCACTTTCCCGGCCAGCCGATCATGCCAGGCGTATTGATGGTCGAAGCGGGCGCACAACTCGCCAACTTCATGTTCAAGGGGGGCACGCAATCCACACGGATCGCGGTGTTCACCCGGATCGACAAGTGCGCCTTCCGAGGCAAAGTCTCGCCGGGTCAGGACCTTCTGCTGCTCGGACGGGTCATCAAGTACAACCCCAAACGATTCATCAGCGACATCCAGGGAGTGGTCGATGGAAAAATCGTGTTTGAGGCCAAGATCTCCGGCATGGTGATTTGAACGATCGTGTCTGCGAATGGAAACTCTCGGCGTCTTCGGGCGCCGTTTTTTCTGCGCCGCCGGGTCGAAAATGAGAACCGATGATGAACCCCGCTGACGATCTCCACCCTCTTTTGTTTCAGCCCATCTTCAAGGAGAAGGTGTGGGGCGGGCGTCGACTCGAACAACTCAAGAAAGCTCTGCCCGCCGATGTTCCCATCGGCGAATCATGGGAAATCGCTGATCTCGATTCGACCAGCCCCACCGGCGGCGGCGGCGACGCAGCACACTCCATCATCATCAATGGATCGCAAGCAGGCATGCCGTTGCGCGACGTGGTGAACGAATGGGGCGCCAACCTATTGGGAAACGCTCAACCGACCGCTGCGGGTGGATTTCCGCTGCTCATCAAGTTTCTTGACGCAAGCGACAATCTCTCCGTCCAGACGCATCCAAGCCCGGCGTTTGCGCAGTCGCACGTTGGCGCTGATCTCAAACATGAAGCATGGTGCGTGATTGCGGCGGAACCTGGCGCGGTGATCTATCGGGGATTGCACGCTGGCGTGACGCGCGAGGAAGTTCGCCGAAGAATCAACGATGGTTCGCTCGCTGACGCGCTGGTGAAAATCCCTTCAAAAACAGGCGAAATCATCCATCTGCCCAGCGGGTGTGTTCATGCATTAGGGGCAGGCGTCCTCGTCGCAGAAGTGCAGACCCCCAGCGACACGACGTATCGGCTCTATGACTGGGGACGATCTGGCCGAACGCTGCACATTGAAGAGTCGCTCGCGTGCGCCTTTGATGAAGCAGGGCGCCAGACTGTGCCCGTTGATCTTCTCCCAGCGCCATCCATGGACACCGTGACGACAGATGCTTTTTCAATCCAGCGAACCGAACATCGCAAAGATGAGTCGGCGCCCATCGCTTTGGCAGGCAAATCGCCTTGCGTCTGGATGATCCTCGATGGTGAAGTGACAATAGAATCTGCTCGCAGCGCCTTCGAACCTGTGCATCTGCAAACGGGCAGCGTGTCCCTGTTGCCAGCCAAACTCACTGGCGCCAGCGCGCACTTCACTCGCAACACATCGCTGCTGTCCATCACCATTCCAACCGTTTGATTGAACTTACTTGGCAAACGCAGCGGCAACTTTCCCAATCGCCTCGCCAATGAGATTGAGTTGTTCATCGCTGAGAGCGGGATGCACCGGGATACAAAAGAGCGACGCCGCCAGCTGATCGCATACCGGCAATGGTCCCGCTTCAATCGCAGCAAACACCGGCTGGCGATGCACCGGCTTTGGGTAATGCACCCCACACTGAACGCCTTCCGCCCGCAACGCGTCGACGAACGCATCCCGATCGCAGGTGAACTTCTCCAACTCGATGCGGACCGCATAGAGGTGATAGACGTGCTCCCCCTTGGGCGTGACCGCGGGCGGCTGCAAGCCCGGCATTGCGTCAATCATCGCGTCGAGCCTGGCTGCATTGGCTTGCCTGCGGCGGGTCGATTGTTCGATTCGATCGAGTTGGCTCAGCCCGACGGCAGCTTCGACATCGGTCATGCGGTAGTTGAAGCCGATGACTTCGTGTGTGTATTTTTTTGTTTCGCCGTGACTGCGCCCGAGCTTGATTCGCTGCGCGAGCGCTTCATCGTTGGTGGTCACCATGCCGCCCTCGCCGGTGGTCATGTTTTTGGTTGCGTAAAAGCTATAGGTGACGGCATCGCCGAAGCAGCCAAGCCCCCGGCCGTCGTACGTCGCAAGGTGCGCCTGCGCTGCGTCATAGATGACGCGGAGGTTGTGCTTCTTGGCGAGCGCCTCGATGGCGTCGATGTTGGCCGGCCCGCCATACATATGGGTGACGGCAATGGCGGTCGTGCGAGGCGTGATCTTCGACTCCGCATCCGCAACGTCGAGGTTGTACGTCAGAGGGTCCGCATCACAGAAGACGGGGTGGGCTCCCCGCGCGACGATCATTGAACACGTTGCGATGAACGTCCACGAGGGGCACAGGACTTCATCGCCAGCCTCGAAGAGCGGCTCATAGGCAAGCTGGAGGGCGCAGGTGCCGTTGGCGCACGCCATCGCGTGGGTCGCCTGTGTGAGCGTGGCGAAGCGATCCTCGAAGGCAGCGACCTGTCGACCTTGCGCAAGCATTCCCGAGCGGAGCGTCTCTACCGCAGCGTCAACGTCCGCCTGGGCGATATCGACCGCGATCATCGGAATCGGCTTGGTCGAAACGGGAGACCCGCCTTGCAGTGCGAGCGATTGGGTTGTTGGTGATGAGGTTGTGTGAGTCGTCATGAGTAAATCATCCGGTTGTATGAGATTGAGTCCTGACACTGGTCCAGCGACGGGGACAGCCCCAGCACCCGCCAACCAAGCGTCCGTGTCAGTTGCGGTTCGTCATGGTAGCGGCGCCAACCATGCTGGGGTTGAGAGCCACCGATAACAACTTGCCCTTTCCGTTGTCGCCCATCCAACCGGCACAATCGCTCCATTTTTGCGGTGACACGCATTCCCTGGCAAGCGTCAACGAAGTCGGGCTGGGCGAGCGCCGATATCTGATTGCCGCAAGGAGGCGTATTACCAATGGGCATTTCACGCGAATCGCTGGGACAAATCCGAAACATTCTTCGCAAGCTCGACGATTCGATCGACTCCGTGCGTGAAAAGCGCCTGGAGGACAACGAACGCAGCCAGCAGCTTCGCCACAGCGAGGGCGCCCATCCGCGCGACCCCATGCTCGACCCGACCGGAAACGATCCTCACAACATGTCCCAGCGAATCGGCTGAGGCACTCGGCGTTTCCCCTTGAATCTGTCAGCGACGCACCCGCGCGGTTGGAGGACTGCGTCAGGAGGCGCCCATGCTGTTCAATAAAAAGCAATCTGACACCACCACAGAAAATCTCACGCTGGATGACGCTGCGCTGCTGGGAGTCGATCTGGATTCGATCTCGGTGAAGGTCAATGAAGACCCGGTCCAGACCGAACCGCTGGCTACGCTTGAGGTGCTCGGCGCGACCGCTGTCGCCACCGTCACGGTCAGTCAACTGACGGGCGCCATCGCCACACGACTGGTCGCCGACCTGCTCGACGAGCTGTCCAGAACAGACGTGCAGCATTACGTCTTCGATCTCCAGAATGTCACCGCGATGGATTCGACATGCATCGGCTCGCTGGTCGAAATGCTGACGCAGATCCAGAGGTCCGGAGGGCGAATCGCACTGGTCAACGCGGATCACAATGTCGCCTGCCTATTCAGACTCACGCGCCTGGATCGCCTCTTTCCGATGTGCAAAGACGTGATGGCGGCGATCGAAGCAGTAGAACGACTGAGCTGAACCCGCTTGCCTGTAGAGCAATCGCTGATACAATGCCATCAATCTCTGGGGATTGGTGTAATGGTAGCACGGCTGACTCTGGCTCAGTTAGTCAAGGTTCGAATCCTTGATCCCCAGCTTCGACCCACAATTGAAACGCAATGAAAAAAGCCGACCCCTCCACTGGAGAGATCGGCTTTTGTTTTCAAACGATCAACCGGCTCAGAACCGGGTGAGTATCAAATCTACGCGCTATTAGAATCCGCCGGATCCCTTTTTGCCATCCCACCAAGCAGCTTGCTGGGTCAGGCTGGTGGCAAAGGCGCTGCCCGTGATGTTCTGGCTGGTGTCAAGACCAACAGCGAACATGCGGAGATAACGGTTTCGGCGGAATTCTCCATCCGCGGTGTTGAGCAACTCATCCTCTTCGTCAACAAAGAGGTTGTCAGGCATAGGCTGGACGCTCGTGCCGCCACCGGCAGATGCATTGGGCGTGTAGACCAGTTTGGCTGGATCCGGCTCATTGAAGAACTCAGCATGGCCGTCGCTGAAGCCAACGTTGCCACCCCAAGTTCTGCTGGAGCCACCGAAGCGCAGCGAGTCAGACTCGGTGCCTTCACGACCAGAAATCAGCACCCAGACACCACTCTGCTGGGAGACACCATTCTGGCTTTGGAAATCCACACCATCCTGTGCAGTGGCTCCTGCGCCACTCGAAGAGATATCGCCGGAGTACACCGGGCCGCGGTTGGCGATAATCGCGGAGGTAGAGTTGAAGTTTGCTCTCCAGGCGCCTCGGCGGGAGCCGAAGAGAGGCGAATGAGCATAACTCACGTTGCCTTCACTTTGATTGGGAAGAGCGCCGGGCGGAATGTAAGTGCTCGCACCGTCCTGGTCACCCTGGTTGCTGGCATAGCTTCCCAAGTTGCCGCCGGGCGTCAGAGGAGTGCCCTTGAATCGGGGATCCCACACGGCGAGGGCTGGCACATTGACCTGAGCGGTATCGTTGATGCCAAAGGCAAAGCGGAAGTCTTTTCGGATTGTGATG
Organism: uncultured Phycisphaeraceae bacterium; assembly: GCA_964392425.1. GTDB lineage: Bacteria > Planctomycetota > Phycisphaerae > Phycisphaerales > UBA1924 > CAYMQF01. The sequence goes on from CAYMQF010000060.1 coordinate 9,884, forward strand.
CCGGAGTTTGGCTCGCTCGGGCTCCACAGGACGTCCTGGTTGATGTTCCCTTCGTAGATCATCGAGGAGAAGATGGCGCCAGTTCGATTCTTCATTGCAGCCTGAGTATCGGTCTGACCCGAACCAGCGTTGGAGATGAGGTCGATGCCTTCGGTGGCGCCTTTGGAGTCAATCCGCGAGGGTATGGGGAAGTTGTCCTTGTTGTTCGACGCGAACGTCGTCAAACCAAGCAGAATCTGCTTGATGTTGGCAGCGTCCTTGAGCGAGTTGGCCTGTCGGCGAGCTCGGCCAAGAGCCGGGAGCAGAATGCCGATCAGCAACGCGATGATCGAGATCACCACCAGAAGTTCGATCAGCGTAAAGCCAGATCTGTTGCGTTTCATGTTGTTTCCTTTTCGAATGTTCGAGCCAAACGGGTGCACACCCGCGGCCCATGATTTAACGACCCGCTTCTTTATCAAAAGCGGACCACACCGGAACCTCGCAGTCGTTGTGGCTGTGCGCAACAAAGCACAACGGCTGCACGATGTGCCGAATCAGCGGTTTGTCGCCCACGCCGACGAGCCCTCATAGAAGACTGCGACGACGGGCACAACGTGCCGGTGTCAGCGTCAGGTTGTCAGTGCAGTGGAGGCCCCGATCATCAATCGATCAGGATCAGCGGAAGAACTTCCCGCCCATAAGTGCATTTGCCGGACTCAAGCCGGTCACTTCAGGACCACACACGCACCATTCGCACGCGCGACATAGCTATGCTACGTACTGCTCTTCGCAAGTCAAGAGACTTTGGTTCCAATCATCAATGAGTTTTTTTTTCGCCGGAGCATTCGCCCCGCAACCCACCCAGCAATCATGGAGTCGAGATGTCATCAATCGAAGACCGAATCAAATCACTCGGAATCACCCTTCCCCAGGCCCCAGCCCCCGTCGCTGCGTATGTCCCCGCGGTCCGCACCGGCTCACTGCTGTTCATCAGCGGTCAACTCCCCTTCCGGGACGGCTCACTCATGGCGACAGGCTGCGTCCCGACTGATGTAACCACCGAAGAGGCCCAGAATTGCGCCAAACAATGCGTCCTCAACGGGCTCGC
>CAYMQF010000060.1:11073-13384 GCA_964392425.1 uncultured Phycisphaeraceae bacterium
GCAGCACTGATCGAGCTATCGGTCCCGATTCGCGTCAGGAAAACCAAACCAGTTGCACGATGTTCAGCACCAGACTGATGATCAGCACGCCGATCATCGTCTGAACAATCGGATGGCTCAGCACAGGCGTGCGATAGGTCATGTCAAAGGGGATGTCGCCCCCCTCTGCAGACTGTTCTTCCTGCGCGAGTTTGGTCATCTCTGAGATTTCAACAGTCGGTCTGGCGATCACGGGCAGATCACCCCGCGCGATCGCGCGCAGATCCGTCAGCACATCAGTGCAGCTCAAATAACGCTGGGCGGGCTCCTTGGCCATCATCATGTCGATCACCTGCCCGATGCCCGGCGACAGCTTGGGATTGACATGGTCAGCGGGAACCAACTCAGCCTTGAGATGTTTGTGCATCACCGCTGAAGGGCTCTTGCCATCAAACGGGACACTTCCGGTCAGCATGTGATAGAGCGTGGCGCCGAGCGAGTAGATGTCTGCAGGCGGGCCGATATCTTTTTCGCCTCGAATCTGCTCGGGGCTGATGTAGTAAGGCGTGCCATACGCTTTGCCAGCCTCTGCTTCCGCAGCGTCTTTGTCGCTGACGGCGCGGGCAAGACCCATGTCCGCGAGCTTGGCGATGCCTTGCGGCGTAATGATGATGTTCTTCGGCTTCACGTCGCGGTGGATCAACCCCTTGGCGTGAGCATGCTCAAGCGCTTCAGCGATCTGAATGATCTGGTTGAGAGCTTCATCTTCGCGGAACCGTTTGTTGCGGGCGATCTGATCGTAGATCGTCGCCCCTTCGACGTATTCCATGACGAAGTAGTGAAATTCGCCCGCCTGCCCAACGTCGTACGCCTGCACGATGTTCGGGTGATTGAGCTGCGCTGCGATGCGCCCCTCCGCGTAGAACCGCGAGATGAACTCCGCATTTTGAGAAAACTTGCGAGGGAGCACCTTGATAGCGACCGGCCGATCCAGGCTCAGTTGAATCGCTTTGAACACCGTCGCCATGGCGCCGGCGCCGAGTTTGCCAAGCACTCGATAGCCGGGGATCTGCTGGCCGGAGCGCTCTGCCTCGAGCTGCGACTTGAGCCGGGTGAGCTGGCGTTCGGTGATGAAGTTGCTCTCGATGAGAATCTGCGCAAGCGACTTCCCTTTGGCGTCTTCAAGCCCCTTCCGATTCTCATTGGCTTCTTGAACTTCTTCGCTGGTCGCGAGCCCCTGCTCAACAACCAATCGGCCGAGCATCGTGTCGATGTTCGTCGCAGCTTTGAGACCGCTTTTTGTTTCGGACGATGATGTTGCTGGAGATCGAGACTCATCAGGCATCTTGATCTTGTCAGTTTCATCGGCGCCTGCGGGTTGTGCGGGATTGACGCTCATAGACGATTTGGGCCCCTTCGAGCTGGCCGGGTCAGGCAACCGGGATTCCTCACTCGGACGATTCAACGATACTGCATCGCGGCGAGTTCGGGTTGTTCCAGTAGGATACGCCATGATCATTGCACTGACCGGAGCGAGTGGATTCCTCGGCGCCGCCATCACACACAGACTGGCAAACGCTGGGCATCGTGTGGTCGCCCTTGTTCGGCCGACCTCCTCGCAGAGCCATATTCAAACCTCTGTAGATAGATTCGTGATTGGAGACCATGCGGATCCCGATTGCTGGGAAAATTTACTCAAAAATGTAGACGCCCTCGTCCACAACTCATTCGACTGGGAAGCCCTCAAATCGGGCGATCTCAGGCGCCACCTCCACTCAAATCTGGATTCCTCCCTCCTTCTACTCGATGCAGCCCATCGCTTTGGGGTCAGCCGGGTCGTCTATATGTCCAGCGTCGCGGTCCACCATGAGATATCGGACCGCTGGAAAGGCGTCGTCGACGAAGACCATCCACTCCGTCCAGGGGGGTTGTATGGCGCCTGCAAAGCGGCTGTCGAAGCCCATCTCTGGGCTGCCCATCACTCGTGGGGCATGCACACAGTCTCGATCAGGCCAGCCGCGGTCTACGGCGTCGAGCCCGTCCGCCTTGCCAAAAGTCACGGCTACAAACAGATTCGACGCCTCAGAGCAGGCAAAAACATCACCCCCAAAGATTTCCCCGGCGGCGGCAAGTGGATCCACGTCGATGATGTCGCAGAGGCGACCCTCCAGGCGATCGAGCGGGACGAAGCCAATGGAAAAGCATTCCATCTGGCTGACTGCTACGCCAAATTCACACAGTTGGGGCAATACGCCGCTGAAGCATTAGGCCTGCCCGCCAGCCGAGTCGAGCTGGACACGTCCCCCCCAGCTCGCAACCAGTTCGACAAAAC
>CAYMQF010000061.1:0-13361 GCA_964392425.1 uncultured Phycisphaeraceae bacterium
CCTGCTCCAGGAACTCAAGAAAACCGCAGAGGATTACCTCGGCGAGACGGTCGATCGCGCCGTCATCACCGTCCCCGCATACTTCAACGATTCACAACGGCAGGCGACCAAGGACGCTGGTGAAATCGCCGGGCTGACGGTCGAACGCATCATCAATGAGCCAACCGCAGCCGCCCTCGCGTATGGAGTCGAGAAAAAGAAAGACGAAAAGATCGCTGTCTTCGATCTCGGTGGCGGCACCTTTGATATCTCCATCCTCGATGTCGCTGACGGCGTTTTCGAAGTGCTCTCCACCAACGGCGACACGCACTTGGGCGGCGATGACTGGGATCAACGCCTCATCAATCACCTCACCGAAGAGTTCCGCAAGATGGAAAGCATCGACCTGACGAAGGACTCGATGGCGATGCAGCGTCTCAAGGAAGCTGCGGAGAAAGCCAAGTGCGAGCTGTCGACGATGCAGGAGACGACGATCAACCTGCCCTTCATCACCGCTGACCAGAGCGGCCCCAAGCATCTGCAAATCACCCTCACGCGCAGCAAGTTCGAGAGCTTGTGCAGCGATCTCTTTGACCGCCTGCGCACGCCGTGCCTGGAAGCGATCAAGGACTCAAAGCTCGACCTCGCCAAGATCGATGAGATCATCCTCGTGGGCGGCTCGACGCGTATGCCCAAGGTGCAGGAAGTTGTCAAAGAGCTCTTCGGCAAAGAGCCCAACAAGAGTGTGAACCCGGATGAAGTCGTCGCGGTTGGCGCCGCGATCCAGGCGGGTGTCCTGCAAGGCGATGTCAAAGATGTCCTCCTGCTCGATGTCACGCCCCTCTCGCTCGGCGTCGAAACGCTCGGCGGCGTGATGACGCAACTCATCGACCGCAACACCACCATCCCCACGTCAAAGAAAGAAATCTTCTCGACCGCAGCGGACAACCAATCGAGCGTGACGATTCGCGTGCTGCAAGGCGAGCGCGAGTTTGCACAGGACAACCGGCTGCTGGGCCAGTTTGACTTGGCGGGCATTCCCCCGGCCCCGCGCGGCATGGCGCAGATCGAAGTCGAGTTTTCGCTCGACGCCAACGGCATCCTCACCGTCACCGCGACCGAACTCAAGACCAACAAAAAGGCTGACATCAAGATCACCAACTCCGGCGGACTCGACAAAGACGAAATCGAACGCATGCAGCGCGAAGCCAAAGAACATGCGGAAGAAGATCACGCTCGGCGTGAACTGATCGACCTGAAAAACCGCGCAGAACAGCAACTCCACCAGACCCGCACCTCACTCGAAGAGTACGGCGACAAAGTGACCGCCGAGGCGCGCAGTTCGATCGAGTCTGCGTTGTCCGCAGTCGAAACCGCCATGAAGGGCGACGACAAGACCGCGATCGAGCGCACGCTCAGCGAGATGGAACAAGCTTCCATCGAACTTGGCAAAGCGGTCTACGAAGCAACGGCTGACGCAACCGGAGGCGCAACCCCAGGCGCCGACACTGCAGGCGAGCCCGCTCCCGCCAATGCTGCTGATGATGTCATCGACGCGGAATACGAAGTCAAAGACGACTCGACGAAATAACCATTTCTCCTTACCTTTCTCCTCCAAAAAGGCCCTCGGTCTCCTCCGACCGGGGGCCTTTCGTCGTTCAATCAGTCTTCACTGATGAACCGGACGTGCGGGGCATGCTCTCTTACGGGCAGGTCGTCCCCCACATCGCGAGCAGCGCCGCCAGGTCCGCTGCGTCCACGTCGCAGTCACGATCCACATCCGCACAGCCGGTCGAGCACACATGCGCCAAGCTGAACATGTATTGACCGGTCATGGGGTGGGGAAAGAACATCGCAGACATGGCATCACCAATGCCGTCAAAATCAAAGTCGTCGTAGCCGCTGATCGCGAAGAAGATTCGGCCAACACCATCGGCTGTAATCGTCACGACCGACCGTCGGTCGGCAGCGCCCGCGATGTCATCGTTGATGTTCGCTGTCAGCCCGCCCGCCGACGTGTACTCCCCCATGACGGTGTCGAGTGTCTGCAAAGGCACGAGGCGGTCACTCATCCCGCCGATGATCCGCACTTCATAGCTGGCGCCGGGTCGAAGACCATCGAACTCATAGAAGTCCACATCGCCTTGCTCGCCGGCCAGTGGGTTGACAACGATGTCAAATGTGGCTGTGCCGGGCAACACAGCAATGCCGCTGAAAAGAATGGTTTCATTGCCGGTGACGAGTTCGCCACTGAGTTGCGTAGCGCCGATCACGAGGCCAACGGCGTCACGGTAGGTGATGTACACCTCAAACTTGCCCAACTGGCCATGCGCCACACCATTGCCGAACCCGGGGTTCCCTTTCCCCGTCACGCGAAGCTGGAAGGGGCCCGCCGACGTCAGGCCGAACATCCCCGATCCGCCGTAGCTTGCGTACTGACCGCCATCGTCATTTTGCGCGGTGCAGAACTCCTGCGCAAAGCCGGTGAAGCACGCCATGGTGTCGGGGATGCGCGTGTCCAAGCCTCCAAGTTTTCCCGAGTAATAGGTGCGCGCGTGACAGTTGAACGGCCCGAGAAAAATACTGCGCGTCGCAAAGGTGTCGTTAGGCTCCATCTCGTTAGACGCTCGGGCGCCTTCCGTTCCTCCCTTCTTGGCCGGTGCGCCGAGCGCCGGGCTTGCAACAATCGCTGCAGCGGTCAATGCGACGAGCAGTGTCGTCTTGGTCTTGCGATGTCGTGTGTCGTTCATCATGCCGTCTCCCTTATTGCATGGAGCCGGGGGCAGAACGAACCGGAAACGTGAAGCGCAACGTCGGTCAAGAATCGGTTGTGTGGTATTCCGCGCAATCGAAGGTCAACGGCGTCGAGCAAGCGATCCCCGCTCAGCCACTGGCTCCTCCCCATTGCCTGCCTCGGGCCCCAACCCGAAGTAATCAGACAATATGATCCAGTATACAAATGCTGGCCATCAAGACAACCCCCTTTGGCTGGATTGTGGCGCTGTGTGGTCTCGACCGGATCAAGCCGACTGGGCAGGCTCTATGGCCCCCGCTTGATTGCAGCAATGCTTGATTCTGGCCGACGAATGTGTAAAGTCGTGTTGCACAGCGCCGAGCGACACCGTTCGGCGATCCTGTTTTTCTTTCCCCGGTAGCTCAATTGGTAGAGCGAGCGGCTGTTAACCGCTAGGTCGCTGGTTCGAGTCCAGCTCGGGGAGCTTTGACGCCCTGCCAAAGTCCGGCGGGGCGTTTTTGCGCGCGAGCGCAGCGTAGAAAACCCGCGTGCGTCTAGCCCTTTTCCGCAAGGGATTTCTGCGCAGACCGATCTCAGCCCTCAACCACCTCTTAACCGATCGAGAGCCCGCCATGCGACCGAGAGCGTTCGCTCTCGACTCTCACCCGTGCGAGAGGCGAACGGGTTAGCAGGGGTGTGTCGCTCGGGGGGGATGAGTGCGACGATTTCGCTCTTGCCGGGGATGTGTAGTTCCGGAGGCATTGGTTCTCCGCGAACACACTTCCTGGAGGACGCCGCATGCCGCAGAGCAAGCGTCTCGATGACGAGCATGATCACCACGGCGTTGTTGATCGCCTCTATACCGAGCTCCCCTTCACGACACTGGGGATTGGGACATGAGACGGCCCGTGCATCTATCATTGTCTATCGGAGCCACAGAACCGAGCGCGTTGCTGGAAGGGGCCGCAGATGAAGACGCGAATTAAGTACATCGAGCTCAAGAGCGACTCGAACGATCGCGGGCCTGCGCGTATTGGACGCGTTCGGTTCTCCAAGTCGGGCAGTTCGGTGTACTACGATGGGAAACGGTTCGAGAAGCGCAGGGGTGGCAGTGGAAACTATTTCGATGTCGAATCAAGCGACGAGTACTGGATCTCCGGCTGCAAGAAGAATGGGCAGGATCGACATTGGGCAGGATCGGGACCGGTGGAGATCGACGACGATGTCCGGGAGGAGTACTGGACCGAGATCCGTGGTCAACCGGAGAACAAAGACAGACGAGTCATCTGAGTCGGCTTGACCGAGCGGGCGAGAAAGCGAGCCGCAGAACTGGCGCGCGATGCGGACATCCGCCTGCGCCCGCCGGAGTGGCCGCAAGCCAGACGCCGTCCGGTGAGACATCGACGAAGCCGAAACTGCCCGATCCACTGGTGACAGGTGTCGGGGCGCCGATCGCAGCGTGCGTCTTGGAATCGAGCGCGAGCCGGTTGATGTTGCTCGACACCACGGATGACGAATAAACGAGACGCTTAGAGCTTCCGGTAGGCACCAAGTTGTGTTGGCATTGATGTCACCCCCTGACAAGAGTAGTTGGTGGAACTGCGAAGCACAAAGGTGGCCGAATGTCCTTCTCGGGGGTGATCACGCGACGATTTCGCTCTCTTCGGGGTGTAAGAATGGAGACGTCGGCTATGAATCATTTGCGTATGAACCTGCATGCGGCGCACACAACTTCTCAGGAAGCTTTGAGCACATCGGCAAATGTGTCTGCGGCGACTCGAGCCCTGTGGGCCATCTCACGGTGCAGTTCGCGTGATGGCGCCCCATTTTGAAGAGCTTCCGAGGCCTCATGCCCCGTCGCGAGTTTGATATACACCCACATCATCACCTCGATGACAAAAGGGTCGTTCGCGAGATCTTCCTGGTGGAACTTAGAGATCATTGATCAATCCTGAAAGCATGCTGCTATATGTATTGCGGAGTCCGTTGGGAACAAGGTAGGAATTGGCGCCGAGGAACCCGAGGAATGACGAAGCGTCGCTGCGACCTTGCGCTCGTTGCCCGGGTGACAGACTGGGCAAGGGGCCGAGCGCGCCGTACGCATTGATCTGGTCATTCATCTCAGCCAATGCATAAGCCGGGAGAAGGGGCTGACCAAGCATCGGGGCTGGGGCGAGCGGATCGCCACCGGTGTCGCATCCCAGCAAGGCACAGATCAGATCCAGCATGGCAAGCAGGATTTCAATATTGGGGTCTTTTTTATCTGCCGTTACGGGACGCCACATCCGTGGGGGCGACTCCGCAACGGCAAAGCGAGGTGTTAGCCCCGACACTAGCCAACCAAGAACCAAGACAAGAACCCATGGAGGAGACGTAATGGGGCCTATACTCTTGTGGAATCTGCGCATGAAAATGCTTCCTTTAGGCTGGCTGGGCCAACGGTTCGTGATTCGATGTCAACAATTGATCGCTCGGCAGCCCCGAGCGTGACAGACTGGGAGTAAAAAAATTGAGAGGAGACGAGCGCGCTCCAATGATTTTTGAGCCGAGCACCGCGGAGTTGATCGCCCGAATCTCTTGCGGTGACCGGGATTCGGCTGCACTTTTCGTCACTCGCTACGGCCCGTCGATCCGTCAGCGATTTCGGATGCGCCTTTCTTCGTCTCTGCGTCGGCTGATGGACTCTGCCGACCTCCTTTCAACGGTCGGTCGGCGTTTGGACGTATTGGTTCGCGCGGGGGGAGTCGAGGTCGAAAACGAACGCCAACTCTGGGCGCTGCTCAATCAGCTTGCGCGTGCCGCGATCGTCGATAAAGCTCGGCTCTTGCGGCGCATGCAGCGCGCCGAAGCAGATGAACGGCACTGGACCTCAATCATGGAGCGTCGTCTGGGCGCCACGAGTACAGAGAAGGAGTTTGACGGTGTGGTCAATTCCGCCTTTGACGCTCTTCAGACGGACGTCGATCGCCAGATCCTTGCTCTTTGGCTCGGCGATTCATCGCACATCCAAATCGCTGAAGTGGTCAACATGGACGTCGCTGCTGTGCGACAGCGATGGCGTCGGATCCGCGTCCAACTGGCCGAGGCGCTCAATGGTCATGATGCAGGCTCTTTCAAACAGAGTGAGCGTCGGAGTGTAGGAGTGTGATGATGAGGCCTACCCATGATCTTGTGATGGCAGATGATCAACTTTGCGACTCCATCATTGCCGAAGCTGAGTCCTCACAGAAAAAAAATGAAACCCCTGCGAAGCGCGTTCGCCGATGGCTACACCAGCATGATCTGCCTGTGTCCCGAACCGCTGTGATCGACACCTTGATACACACCACGGTCGAGATCGCTGTTCGTCGAGGGATGGAGAGGCACGACGTTGTCGGTGATCTTCGCGAAGAGTTTCCATCACTCGATGACGCGATTTTGGCGTCCGTGTTTCTGGATGACGTCTTTGAGGAATCAACGATTGAAGAGGATTCGTTGGCAGATGCGCCGCCCCTCCTGCTCCCGGTGAGCCTCGGTGACACCGGACCCGACGGAGAGCGTCGGTATGAGCTTCTTCGCCTGATCGATGAGGGCGCGGATGGACGGGTCTACCTCGCAGTCGATCGGGTGCTCGGCTCACATCATCACCCGGCGAAGATTGCAATCAAGGTGCTGAAGAATGCGCACGACGACGCCTGTCCGAAACTCCTGCGCGAGGCGCGGCGGATGCGCCGCATCGACCATCAAGCAGTCATCAAGGTATACGACGCTGGATTCGACGCGAACGTTGGCACGTTCGTGGTTTACGATCATTGCGAGGGAATGACGCTCCGGCGATGGTCGGAGTGCGGATCACGTTCGCACGATCATGCCTTCATGCTGAGCATGTTGGCCGCAATCGCGCGAGGCGTCGCTGCGATTCATCGGTCCGGCGTTGCGCACGGGGATTTGCACCCGGGCAACGTGCTTGTGGATGAACACGGTGATCCGCACATCATCGATTTGGGAATCGGTCATTCATTCGTCCGCGATGCTGAGGATGGCGCCGTGGGCGCGCTCGGGTTTGCTGCGCCGGAACTATTCAACACATCGGATTCGATTGACCACCAAGCTGCCGACATCTACTCCCTCGGCGCGCTGGTCTTCTGGTGCATGACGGGAAAACCAGTAAACGGAGGCTCCGCAGCGGAGTTCGAGCGTTGGCTGCACGAAAGTCATCTCATGCGGGAACGCTGGATGGCTCCGCTTCCACGTCGCACCGATCCGCAACTTGCTGCGGTTCTCTCGCGGGCGCTCCATCCCAATCCGAAGACGCGTTATTCGAGCGCGGACGAGCTTGCTGAAGATCTGGATCGTTGTCGCAAGTATGAGCCGCTCAGGTGGACAAGACCGTCTCCTCTGTTGAGAGCCCGGCTGGCGTTTCGCCGGTCGCCAATAGCCTGGAGCGGCGCGGCCCTCGCTTCGATACTGATCCTTCTTTCAATGGCGCTCACCATTGGCTCGGTGAATCGTTCTCGCGCGACCATGCTCACTGCGGCGCTCGAAACTTCGCAGGCACAACTGGCAGCCACCTCCGCCTCCCTTGCGCACGCACAGGCCGAGGAGGACCGGCTAAAACAAGCAAAATCTGTCGCGGCGGCAGCACAACGAATCGCAACGGCAGTCGCTCGTGATTCGTCCAGCCTTTCCTGGCTCGCTCCCTTGGTCTTGCTGGAGTCCGCCCAGTTTGGTGACAAACGAGTCGAGCAGATCGTCAACTTGGATCATCGCTCTGATCGAATTCAGATTCTCCGTGAGGCAATCGGCAAAGCTGCCGCCAATCAAGATAGGCCAAAAGACCTTCAGTCAATCCTACTCGAGGCTCTCCTCGCACAGTGGTTGATGGATGACGGCCAACTCGATGAGGCGCATGAGTGGGCGTTGCATGCCGAAAACGCATATTCGACTTTCATCGGGGAATCGTCATCGCAGATGGAGTTGTTCCGGTCGCTGCGACAAAAGATCGAAAACTCACTTGCAGACGGCTTGACAGTCCATGCGGTCCGAAAGTGATCATCACTGCTCCACGCAGCTTGTTAACCGATCCAACCAATCCCGAAAACCCGACCGTGACAGATTCCAATTTTTGAACCCGTTCAGCTCGGGGAGCTTTCACGCCCTGCCAAACCCGGTGGGGCGTTTTCGCGCGCGAGCGCGCCCCAGCCACGCGGTCCCTGAAGAGTCTGTGCAGGGAAAGCTGCGACGCCCAGCAGCGGGCTACGTACGGTTAACCCAGACCGAATGGACGTTGACGAACTCCCTGATGCCGTGCGACGACAACTCGCGACCGTATCCCGAGTCGCGGATGCCTCCGAAGGGAAGTCGTGGGTCTGATTTCGAAATGTCGTTAACAAATGCCGCTCCGCTCTCGATCTCCTCGGCCGCGATGCGTTCGCCACGTACTAGATCTTCTGTCCACACCGCGCCACCCAATCCGAAGTTCGTTCCGTTGGCGACCTCGATCGCGTGCGCTTCATCCTTGACCCGGATCAAGGTGGCCACAGGACCGAACAACTCCTCGGACCAGGCGGGCATCCCTGGCTTCACATCCGCAAGCACGGTCGGCGGATAGAAGGCGCCGGGGATGTCGGGTACGACGCCGCCAACCAACACTCTTGCCCCGGCTTCGACGGTGCGCCGGACTTGCTCGGCCAACCCGTCGCGTAGATCGATCCGGGCCTGTGGACCAATGAACACGTCGTCAGCTCTGGGGTCACCCATTTTCAGTTGCCGAACCGCTTCGACGAACTTGCTCTCGAATTCGTCGTAGATTGACTCGACGACGATGAAGCGTTTGGCCGCGATGCAACTCTGGCCGCTGTTCTGGAAGCGTCCGACGATGCCTGCCTCGACGGCGGCGTCGATGTTGGCGTCATCTAAAACGATGAAAGGATCTGATCCGCCAAGTTCGAGGACGCACTTCTTCAGTGCCTTGCCTGCTTCAGCGGCGACGGCGCGGCCGGCGGCGACGCTGGACGTGATCGTCACCGCAGCGACCCGGCGATCGTGAATGACCGCGGTTATCTGAGGGATGTCGATTACTAAAGACCGAAAGAGATCGGCTGGAAAGCCAGCCACTCGGAAGAGCCGCTCGATGCTCAGCGAACAACCGGTCACGTTGGGCGCGTGCTTGAGCAACACCGAGTTGCCCGCCATCAGCGTGGGCGCCGCAAAGCGAAACACCTGCCAGAACGGGAAGTTCCAAGGCATGATGGCCAAGATGACGCCAAGCGGTTTGAAGGTCACAAAGCTCTTGAGGGCCTGTGTTTCGACCGCTTCCGGCGACAAAAACGACTCCGCGTGCTCGGCGTAGTAGCGACAGCCCCAAGCGCATTTCTCGACTTCCGCTACGCCCTGAACGACGATCTTACCCATTTCGTCCGTCATCAGACTGGCCAGCGAGTGCTTCTCGGCCTCGAGTGTTTCGGCCAATGCCAAGATCAAGCGGCTCCGCTCTGCGAAAGAGGTTGTGCTCCATTTCTTCTGAGCAATCTGGCTACGGTCGAGAATCGCATCGACTTCTCCTGGCGCCATTTCGTCATAGAACTCGGTCGTTTTTGCAGTTGTTGGATCAATACTCTCGAATGCCATTCCAGTCTCCTACAACATGCATGTTCTTTTTTTGAGTGACTCGAGGAATACCTTTTCGTTCTCTGAGTAATCGACGGGCACCTCGATGAGATGAACACCTCCCTTGGCAAGGGCGTCCTCCAACTCTTGAATGAGTTGGCCCGTCCGGACAATCCGCACTCCGTGAGCGCGATAGCTCTTGGCATATTCGACAAAGTCAGGGTTTCCAAAGTCGAGCCCGAAGCTGGGGAAGCCTGCCGCCATCTGCTTCCACTTGATCATTCCGTATCCATTGTCACGCAGTACGATCACTACGAGATCGAGTCCGAGCCGGACCGCGGTTTCCATTTCCTGGGAATTCATCATGAAACCACCATCGCCGCAGATGGCGACGACCTGTCGCTCGGGATGGACGAGCTTGGCAGCGATCGCCGCCGGAAGACCGGCGCCCATGCTGGCCAGCGCGTTGTCCAACAGGACGGTGTTCGGTCCGTGGGCTTGGTAATTGCGCGCAAACCAGATCTTGTACATGCCGTTATCGAGAGAGAGGATTCCGTCACTGGGCATGGCCCGCCGGAGATCCGATACGATTCGCTGAGGCACGTTCGGGAATCCCTCGGCGTCTGCCTTCTCGGTGAAGACATGGGTCTTTACACAAGCCTGAACGCGTTCGAAGTATTCAAAATCCCAATTTGCGGGCGTTTCGAGTGCCTCAGCAATCTTTCTCACGTTGGTTGCCGAGCAGCCAATGACCTCATGCTGTGGGAAATACACGTCGTCTATCTCGGCGGCAAGGTGAGAAATATGGATGACGGTTTGATCACCCTTGTGCATGATGAAGGGCGGTTTTTCGGTAACATCGTGCCCGACGTTGATGATCAGGTCGGCCCGCTCGATGGCACTGTGCAGGTAGTCGCCAGCAGACAGTGCAGCGGTCCCCAGACACCGCGGGTGTCGCTCGTCGACCACGCCCTTGCCCATCTGTGTTGTAAAGAAGTAGATGCCAGTGCGGTTGACGAAGTCACGCAAGGCTGACGTGCAAATGGAGCGATTGCTCGCCGACGCGATGAGGAGGAGCGGGTGGTTTGAAGCCCGAATCATATCTGCGGCGTCGCGGATAGCCGCCTGACTCGCGACCGGCGGCTGGACCGAGGTGACGGTGAATGGCTCTCGAACGACCTCCTCCCGCGCGATGTCCTCGGGAAGCTCTAGGTGTACGGGGCCGGGCTTCTCTGAGAGGGCGATTCGAAAACAGTCGCGCACCAAGTGTGGCACGTTGTTCCCGTCCACGATCTGGCGTGTGAACTTGGTGACCGGCTCCATGATCTGCACAATGTCAATGATCTGAAACCGACCCTGCTTGCTCGCTCGGATGGGCTTCTGCCCTGTGAGGAATAACACCGGCATCCCACCGAGCAGGGCGTAAGCGGCGCAGGTCGTGAAGTTGGTGGCGCCGGGACCAAGCGTCGAGAGACAGACCCCGACGCGGCCGGTCAGGCGTCCCACTGTGGCGGCCATGAAGCCAGCGGCTTGCTCGTGGCGGGTGAGCACCAACTTGATGTTCGAGTTGCGAAGTGACTCGACAAAATCCAAGTTTTCTTCACCAGGGATCCCGAAAATGTACCTTACGCCTTCATTCTCGAGGCACTGCACTAGAAGATCAGTGGTCTTTTTGCGATTCTGATCCATAGTGAACTTCCAAGTCTGTGCCGATGATGAGGGTTGCTGATACCTACTCCCGCACACCCTACCAAACCTGAGCCAAACCGGACGCAACTATAAGCTCAGCAATTGCCGTCCAGATCTTGACTCAAGTCTCGTTTATGCCGCGCGTTGGTAGTACAGCAACACCCAGCCGAGCCTCGCTTGGCACACGATCTTCCCGCTGACCCGTGGTGAACTCCTGCTCAGGATCGTCTGGCTCCCAATCCCCTGATGCAGCCGGTCGATGCGGTAGTGCTCAATGTAGTTGGTAATCGGGTGATCGATGTGTTTAGGCGACGCGCCAAAAAGAGACCTGTTAACCAGCAAAAAACTCCGCTCTTGGCTGCTAAATAGTAGATCTAATCTGTGAACCCGTTCGGCTCGGGGAGCTTTGACGCCCTGTCCAAACACTGGCGGGGCGTTTTCGCGCGAGAGGACGCCGGCCCCTGAGAGAGAACGCGACGCAGCTCCAGACTATGAAGATGCGCAGGCGCCAAGTTCATCGCGTGCCGCCTCGTTTCTATCTTGAAGCAGGTACTCGATGACATCAACCGCTTTGTACGAGCGTGCGCCAGGCTTGAGGAACCGTGCGACGTGCGCGACATCGTCGCCGGACGTGATAAGCGGTTTCTCCAGTTCACCACTGCGCTTGAGTTGGCCGAGGTCGAGGTTCGCCATCAGTCCATTGCAGACGCACTTTCGGCCGATCGTATCCTTCACATCGCCGCCCTTACGCACATAATCCTCGACCGGTTCGGACGGGCATCGCCAGCCGAGCTTGCCGTCCGGCTTCTTGTACGCATGGCGCAGATACCCAAGGTCGCAGATGCGCGCTCTCTTCTCGTAGGTCGCAGTGTCGGAGTGGGTGTCCTCCATTTGCAGGACCTTGAACGGGAAGCCGGTCGGTGACGCGATCGGATCGGTGAAGACTTTAGCCATGCCTTTTCGGCTCATGTCCAGCACGCGCTCCTTCAACTCGCGACCGAGGCCGGATTCCTCGCAATAGGCGAAGGCGGTTCCGATCTGGACTCCGGTCGCTCCCATCTGGAGAGCTTCGACCACGCGCTCCGGCTCCGCGTAGGAACCGGCGAGCCAGAAGGGAAGCCCCAGCGCTTTGATCGCTTCGAAGTCGGCAGCGTCGCGCTGGCCGTACACCGGCTCCCCCTCGATGCTCAACTGCAGCTTCCCGCGTGGCGGCGCGTTGTGACCTCCCGCGGTGGGGCCTTCGACTACGAACCCGTTCACTTTGCCGTTGGCCTTACGAGAGAGCATGGTTGCGAGAGTCGCAGAGGCGACGATGGCGATGAAGTCGGGCCGATCGAGTTGTGGCGCTTCACCGCCGAAAAACGCATTGGGATCGAAACGGGTCGTGAACTCTTCGCCACGATCGGCGCCTTGCACATCGAGGCGCAGTTCAACGGCCTGTCCCAGGGCAAGGCGATCGAGGACGCCGGGAATGGTTCTCGGGATGCCCGCTCCCATGAGGACGTAGGTGACACCGGCGAGCATCGCGCCGAATATGGAAGGCAAGTTCGGAAGCTGAATCTTTTCGAGATAGTTGATCCCGACCGGCGCCTCGTGACCTTCCCTGGCGAGAAACACCTCCACGAAGTTGGCCGCCACCAGCAACTCCTCCAGAGGAGGAGACGGCTTCTGGGCCGGGACCGGTTTGGCCTTGAACGCCTTTTCAGTGGGCTTGCCGTCAGCGACGAAGTAGCGATCGAGGATTCGCTGCGCGACACCGGGAATCGGGAAACGATTGAGCGCTCTGCGCATGTGACCGCCCGGATCTCCCACCTGAAGACGTCTCGCCAGAATCACGTCCAGCGCGGTTCCAGACACCACGCCGAGCTGACCCGCTTGGGACACCGCGTGCGCGAGCGACCAACTGGAGACTCCCGCCCCCATGCCGCCTTGGATTATTGTTGGCCGTGGTTTGTTGCTCATGTAAATCACCGTTCCGGCGAAGCGCTTATCTTCCATCCTCTCAGAAGCACGCCGATCACGCAGAAGTGGGTCAAGGCGCCCATGATGACGAGTGCTTCAAATGGTCGGGCCACAATGGCTCCAAGGAAGATGATAAAGACTCTGAGATCACGACGCTTCAGACGGTTGAGGAGATCGTTTGGATAGGGCTGGCCGGTCCTGATCCCGAACTCTTTGGTCACATAGCTGGCCATGATGAAGCCGAAGGCCGCCAGGAATCCAATGACCCACGGGAGCGAGCCTGGATGTCCGGCGTAGGCGAACGTCACCGCAAGGCGTTTCGAGCCTGCGAAGATCCACCCTCGACCACCTGTCCACCAACCGAGAGCCCGCCGACAGGCCGAGAGCGTCCACTCTCGCCGGGGATGTG
>CAYMQF010000062.1:0-1974 GCA_964392425.1 uncultured Phycisphaeraceae bacterium
GACCTTCTCGCAAAGGGTCATCTACCCAAGTCTTTCTCGACATGACGATTGTTATTCACGCAACACCGATGGTGCTCAATACAGCGCCCAGCGGGCTCAATCTTGCCGTCGAGGTGGCAAGTCTGCTGAGCCAAGGGGAATCGGTGCGCGTAGATTTTTCGCTTGTCGAGCGAGCGACGCCCTCGTTTGCCAATGCGTTCATTATGACGCTGCTGCATCAGTTTGATCGTGATGTGATCCGGCGGAATATCCATATTGAAAATGCGCGCCCTTGTGTCATGGCAGCCCTGAACACCAGCATCAAGCGGTACGACTCAGGGATTCGCCTCAGCAGTCAGCGCAGCTCGATTGCGAGCTGAATCTGCGCAATACATAAAGACGTTCACAGATCGTGTGCGGGGGATTGCGTTTCGTCGGTTATTTTTTCGCGCGTGGGTTGTTCTTCGGGATCGTTGCAACTGAATAGGCACATTTCATCGTCGATGCGTGCTTGCAGGTGGACGGGGCGCCCCCACAGCAGTCGAAGGTTTTTCAGAACTTCCACTGCAGAAGCGATCTCGATGTCAAGACCGTTCCATTGGTGGGCAAGGTAAAGCTCGCCTCGGTTGAGGTAGTTGCCATCGACGACGGTGAGGATCGGCTGGCCCATATTGCTGAGCCGATAGAGCAGCGTTTGTTTGATCTGCGTGAAGTCTCGGCTGGCGATCCGCTGCTGACCCGTCGACGGATCGGTGTGCGTGACAAAGAGCTTGTGCTCGTAGGCAAACTCTTCGGTGAGGAACTCTTCGATGAACGTGACATCGTTGTAGATCGAGCGCACTTCAAAGATTTTCGATCGCCCTTTCATCGAGTGATCGTCGAACTTGTTTTTCTGCCCGATTTTGTCAAGGCTGCTCCACTGGGCGCCATGCTGACCGGTGTCCCATCGGCGTTCGATGTCTTTGAACATTTCGACGCCGATTTTGTACGGATTGAAACCGCCCGGCTCCATCGCGACGACGCCCGAATGCTGCTGGGCGTAGTCAATAATCTCGCTCGCCTTGAGAAAGTGGCTCGTCATCATCTTCGAGTGCCAATACGTCGCCCACCCCTCGTTCATGACTTTGGTCATCCCCTGCGGCGCGTAGTAGTACGCCTCATCGCGGATGATCGACAGCACGTCGACCTGCCAAGGCTCCATCGGCGCATGATCGAGCAAAAACAGCAACACATCACGGTCAGGCTCAGACGGGAACTTGCTCTTCTTTTCTTGTGCCTCTTCGAGCAATCGTTTGCGTTCATCTTTGAGAGTCTGGCGGGGATTGATGAACGGGTCCATGTATGACTTGGCGGGATAGCGATCGGCAGCGAACGGATCGGGGCGGGCGCCAGCAGCATGATGCTCGCTCGGCGATACTTCCTCATCGCGGCCCGGCCGTTTGACAAACATCGAGTGCGCATCGATCAAATGCTCGACGCTCAGGCACAAGTCGATGAACTGTTCGACGCGCTCGAGCCCCTGCCTTTCGATGTGTCGGCGGACGCGCGTCGCGTGGTTGGCCATCTGGTCCATCATGCCGCGGTTCGTCTTGCTGAACCACGCGTTGCGTTTGAAGAAATCGCTGTGCGCGTAGACGTGCGCCATGACGAGTTTTTGATCGGTGACGGAGTTGGACTCCTGCAGGTAGGCGTAGGACGGGTCGTTGTTGATGACCATCTCGTAGATTCGCCCCATGCCGTAGGCGTCGCGCCGCGAGAGTTTTTCGTACTCCATGCCCCACCGCCAATGGGGGTAGCGCACGGGGAACCCGCCGTACGCTGCGATGCGGTTCATCGTGTCAAAGTCGAGCACCTCGAAGACGACCTCGAAGAAGTCCAGCCCGTACTCTCGCGCCATGGCGCGGATCGCCACCATGTGGTCGCGCAGCTCAGTGGAGAGGGCGGTATTCGTGCGAACGGGCATGTCCAATCATATCGGTCCAATGGCGCTGAGAG
>CAYMQF010000062.1:2074-7260 GCA_964392425.1 uncultured Phycisphaeraceae bacterium
TGGCCGGACTGCCGGAGCCAGCGGTCCAGCTCGAAGCGCGTCGGGGAGTCGTCAGCGGAAACGGTGAGCACGCCTCGGTTGAGCGACACGATGGCTGAGCGTGTGAGGAGTTCATTGGGACAACACGCAGCCCACGCTCGGGAGATGGCGCCGAGCCGTTTGTGTGTGCGAGTGAGCGCTGCTGCCTGAAATGCAAAGTCAGCCGAGAGATCGCGCGCTCTGCCGGGGCGGACGCGGTACGTGCGCAGCTTTTCGATGCGGTCGCTGTGAATCTGGTCAGAAGGGTCGGCGGCCATAGAACGAGTGTATCCAAGAGAACAAGTGTTGTGCACTGGTGATTGTGCGAGCCGGGTCGTCCCCGACCCGGTTGAAGTGCGCGGTGATTGAACGCCACTCAGAACCCCTCACCCCAGCCCTCTCCCGTGGGGAGAGGGAGTCGGAGGGACACCCAGCCGAGCGTTGTTCACTACTCATTGCTGACTCAGCGTTGCTCACTTCGTTGGTGCGTCGAGGACGAGTGTGGCTTTGCCTGCGGTGACGAGGATTCGCCCGTCCAAAAGGGAGACGATTTCCGGAGCTGCGTCGAGTTCAACGAGCCGGCGCTGCACGAGGGCGCCGCTGGGCAAGTTGAACAGGAAGAGGTCGCTCCACTTGGCGCCTGCTTCGATGAATGCCGGTGACGAGCTGACTGTCGCGCTGTGTTCAAGTCCGATGGCAGCAGGCAGCACCGCGAGATCATCTCCGCGCTGGTCGGCGCCGATCAATTCACCCGCAGCGTTGTACACGAGCACGCCATCCAAAGTAGTAAGCGTGACGTTGTTGTTGTGCAGCGCCCAGCGGATGGGTTGATTGAGCAGCACGGTGCGCGTGAGTTTGGCGCGCGTGTCCAGCGCAATGGCTGTCGGATGCGCCTGCCCCAGGCTGATCTGCCAAAGCCCAGCATCGGCATCGAGAATCAGCACGCGTTCGGGGAGCGCCCACGCATCAATCGTGCGAACACCCGCGAGATCGTTGGCTCGCCAGACAGATCGATCGCGAAGAATGTCGTAAGCAAGGACGCCGAGATCGCCGCCGATGATCGCCAGCGCATCGGGAGTGAGGCGGACCCAGCGTGGCTCGCCGATCGACAGCTCAAGTTGTTTGAGCACGCGCCCCGTCCGAAGATCAATCGCGAGAAAAGCAGGCGCCGAGACGATCCCCTTGACCCCTGCGTTCGGTTTAGTTTTACTCCCAACGACCAGAAGCGTGTCCGCCTTTGCTGCGGTGTCGGTGACGACGGGGAGCAGAGAGTCGGACGACCAAAGCATTTTTCCATTGGCAAGATCAAACGCTGCTGACCGGCCGTCGGAGCGCACGACGGCAAACGTGCGATGGTCCATCATCAGAAACGTCGCAGCGCGCAAACGCACGCGATCGTTGGGCACATCCGCAGGCAATAGTTCACTGAGCGACTGCGTGCTCCATAAGAGTTTGCCGGTCGCGCGATCGAGCTTGGTGAAGATTCGCCCATCCGGGGTTGGTTCGGAAAAAATCAACGCGTCCCACGTCGAGGCTATCAGCGCTGCGCCCGATTTGATCGGCGCCGACCAAGCTTTGACGAGCCCCCCCTTGAGCGCAACGCGCCACAGTGCGATCTCCTTATCGCTGCGCATCACGATGGATTCGGTCGATGCGTTGATCCCGTGGCCGAGCAAGGGCTCTTCGACGCGCCAATCAATAAGGAGTTGCGGGGTCAGCGATTTGGCCAACGAACCGATCTCGGGAAGCCGTTGGGTCGCGGTGAGCAGGGCGCTGAGTCGGTCGGCAAGCTGTTTTGTGGAAAGGGTCACGCCGTGCTGGGAGAGCGTGAGCGTGGGGCGCTGCGTGCGAATTGCTTCGAGCGAATTGGCTGCGGTTTCCAATCGCCCTGCTTCGAGCAATGCGGAGATGAGTCGGCCGGCCAGTTCGCCCAGGAGCGCGCGGTCTTCGATCAACGCGTTGTCCGCAGCGGCTAGCCCGTCTTCAAGTGATGCCAACGCTTTGCGCAAGCGACCCTGCCGCTCGAAGAAATCTGCTGCACTGAGCCAGGCGCGGGCGGCGGTTTGCGACACGGGATATCGCTGGGCGATAACGACATACGCTTCGGGATCCTGCGAACCGGTCAGGTCGGCGAGCGCGGTGCGCGCTTGCGCTTCGTAGACGCTGTAGACATCGGGGCCGAAGCGCTGGACGACGCGCGTGAGCCCGCGTGTAGCTTCGAGGTCTGCCTGAGCGGTGACTCCACCGGAGTTGAAGCGTGTCTGCGCGAGCGTCGTGTTGTCGAGAATTTGTTGGTAGGAGTCGATCGCGCGGGCGGCATCGTCGCGGGTTTCGTAATGAGCGCCCTGCGCCAATAGGAAACGCACACGCTGAGCGGGCGAACCGGCGACCCTGCCGAGCCGATCGATGAGCGCTCCCTCCAGCGTTCGGTCGAGAATCATCGCTGAGTCCGCGCGTCGTTCAGGCGACGTCACAATCGACCAGAGCGAGTTGAACAGTCTGGTTCGAACGGCGCGGATGTGGTCGTCGAGCGGGTCGCGTTCGATGGAGTCGAGCGCCGAATCCACCGCATCGAGAATGCGATCGGTTCGACCGGCGCGGTAGGCGATCTCGACAAACGTCGCAGCGGGCGCGGGGTCGTCGGGTTGATCGAGCATGCGCTGGGTCAGCACTTGCTCGGCCATGTCCCAAAGCAGGAAAGAGTGCAGCGACGATGCATCGGCGACGATGAGTTCACTTTCGAGCGCGACGAGATTGCCCGGCTCGTCCAACGGCGCCGACTCCGCTTGAGCTGGGTCCGTCGCGGATGTGTCAGCGATGAGCACACCGCCAGCGATGGGCAGAAGGATGCGATCGCCTGCGACGGTGGCGCGACCCTGTATCGGCGTTGTGCGCGCGTCAGCAATAATGCGTGGGAAAATCTCGTGGTTGGAAAAGTTGTCAAAAGCCAACGCGGTGACGCGCTCCTCACTAACGGCGACAAGCTGATCTCCCGCGTCGAGCAGGTACAGCGGATTGCGAAACTCGGTGGTAGTTCGCCGGGCAAGCTCGACGCCGGTCGCGGTGTCGATCGCAAGCACGTTGCGCTGGTCGGGCGCGATGGCGTACAACACTCCGTCATGGACGGTCAGGCTCGATCCGTCCCAAGTGCGCCGTGTGGTCGGGATGATGCTTTGAAGCGGAAGTCGGCGGAGCCAGCGCACGCGCCCCGTGACGACTTCAACTGCAGCGACGAAGCCGAGCGAGTCGACCTGGAAGACGACGCCATCGGCGATCATCGGGATGTCAGCGATCTTCGCAGCGGCGCCGTACGGGAGCGTCCCGGCGCTTCCCAACGGCTTGCTCCATCGCAATTCACCGGTGTGCAAGTCCAGACCGACCATGTGCAAACTGAGAAGTCGTCGTTCTTTGACCGCTTTGGAAACGCTGACCACGACGGTGCCTTGGTCGATGAGGGCCGGCCCGCGGATCGACCCGGCTTGCAGTGCGGGGTCAAGCGTTGCAAGCAAGACGGACCAGCGAGGCGAACCGGTCAGCGCGTCGACCGCGTGGAGCGAGTTGTCTTTGAGCCGAAGGCCGCGATATGCGATGCCGCCTGGCGCGACTACCCAACGGCCCGAGACGGTGACGGTCGAAAGGTCCTCGATGGCGTTGCGACCGGCGATCATCAGCGCGGTCGACGGGCCCGGATCCTGCTTGGAGTAGGTGTAGAGCCAAAGCTGATCGAGCGTGAACCGATCCCACGCGGAGAGGGTCCGCCCGTCGTTGATGTAGACCACGTCGCCGGCGACGGTGGGCAGGATGTATCGCAAGGGAGGCGCCTGGGCTCGGCGTGCGCGAGGGTTGGGGCGAGGCCGCTGACCCGAATTATTTTGAATCGGCGACGGGATCGGCCGAGACGCCAACGGTCGAGAGACCAACTCCGACAACGAGATTTTCGGCCCGGGATCGAAAGTTGATCGACCAATGTTCAGATCGGGGCCGACGATGCGATCGGTGTCCAACGGCGTGCTCACTCCGAGCTCCGCTCGCCACTGCTTTATCAATAGAGTTGGTTCGACCGCATCGGTGTAGCGCGCGATGCGCGCCAGCAGGTCCAAAGCGTCTTGAGCGCGGGCGCCGATGCGATCGGGATGCGCCTCAAGTGATGCGATCTGTCGCCAGGCGGCGTTGAACTGCGCATCCTCGAAGCGGCGTTCAGCAATCGCCATCGCTGCGTCAAAGCCGGCCAGCGTGAGAAAGTAGGACTGCTCGACGATTTCGACCTGGCTTTGTTCCAAAAGAGCTGCTGCGGTTGGGCCTGTCACTTCGCGGTAGATCGCCAGCAGGTTCGGATCGTTCAGGATCACTTGTTGCAGGCGTTGGCGCACCGTGATGAACAGATTGGGATCGCCTGGCGTGGGCATGAGCCGATCACCTTCCGACAGCAACGCTTTTTGCAACATGCGAACAGCGCCAGTGGGATCGTCTGACGCGAGACGGATGCGCGCCTGCGACAGGGCGTCTGCAGCGGTCGGGGAGTCATCGACATACACCGGATTTTCGGCGCTTTGTGCCAAGGCGAATCGAGCGGGGCCGACGGCTGCGAGCATCGCGACGACGCTGAGGAGCAAGCGTGATATCCGGACCCCTCGGCGGGTGAATATGGATGGGTCCTGTGATGCATCGAGCATGGCGGGCATAAGGCTCTCCGTGACGATCGCCCGGACAGGGACGGTCAGTACGTCACTGTAGGTAGAGACACCGCCCCAAGCGCTCACATGCCTGCCCCCCGACGCCGATACCACTGGCCGGGAGGGCAATAGCAGCGTGGAGCGGTCCCAAAGTTATATCGGTCCCAAGCTCACATGGAGTCGGCTGTTTCGCCCAGCGGACACGCTGAAGATGGAGCGATCATCGATCGTTCGCACCCGCGCCCGGCGTGTGACGCTGTTGGTCATCATCACTGCGGTGCTCGGACTGCTCGATCTGGCTTTCACGCTGACCTACGCCTCGTCGATCGGGATGATCGAACTGAACCCGCTTGCTCGGATGTTGATCGGGCTGGGCGGCGCCGGCGAACTGATCCGATTCAAACTCTTTACCATCGCTCTGTCAGGCGGGACGCTGTACCTGATCCGCCGTCGCAAGGGCGCCGAGCTGTGCGCGTGGCTCAGCATGGTCGTGCT
>CAYMQF010000062.1:7360-13312 GCA_964392425.1 uncultured Phycisphaeraceae bacterium
CACACTGCGATGCGTGGGCTGACGATGCCCAACTCTTGCAGCGCGTCATTGGCGAGGTCGATGGGGTCGAAGATTCGGCCAATCGTGAGGATGTTTCGCAGCTCCATCAAAGGGATGTGCCGGGAGACGAGCACGACTTTGAGCTTGGGCGAGAAGAACGCCATCGCGATTCGTTTGGCGCCAAAGCGTGTGCCGAGCAGTTCGGTGTGCCCCGCGTATTTGCCTCGGCCTGCGATCGCCCAGGATTGTTTGCAGATTGGCGCGGTGACTATGCCGTCGATGCGGAGAGGGTCGCCGATCTCTCTGCCAGCATCGAAGATCGCATCCTCGACGAATCGGAAAGATGAATGCCCGCCCAGCCGGGACGGCTCGATGGCATGTCGCCTGCCCCCGCCAGGACCGGTCAAGACATATTCGTCGTAATCGCGGACGGTGACGCCAGCCCCGATCGCGGTGTCCACGAGGTTGGAATCGTGCTGGACTCGGCGCCAGTAAGGCTCGATCTCAGCAAGCTCCGCTGCTCGCTGCATCGGCTCAGCAATGCCGTAAATGACGAATCTCGCTCGCCTTCGCAGCTGCGAGTCCGAAAACACCTTGGCTACGAGTTCGGGACCGATGCCGATGGGATCGCCCATAGTCACCGCGATGGTGGGCATCGGGTCAGCGTCAGCGGGATGGGTCGGTAAGGCAGTCACGCCTAAATCCTAGCCCATGGGAAGGGAAAAGCGCAGCCGATCAGGCCGAAACCCAAAGAACCGAACACCCAATGAGATATTCAGCAGGGCATCGACCCGCCCACCCGCTGGTCGGCCCGGCTCGAGGAAGGTAGAACAACCATGCAAGCGAGCGCCGTGATGATGAACCAAGCCCATTCCGGACGAACCATCGACGACCAGGCTGGCGAAAGCGAGCGGACGTACGCGCTGTTTATCCATCTCGTCGGTCTCGTCAGCATGCTTGAGATCGTCACGAGTTTCGCATCGCTCATCGGCGTCGGCGTGATGTGGCTCATCCGTCGGCATGACTCCCCATTCCTCGACGATCACGGCAAAGAGGCGTTGAACTTCCAGATCAGCCTGCTCGTGTGGTTTGTGATCGGGATTGTCCTGACGCCGATTGGAGTGGGCATCTTGATCCTCTTCATCGGGCTGCCGGTGCTGCGACTCGTCGGGTGCATCCGAGGCGCGATTGCTGCCAGCCGGGGCGAGTTCTATCGATATCCGATGTGCTTCCGATTCATAGGGTGAATGGCTCTCAGAATTGATCCCTATAAAGCCCTCAGACGCTCCTCTTCGGACCGGCTATCATGTCGATGCGGGCGACATCGCTCGCGCTGTTTCTCGGCGCCCCCGACAGATGGACACGGGGCCCGTTTCTACCCGACTTGACGAGCGGTCCACGATGGACACATCAGGTTTGGGCGCGTCGCCTGCTCCCAGCAAGCGGCGGGATAGATCTATGAAGGACGTTTGATTCCCTGTGACACATTTCCCCCTCCAATGGAGCTACTCGGTCCCAAGCGTGGAAAAACCCACGCGATGGATTGTTTCCTGTGCAGCCAGCCTTTCCTCAGGCGGGCCAAGCCGACCGCTCCCAACGTCCCCCCACCAGGAGATCAGCGTAACCCGAACACCACGCTGAGCCTCCACTTCCCGTGTCCACTCGATCCGGCGGCGACAGTCGCAGCGTGAACGGTGCGCCCACTATGAAAGGGCGCTTCCATGCTTGGACTCATCGAACTACTTGCTGTCGAAACTACCACTATGAACATGGCCATCGCAGCTATCGCGGGCGTCTTCGTAGGCGCCGTGATCGCGTTGATCGCGCTGCGCGTGCTCGGCGGTCGGCTCCTGGCCCGCGCGCGAAAAGACGCTGAACAACTCATCAAACAGGCCAAGGCGGAGGCTGAAACCACTGCTGAGAAGCTCCGCATCGAAGCGGAAAAGGGAATCCTCGAACGCACCCGTGAGTTCGAAAAAGAGTCCGAATCCGTCCGGTCCGAGCTGCGCGAACTCGAACGCCGGCTGGCCAAACGCGAAGATGTCCTCGATCGAAAAATCGACACGCTCGCAATCAAGGAAGAAGCCCTCTCCAAGCAGGCGGAATCCCTCGACAAACGGCAGAGCCGCCTCACCGATCGCGAAGAAGAGCTTGAGACACTGATCGATCGGCAGACCGACGAACTCTCCCGCGCTGCTCAGCTTTCCCGCGAGGAAGCCAAGGAGCTTCTACTTGAGCGCGTCGAGCAGGACATCCGCCACGACGCTGCCAAGCTGACCCGCCGAATCACCGAAGAGGCGGAGGATCAAGCCAAGGTCAAAGCACAGGAAATCACGATCAATGCGATCCAAAGATACGCAGCAGACATCGTTTCTGAGTCCACCGTCCGCACGGTGCCGATCCCGTCAGACGACATGAAGGGGCGGATCATCGGCAGGGAAGGCCGAAACATCCGCGCCATCGAACGAGCCACCGGCGTGGACATCATCGTCGACGACACGCCAGGTGTGATCGTCGTCTCCTGCTTTGACAAGGTTCGCCAAGCGGTCGCGGTTCAGGCGATGACCAAGCTCGTCTCCGATGGACGCGTCCATCCCGCGAGGATCGAAGAAGTCGTCGCACAAGTGCAGGCTGACGTCGACGAAGAAATCATCCGGCTCGGTCGCGACGCGGTGCTCGAAGCAAACCTGCGAGGCATCAGCCCGAAAATCTCCCAGGCAATGGGCCGACTCCACTTCCGCACGAGTTACGGGCAGAACGTCCTTCGCCATTCGATGGAAGTCGCGTACATCAGCCAACTCATCGCTGACCAGCTCGGGCTCAAAGGAGCCTTGGCTCGCCGGTGCGGCTTCCTCCACGACATCGGCAAATCAATGGACCACGAAATCGAGGGCGGCCACCCGAAGATCGGCATGGACTTCGCAAAACAGCACGGCGAGAAAGACCCCGTCCTCAACGCCATCGGCGGGCATCACGCAGACATCCCTTCGACCAGCTTCTATACGCCCATCGTCATGGCGGCGGACGCGCTCAGCGGCGCCCGGCCCGGCGCGCGGCGAGAATCCATGGAACGATACATCCAGCGACTCGAACAACTCCAGGAAATCGCGATGGATCAATCAGGGGTCACCGAGGCGTACGCCATCCAGGCGGGACGCGAAGTTCGAGTCATGGTCAACGCCAAGCGAGTGGATGATGATGACGCGTACATGATCGCCAAAAACATCGCCGACCGTGTCAGCGAGGAAATGACCTTCCCCGGCGAGATCAAAGTGACGGTGCTCCGCGAAACCCGCGCCATCGAAATCGCACGCTGATCGCGATCTGATAACAAAAAGAAAACCCACGGGTTTGAATCCGTGGGCTTTTTTTATTGCAAAATTGTCTGTCGTGTTCTCTACAAGAACACCGTGAAAGAGCGATTATTCCTCGCTGCGTTCGAGGGAAACGTCAACGGTGGTGCCTGAGTATGTCTCGGTCGCTTCGCCTTCGAGTTCATCTTCATCAAGTGTGAGCGTCATTTCCCATACTGGGCCGTCTGGGACGGTGACAGTGCCCGTGAGTACGTTGCTTTCAGGGTCAAAGGAGCCTTCAAACGGGGCGTCACCATCTTCGACTACTGTAAAAACGCCGATGACGACGAAGTCTTCGTCCATCTCGAGTGAGACGTATATCTCCATATCTTCAGGCAGATCGTCTCCTGAAACCTCCCCCTCCCAATCACCCGTGATGACGTCGGCCATCGCTGCGTGCGCGACTTGGCTGATCTCATCGGCCGGCGACGACATCCCCGAAACGATGACGCTGGTGCTGAGTATCGCAGCGCTTGCCACCAGACTCACCAAGACGCCTCCATTATTGCTGCAACATTTCATCGCAAATCTCCTTTGAAACGATCGGCAAAAATACAGTGAATGCATTTTCCACCTTCGCTCAGGTTCAATGGGAAACGGGCAGCTTCTCTTTCACTCAGCCACCAATTCCGAGAACGCCTTGCCTTATTCTGCTCGCGTCGCCGTCACGTCGATGACCAATTGGAAATCGCCTGCATCGACGGTGATGGATCCGGTCATGTCGTCGCCATCAATCGTGAGCTCAACTTCGAAGGATTGGTCCTGCTCGGGATCGGAGATGGTGCCTTCGATGGTGTTGTTCTCAGCGTTGAACGTTCCCTCGAAATCAGCCGTCTCGTCCTCAGCGGTGAACCCGCCGGTGACGGTCTCGCCATCGTCGCCAAGCTCCAGAGTGATCGTGATTTCCTGATCCTCAGGCATCATGTCAGCGGAAAGGACAGCGTCCCAATCGCCGGTGACGGGATCGTCATCGAGCGTTGCAGTAGCGTTCAGGTACGAGCTGGTATTCAGATTCGCCAATGCTGTGGTCGTCGTCATGGCGGTCATCAAAGCCGCTATGGACAGTCCGGCAGCAGCAAAAAAAGTCTTCTTCGATCGGTTCAACATCACTATCTCCTGGCTAAATGGTCACCCGGGGCTCCTTACCCCAGCGAATGGATCAATCATAGGATAGTTCCGATCAGCACGACGAAAGTTTCATGGGGCGTTCGCCGACTTGATCCATCCACCCCCCAAAACTCGTCCAAAATCACTGTTTCCGTAGCAGACAACCGCCTGCCCCGCAGCCACTCCGAACTGAGGCTGAGCGAACCGGATTTCCAGATTCTCCCCTTGGGAATCCATCACGAGCTGAGCCTTGGCCGGCGTCCCGTGTGCCCGAAACTGCACCTCCAGCTCGGCGCCTTCCAGCGAAGCCCGCTCATCCTCACCCACCAGCCAGTTGACCTGATCGACCGTCAACGAGCCAAGCACCAAATCCTCCTTTGACCCGACGGTGATGGTGTTGGCCTGCGTGTCTTTTGCCACGACATACAAAGGCAGCCCGATCGACACACCAACGCCTCGCCGTTGACCGATCGTGAATCGGTGATGCCCGTCATGTCGGCCCAAGACAGCGCCCGCAGCGTCGAGAATATCCCCTTCTCTCACAAGCTCAGGCGCCCGCCCTTCAACAAACTTCGCATGATCGTTGTCAGGCACAAAGCAGATTTCCTGCGAGTCGGGCTTGTCAAAGACCGGCAACCCCATCTGCTCAGCCATCGCCCGCACTTCGTCTTTTGCATACTCACCCACCGGCAGCAGCATCTCATCGAGCCGACTCCGTGGCGCCCCAAAGAGCACATAGGACTGATCCTTCGCGCGGTCGGCGCCTCGCCACAGCTCCGTACTGGACCCATTGCGAACGAGCCGAGCGTGATGCCCGCTCGCGACAAACTTCGCACCGATCTGCTTTGCATACGCGTGCAGCTTGCCGAACTTCAGCCAGTCGTTGCATCGCACACACGGGTTCGGCGTGCGCCCGAGCCGATGCTCCTCAACGAAGTAATCCATGATCCTGCCAAAGTCGTCCCGGAAGTTGCACACATAGAGCGGGATGTCCAGCTCCGCTGCGACGAGCTTCGCATCATGCGCATCGCCAACCGAACAGCAGCCGCGTCGGCGCCCAGCAGCACGATCGCATTGCCCGTCCTCTTCGATCGGCACAAGCTCGTCGACCGTTTCGCCCGGCGAGCCGAGCCGCATAAAGCACCCGACGACTTCGTAGCCCTCGCGCACAAGGAGAGCCGCTGCGACGGAGGAGTCCACACCACCGCTCATCGCGACCAATACTTTGCCCTTATTTTTCTCGTTGCCAACAGACATGACGACCATCTTAGGCGCTCTGGTGTTAGAGCCTGTGGCGCTCCGCGATCAGAGCATGAGGCGCGGTGCGTTCTTCATCGCTCCGCTTTCAGAGCCCCGACCGCCAGGGAGGGGTCAGAATATGTGGCTTTGCGTGATGTTTGCCACAGCTGCACAGCGCACGATCCCTTACGGCAGTATGCCCCAGTTGGCGAGAAGATTCGCCAAGTCGGCAGCGTTGACGATGCCATCACCG
>CAYMQF010000063.1:0-2864 GCA_964392425.1 uncultured Phycisphaeraceae bacterium
CGCCCGTCGTGTTGTTCTCACTGAGAATGGTGAGCATTCCGACCCATGAGCGCCAGAAAAAATCATCGTTGACATCGAGTGTGCGCGACGCCTCGATGACCTCTCGATACAGCGCAAAGGCGCGCTCGGAGTCGCCGACCGCTGCGCGCGTCATAGCCAGCGCGACAGCGACGCCCCGGCTGACATCGAAGTGGTCCGCCCATGCCTGGATAGTCTGGATGGTCTGGACGGCGCCTGCGTGGTCTTCATCAGATTGCAACAGCAGCAATGAGCGAGCGAGATCAAGAACAGCAAAATCGACGGTTGATCGGTCGGTGCGCCCATCTGCTGCTCGCCGGAGCGCGCGATCCGCGATCACGGAGAGCGCCTGCGCGAGTGTCTCTGCTTGCGCCGAATCCTCGACAAATAAAGCGTCATCGAGCGCGCGGGATAGAGCAATGCGGACATAATCCACCGCGTCAGGCGAGCCAACGCCCGCTGCGTCATCCCACTTGAGCGCTTCAGCGACAGCACGGTCGAATCGGCCCAGCTCCGCGGACGCGATCGCAGCCGCCTGATGGATGTCGGAGCTTTGTTCATCTTCATCGAGGCTGTTCTCAAACGCGTGCTGAGCCTGCTGGACGTACTGAAGCATGGTGAAGGCGACCGCATCTCGCTGGGCAGTGCTGGGCGTCTTACGCAGTTCGTCAAATTTGATCCACGCAAGGGCGAGCCGGGCGCGGGCGAACAGTTCGCTTCGAGCAGTGATGGCTTCAAGCAACAGCCGACGTTGCGTTGGGCTGCTCAATCCCGACAAGCGCATTTTCCATTTGTCAGCAGAAGGCGAAGTCGGCCAATGCTCCAGCGCCCGGCGAAGACCGGTGCGCAACGAACTGTTGATGGCGGTGAGAACCGCTGGACTTGTCGAATCATCAGCGTTGTCGATGGACCACTGCAAGAGAGCGACTGCCGACTGGAGCGCACTGGCAGCAGCGGACTCAGATTCCGCGATGTTCGCCAGTGTCAGAAGTGTTTGGCCCGCGCGCGCCATGTCCGCGGCGCCATCCCCGCGCTGACGAAGCGCCTTGGCGAGCGGCCAGCCACACGCCTGCTGGAGAGTCGGGTTGGAAGCGTCAAGTTCATCCCACGCCGACTGCAACGGCTCGACTGCGTGCGATGCTTGGCCTTGCTCAAGCAACAGCCTGCCGCGCGCGATCCGCCCAGCGATCGGCATTTTCATATTCATCTTCTGGGCAGGCAATATCTGTTCGATCTTCGACAGGGCAATCTCAAGCAAACCGGCTGAATTCACAGCGTTTTCATCGGCGAGTGCATTGATTGCGCCAATCACGGCGCGCTCGCGATCGGCTCGCGATGTCGTTCGTGCTGCGCGGGCCAGTTCGATCCTCGCCAGCAAGTCACGCTGAACAACGCCTGCGAGGACATCGGTTTGATCGGCGCTGAAATGTCGCAATACAAACTGCTTTGCCTGTTCATACCGCCTTGCGCGCCAGAGTAGGGAGGCGGCCGCTGCGGGAAGTTCGCGCTTCATCTGAGATGATCGGCGGGCAATCTCGTGGAACCCATCACTGTCGATAAATGCGAGGACTTGTTCGATGTATACCGAGTCGATCGTGTCGCCGCGCGCCTGCTGCAGCGCAGCAATGATTGAATACCGGTGCGCCCCAAGCATGGCGGTGTCGCTTTCGATGACGCCGAGCGATCGGAGGGCTTCATCAGCGAGTCGGCCGGATTCAGCTGTCGAAGTTGAAAGGGTCGCCAACAGTGCCGCTGCGCGCGCACGAGCCAATGGCAGCCGAGTCAGCAGATACTCAACTTCGTATGAACTTCGTTGATCCTGCAAGTCGCGCCGATCGGCAAAATCAGGGCTTGCGCCTATTCGAACGACGGCGCGCTGCAAGGACTCTTTCGCGCGTTCAGTGAGACTTCTTGCTTCCGTCGCAGCATCGGAGACGCGATCAATCTGTTCACGTGTCGGCACGCCGAAAAGCACCGCGAGGTCGGCGCCGTCCGTGGAAAGCTGCAACAAAAGAGCCTCCGCAAGTTGCGTCATGGTCGCGCCTGCTTCGATTGCGTCAGGGTCAGCAGAGATCGACTGTCGCATCCCAGCAATGGTTGGCGGTGCGGCAAATACAATTGGCGCCCGGGTTAGCAACATCGCCGCGATGAGAGCCAATAGGCTTCTATTCCAGTGTGTTCGGCGCCATGCTCGTATTGTCATGACGTCGGCTCCAGCAGATGCACACGCAGCAGACCCGCTCGCTTCACCGCGTTCATTACTTCCAGCGCATGCTCCCACCGCGTGTCGCCAGTCGGCTCTACGAGGAACAGTTGGTCGGCTCCTATGATGGTTGCGCGCGCTTCCTGCAGCGCCGATGTCAGCGAATCAAGAGTCGGCGTCGCGCCAATCAATGAGTCGCTCGTTTCGATGGTCAAATCGTTGGCGCCTGATCCGGTGGACACGACATGGATGCGGATCGGCTCAACGGGCAACGCAAAGGGATCGCGCTGCGCCTGCCCAGCATTGTCATTGAGAAGATCAAGCTGGAAAAGCTCTTCCTTGGATTTGAACTGCGCCACAAGCAAAAAATAGAGCAGCAACAAAAAAACAATGTCTATGAGCGGCGTGAACGTCATGGTGAGTCGGCCTGGCCCGCGAAGAAAAAGCCTGCGCGAACCCTGCGTGGCGTTGTTTCGGCTCATGGCGCACGCTCCACACGCTCGGCGATCAGGTTGACTCGTGTGATCCCCGCCTCCTGACAAGCGCGCAGCGCCACATGAACCCGCTCGTACTGCTCGGCACGATCAGCGCGCACAGACACAGCGATCGAAGGATTCCGCGCCCGGATCTGGCTGAGCCGATC
>CAYMQF010000063.1:2964-12823 GCA_964392425.1 uncultured Phycisphaeraceae bacterium
GGCTCGATCGTTCGGCTGTCACGCCTGGCGCGTTTCATGCGTTGTCCGTATCGTCGGCGATGTCGTCGGCGCCATCGCGCATCTGGTTGATGAAGTCGTCAACGAGAAGGGATGCTTCGGACGTCACCGCATCGATGTTGTTTCGGATGAAGGCGTACCCCGCAAGCGCCGGAATCGCGACGACGAGCCCCCAAAATGTTGTCGTCAGCGCGGTGCCGATGCCTGCTGCCAGCCCGACGGGGTCCGGCGAACCGCCCGAGGCGACGATCTCGCTGAACGCCAGAATCATGCCGTAGACCGTGCCGAACAGGCCGATCATTGGCGCCACGCTCCCGATAATGTTCAGCGTTTCGACTCGGCGAAGCCGCTCCGCGGTGTCTTCCTCGCACGCGCGTTCAAAGGCGCGGCGCATCGCATCTTGCCCAAACTCCCGTTCACACAGAGCGGCGCGAAGAATCGTTCCGAGGTGCGATGAATCATCGCTGGCGATTCTGAGATGAGACGAATGGCCGTGTTTGCGGACGGCTGCTTTCACTTCCACCACGAGCGAGCCGGGCAGGATTACTTCGTGTTTATTTTCGCGCGCGAATATTCCAATCATCGCGATCGACGCGACGGACATCGCAAGGAGCAGCCAAACGATCAGGCTGCCGAGGATTTCGACCTGCCCCGTGCGCGGGTTGCGCTGGATGAAAAATGTTTGCAGAAGCGACACGCTCTCGGTGTCGGCGGCGGTCGATGCGCCGGACTGCGCCAACGCTTGTGCCGGAGCCAAGAAAACAATCGCCATGGCGCTGAGCGCTATCGCTATGAGGATGAGTCGGCCCGTTGCAAGATATTTTCGTTTGATCGTCATGGAGAGTCGTTGTTCTCTTTTTGGCGCCGAGCAAGATCGTCCC
This sequence comes from uncultured Phycisphaeraceae bacterium, assembly GCA_964392425.1. Taxonomy (GTDB): domain Bacteria; phylum Planctomycetota; class Phycisphaerae; order Phycisphaerales; family UBA1924; genus CAYMQF01. Next base: position 3,864 of record CAYMQF010000063.1, read on the forward strand.
GGCTGATGAACTTGTACCCCGATTCGCCGCCGTGCGCTCGCGCGATGGAGCGGAGCAGTTTGAGCGGGTCGTCTTCGAGAACCTGCACCGTCTGGATGACGACTCGCCGGACGCCATTTCTTTGCACCGGGTTGAGCCGATCCAGCCTCGCGAGGATTTCGTCAGGCGTGCCTCCCAGGAGCGCCGGGTCCGAGGCGCCGCTGGACAGCACGAAGATCGCATCGGGTTTGAGATTGATCGCTGCTTCGAGTGCGGGCAGTGGGTTGGATCGCATCCTCGGCGCGATGGTGTCGAGCCATTGGGAGATCGCTCGTTTGTTTTTCTTGGTCGCGTCGATCAACACGGGTTTGCGAAGCCCCGCGGGGATGCTGAGCCATTGGTAGGCGGCGGGGTCAGCGGAGCCGGGCGGCGGCGTCCGAAAGAGAAGCGCCTGAAAACGCTGTGCGGGGTGGAGGCGATTGATGGACCGCCGAAGCTCAGCAAGCACGTCGGGCATGGACGTGATCATCGAGCCTGACGCATCGACGACGTACACGATGTCGCGCGCATCGCTGGCGCCTAAGCCGGAAAATTCGACTTCGAGAGGTTCTCCCAATGCAAGAGTCTCAGGTTGAAACACAGTGTGCGCCGGTTCGATGATTTCGGGAGGTTCGGGGATCGCCGGGACCGCAGGCGCCTCGACTTTGGTCATGTCCGTGGGCACAGCCAGCAACCGTTCGAGCGTTTCGTCCGCTTGGTCAGGCATTTCCGTCGGCGTCGGTGTCAACATTGCAGCGGCTATGGCTGGCTGTTCAAAGCTCACACTGATCGGCGGAGTCTTGCTCTGATCGGGAATGACCCGCCAAGCGATAAATGCTGCAGCGACGACTACGAACAGGTGCAGCGCGAGCGAACCGCCCCAAGGCAGCGATCGGTGCAGCCGTTCACTATGGACTACGCGCTGGGTAGAGCGGACGAGCCTGGCTAGACGGGAACGACGCCGACCTCTGTATGCGCTGCGTTGCATGAGCCAACAGATTAGTCGTCTGAGTCTTCGTCGGCTTCAGTGGCGCGATTCTTTTTCCGGAAGAACAGGCGGTCCAGGCTGATCGCTCCCGCGCCCAGACAAGCCAGCGACCCAGCGCTTGCAGCGAGAATGAACTGCCAGAGCCACGTCTGCCATGCGCTGAATGCGTATCCATTGAGAGCTGGAAGGACGGGCATGAAGCTCGGCCAGCCTGGCGCGCCCATGATCACCACCGGGCCGACGGCGGTCATCCACAGCGCCATCACCATGACGCCCATGACGCCGAGCGCCCACAGCCGGGTGAAGAGACCAAGCAGGATCGCCACGCCTCCTATGAGTTCGGTCAGGCTTGCTGCGTAGGCGAGCCAGAGGGGCGATTTTCCTGATCCCATGAACGCGGGAAGCAGCGCCCGCCCCTGATCGTCAGGCGTCGCAGCAGAGTGGATCATCAACGTGAGCTGGGCAATGAAGGGATGCATCCCCGGCTGAGTCGGCGCCTTGCCTTTTGCATCTTTTTTGGAATCCGGAGCTTTATCTGCTGCGCTGTCCTGAACAAGAAGGAAGACTCCATCGGTGAGGGAGGCGGTCGAACCACTCACGCCCTCGGCTGGTTGGTCGGCGTCTGTTGAATCAGAGGCGTCGGGCGCGGGTGCGTCTTTGGCAGGTGTCTTCGGCGTCGCGGGGGCAGCGGACCCATCGCGGATCGAGAAGTACGTCGCCTCATCCTGCGGGGAGAGCTGGATCTGGTATTGGAACTTGGCTGCTCCCGACCAGATGAACGTTGCAGCGAGCGCCAGGCGGAGGAAGTAGGGGGGAACACCGAGGCCGAGTCGTTGGCGAAATGTCATGCGTTGATCCTCCGAAGTCGGCGTCTGGTGTCTGTCAAGAGAGGGTCCCGCGTCAGACGAGCACGGTCCACCTGTTTTTCCGAATGTCGCACGCGGTCTTTCGACCTTCAATAGTACCCAAGGCGTCGGATGATCGCCCAGCTCGGCTCCAATAGTGAAGCGATGATGCCCTACCATGCGTCCTGCATCGCGCTTGCGGGCGTGGCGGAACTGGCAGACGCGCGGGATTTAGGTTCCCGTGTCCGAAAGGACGTGGAGGTTCGAGTCCTCTCGCCCGCATTTGGAACGTCCGATATGGGTCCATGAATGATCCTGATCGCACATCGAATTTGACCGGGCCGGGCGCCCATTTGTGTGCTAGGCTTGTGCCGAGTTGGAACAGTCGAGCAGCGGGCTCGCCTGGAAAAGTGGATGACGGGTTTGTGTGGCGAACCCTGCCTTGGGATATTTGATCGGCTTTATGAAAATCGACAGCTTCTCCAACCCGTCCCAAATCGCAGGCGCCTACCGCTCCGCAGCCTCTACCCCAGCAGCCCAGGTCGCCCCGACAAGTCTGGACCACACCGCGGGACGGATTGACCGAATCAATCAGGCTGAGCGAGCCATCAACAGCCGGGCGATGAAGCTGGTCGCAGCCGTCGTTCCCGGGCAGGTCGATTTCTCCGCAGCTGATGCCGCTCCCGCAGCAGCCCCCAAACCGCTCTATCGCCATCCCGCGGATCGCAACACCGCTGCGACGGCGATCATCACCGGCCGCCGACTCGACGTCACCGGCTGATCGACGGGCGATTCCCTATCCTCACACGCATGAACACCACCGACACCGAACTGTCATTGAGCGCGCTGTGGACACACGACCCCGCCGTGGTCCCCCTCAATCACGGCTCCTTCGGCGGCTGCCCTATCGAAGTGCTCCAATATCAACAGGAACTGCGAGCCCGGATCGAGCGCCAGCCCACGCAGTTTTTCGCGCGCGATTGGGAAAATCTGTTCGACGAAGCCCGCGCCGCGATCGCGTCATTTCTTGGATCTGACAGTGACGATCTCGCGCTGGTCACCAATACAACGATGGGTGTCAACACGGTGCTGCGTTCGCTGGACTTCGAGCCGGGCGATGAGATTCTCCTGACTGACCATGAGTACAACGCCTGCGCCAATGCAGCGAACTATGTCGCGGCAAAGGCTGGCGCAAAGGTGGTCGTGGCGCCTGTGCCCTTTCCGATCGGGTCGCCTGATGAAGTGTTCCGCGCAGTGATGGAGCGCGTGAATCCTCGCACGAAGCTCGTGCTGATCGACCATGTGACGAGTCCGACCGCGTTGATCTTTCCGATCGAACGGCTGATTCGCGAGCTCCAATCGCGCGACATCGATGTGCTCGTGGATGGCGCCCACGCGCCGGGGATGTTGCCGTTGAATCTTGATGAGCTTGGCGCTGCATATTACACCGGCAATCTGCACAAGTGGGTGTGCGCCCCGAAGGGGGCTGCGTTTTTGCACGTTCGGCGGGACAAACAGACTGAAATCGTCCCGCTGTCGATCAGTCATGGCGCCAACTCGCCTCGCAAAGATCGGTCACGGTTTCGCCTGCTCTTTGACTGGATGGGGACGCAGGATCCGACGCCTTGGCTCACCGCTCCCGAAGCGATCCGCTGCATTGGCGCGATGGCGCCGGGCGGCTGGGACGAAGTCATGCAGCGCAACCATGCTCTCGCACTGCGGGGGCGCGACGCAGTAGCCGCAGCACTCGGGTGCGAGAAGCCTGCCCCCGATGAAATGATTGGGTCGATGGCGTCGATCCCGCTGTCGCTGGGACTGACTGAGACGGCAGAACTGCCTCCTTTTCCCGATCCGTTGCAAGCTGTTTTGTTCGAGGATTCCAGTATCGAGGCGCCGGTGATCCCCTGGCCGGCCCCGCCTCAGCGGATGGTTCGCCTCAGCGCACACCTCTATTCAACGCCTGAACAATACGAGCAGCTTGGGCAGGCGTTGCTGGCTGCGATCGAGTTGGAACGCGCGGCGGGAACTGGGGGTTGACCGATGAGCCGGGACGCATTTGGAGACATTCTTGGACAACCCCAGGCGGTTGCGACACTGCTTAGCTCGATGACCAGTGGGCGTGTACATCATGCATGGATTTTCCACGGCCCAGCAGGCGTCGGAAAGTTCACTGCTGCGATGTGTTTTGCGCGTGCATTGTTGACGCCCGGCTTGGAAATCGGAGCGGGCGCCGTGGCGCTGCCCGATGCAATGGCAGACGCGATGATTGACGCTGACGCGGATGGCTCAGCGTTTACGCATCCCGATCTGCACATCATCACAAAAGAGCTTGCGCGCTATTCCGACGATGCCTCGGTGCGCAGCCGAAAGTTGATCTCGATTCCCAAAGAGGTCATCGCGACGCACCTGCTCGCGCCGGCTGCGCTCGCTCCAACCGTCAGTGCTGACACGCTCGCAAAGAAGGTTTTCGTTGTCGATGAGGCGGAACTGCTCAATGCTGTTTCGCAAAACGCGCTGCTCAAGACGTTGGAGGAGCCGGCGCCCGGCACGGTGATTATTCTTGTGACATCGAGTGAAGATCGGCTCTTGCCGACCATTCGCAGCCGAAGCCAACGATTGGCGTTTGGCGCTCTTGATGCTGAATCCATGGACTGTTGGCTGAATGCGAGCAGCGTGGAGATTGAGCCCAACGAGTCCGCATGGTTGGTGGAGCACAGCCGAGGCTCGCCCGGTTTGTTCGTGTTGGCCCATGAAGCGGGGATGGCGCAGTGGTCGCAGCGCCTCGAGCCGATGCTGAATGCTGCAGAGCGCGGCGAGTACGACGCAGAACTGGGCGGCGCCCTCGCTGAATGCGTGGATGAATGGGCGAACTGGTGGGTCGAGCGTCACAAGGCGGAGAACCCAAGCAAAGATGCCGCCAACAAGGCAGGCGTTCGGCATGTGCTTGATCTGCTTGCTGAACGCGCCCGCCGACAGGTGTGGCGAGAGTGTGAAGATGAGGCGATGAACGGAAGAGCGATGCGCACGATTGATCTACTTTGTGAGGCTGAGCGAAACATCGCGTCCAATGTGAATCTCAAGCTGGCGATGGAGAATCTTGCTGTTCAGATGGCGCGGGAGTGAATCGCTCAGCAGCAATGCGAAGAAGCGAGTTGGTCAGCCTTCGATGCTCAACGGCGTGTACGAATCACCAGCATTCTTCGTTGGTGAAGCGATAGCGGAGGCAGGTCCGGGCTCCGTTGTCGATATTTTTTCTTCCGCAACCTTGTCCAGAAGCAACGACCATGTTTCACGCTCGTATTCAAGCAGCTTGATGACTTCATCAGCGAGAGCAGTGTTTTTTTCAAGGTTGGCTTCGACAAGCTGCTGGTACATGTAGGTGTAGAGGGCGCTGAGATTTTCGCACAGCTCCGCATCGACCTCAGGGCGAAGTGCCGTGATCATCTCCATGAGGATCGCTTTGGCTTGGCTGAACCCGTCGAATGTTTTCTCGTAATCGCGCTCAGCAAGCCCGTCTCGCCCTTGCGTGGCAAAGCGGATGGCGCCTTCGATGAGCAACATCCGAAGCTCCGCCGGGCTGGCGGTGAGGACCTTTGTCTGGAGGTACTGATTGGCGGTGGTGCTGGTCATGTCAGAGTGAGTATCGGATGGAGGGCTGGGTCACTTGACCGCAGCGGGGCTCTGTTGTGAATAGAGAGCAATGGGTCATCCACCCAGTGCGCCCAGTGCGGACTGCTGGGACTGAAGCTGCGCCAGCGCCCCTTCCATGGCGAGAAACTGTCGTTCGAGCCTGACGCGTTTTTGTCCCAGCAGGATGTCGAATGCATTGATCCGTTCTTCCTGCAGCTTGATCTGAGAGTCGAAGGTGTTTTTTCGACTCGTCAGGACGCCGTCGATTGAGTCGGTGAATGCTTCGGTGAGTTGGTTGATGAGTTCTGCGACGCCGAGCTTGCTGAACGTGCTCGTGGTGTTGGCGACGGTGACTCCCGGCGCGATCACGGTGGGGGTCGACGGGTCTTGAACGAACCCGGCGAACAACTCGGCGACTCCCGTCGGATCCTGTTCGAGCGCTTTGCGGAACTTTTCGCTGTCGAGCTCCAGCTTGCCGCCTTGGACGACTTTGACACCGGCTTCAAAGAGAAACTTGAATGTTCCCTGTACGTCGAGCCCGGGCGACTGGATCGTCGTCTGGAGCTGGCGCTGGATGTTTGAGACAATGGAGTCACCGAGCAGCACTCCTTTTTCGCCGGTGTCCGCGTTGAATCGGCCGTGGAACTCAAGCCGGTCGATCACGACGTTGTAGGAGTCCACAAAGCCTTGGATCGCTTCTTCGATCGCAGCGGTGTCGCGGGAGACATTGACTTCGACGGGGGTGTCGCTGGTGGAGTTGAGATCGAGCGTGACGCCGCTGATGACGTTGTCGAGTGTGTTGCTCGAACCGGTCAGCAGGATGCCGTCGGCGGGATCGGTTGAGCCGAAGAAGACGACTGAATCTTCTGCTTTGGACAGCTCTTTGAGCCCGAGGTTCAGGCCTCCCGTGTCGATGTTGACTCGCCCGATGGCGCCTGACGTTTTCGAGGTGAGGATGATGCGGAAGGGGGTCGCGCCAAAACCATCGTTGATGATCGTTGCGCTCACGCCAACGCCGGCGAGATTGATCGCGTTGATGACATCATCGAGCGTGTCGGTCGCGTTGAAAGTCACGGCTCGTTCGAAAGATCCATCCACGTTGTTAACGGTGGCCGGGTCTCCCGTGCCGACGATGTTGAGATCGCGCGCAGATCGTCCCGTGGAGTCGGCGATGGTGAGCGCGAGGGTGCCTCCCGCGAGATCCTCGATGAGAATCCCGTCGCCGGTGTCATTGATGCGCGCGTTGACGTTTGCAGAGCCAGCATTGATTTTTCGAAGGACATCAAAGATCGATTTTTCGTTGCTGGTGATTTTGACCGTCGAGATGGCGCCGTTGGAGTCGGTGATGGTGAAATCGCCCGTCCCGACGCCAGACCCGGCGTTGAGATCGCTCAAGAGTGTCGCTTCGGAAATGTATTTCGCTTGCAGATTGCCGCTGTCCGCGACGCCTGACGTGTAGGAGCCGGTCAGGTTCAGATCAGTCGCGGCGCCTCCCGCGATCTGAAAAGTGGTCGCACCGGTGGTCGTGTCGGTGAGCGACAAACCGTTGCCCGCTGAGTTGAGCGTCGCAGTGACGGCGCCTGCTGTTTGCGCGTTGATGGCTGAGATGATGTCGCTGGTCGAGCCGTCCGCAGCGAGTGTGATGTTGAAGACAGAATTGTTGGCGGTCGTGATTGACAGATCCGTCGCGGTGAGTCCGCTTCCGCCGTTGAGATTGGAGGAGAGAGTCGAATTGATTCCCGCGAGCAGGCGTGTACTGGAGACGGTGGTCCCCGGCGTTGAGTTGAGCAAACCGAGATTTGCTGCGGTCGGGCGATTGGTCGGGCCTTGCGCGACAGAGATGGCGCCGACCGTGCTGGTCAGTTCGATTTTCGTCCCATCGGCACTGATCGCCGCGGTCACTTCGCCGCCGGAGTCCGCGCTGATGATGCTGAAGAGGTCGCCGAGCGTCGCAACACGGTTGCGCGCGACCTCGGTGACGTTGTTGCCCTGGGAGTCGAGCTCCGGCTGTCCCTGTGCGTCAAGCTTATTTTGGAGTTGTTCACCCAGAGCGATGCTGTGGACGCCGCCGCCTGCGACGGTGAGCACGAAATCTGCGACGGGGGTCGTCGATGAGATATTCCCTGCGTCTTGTTCAAAGGCAACGCCAGCGCTGTCGTTGAGGAGGGAGAGGGGGGTGCTGGCACTGAGTTTGTTGATCTGGTCGCCGACGATGGAGCCCGCAGTTGCTGTTTTGGCGATTCCCAAGGAGGTCGCCGTCTGCGAGCCGAACACGTCTTCGATTTTTCCTACGGAGTCGATCTGAAGCCCGTTGTCGCTGACGGACGCGGTGACCGAGATGCCCGTGGTCGAGTTGATCGTCTCGACGATTTCATCGACGGTCGAGACGGTGGAGAGATCGACGGTGGCGACCGCTCCTGTTGAATCGGTGATTCTGATCTTTCCTCGATCGACGCCGAGCCCGCCGTTGAGTTGGGAGATTTTGGTTTGGGAGTCGAGCCGACCGCCGCCGATTTCGAAGGTGAACTTGGTGGCGCCCACCGCGGAGGAGTCCGAGTTGGTGAACCCTTTGGTGATGAGCTGATTGGTGGAGACAAGCCGATTGACAATGAAGTTGAACGAGCCGAGCGTCGCTTTATTGCCCGCGGTGGCGGTGAGAACGGCCGAAGTTGAGCTGGTGGCTTTGGCGGTCTGGAAAATCTTGTCCTGACGGAGCGCCTTGGCGGAGGTCCCCAAGCTGAGCATGCGTGTATTGAGGTCGAGAATCGCCGCTTGCTGGCTCTGCAGACTGGTCAGGCGGAGTTGTGCTGCAGCCTTGGGGCGAGCCTCGATGGCCAAAAGTTGACTGATCAACGACCCCGTGTCGATGCCGCTGAAAATGCCAACGCTTGAAGATATTCCGCCCATGATCTTGGTCCTCACTCCTCTATCGGCCGACCGACGGGAGTTCTCCGCAAGAGGGGCGCCAGATCATGTCCGGGAACCGATTAGGCGGCCTTCCGCCACGAATAATCTTCATCTTCAAGGGGCTGGCGGTGCGTGGGGACGTCCAAACCGGCCCGGCGGAGCTGGAGAACGTCCCACGCCCAGCCGGTGAGCATCTTCTGAAACATCTGCTGGGCGTCGAGCCGGGCGAGTTCCGCGTCAACCGAGAGGGCGTGATCTTCCATTTGGATATCGCTCCTGATGGGGCCCGTCAGGCGGGGCCGACCTGCGGGGAATCGGCGATCTCAAGAGCGGACTTTCCTGACATTGCAAAAAAGGAGGAATTATCGGCGGCAAAGTTCAGGATTGGCCTCCTGGGAGGCAGGTGTCGCGCAAAAAAAACCGCAGCAAATGCTGCGGTCAAAGGGGGGTTGGATTTCAGCGAACGGAGCAGATCAGGCGGCTCGGCGATACGTCCGGCTGCGCGAAGCGGTTCGCTTGCGAGAGGTGGAGCGCGAACCGGTCAAACGAAGACCCTTGTTCGTGCTGCGCTT
>CAYMQF010000064.1:0-10494 GCA_964392425.1 uncultured Phycisphaeraceae bacterium
CTCAGTTCGAACGGTCAGCGACAGCAATCACAAATACTGATTCCAATAGCACCGACGCAATCCTGATAATCGGCGACAAAGTGGAGCGCACGCCTCCCGACGCAGAGCAGTTCCCCCATACGCTCGATCTCGGACAGGCGTGGGGAGAGTGGACGGGCTTGCCTTTCGTCTATGCAGCGTGGGTCTGCCTGGCGTCGCGCGTTGATGACCCGATCGTCGATCCCATCATCGCACGAGGGCTCGATCTGCTCGACCATCAACGCCGGCGAAACAGAGCCAGAGTCCAGTGGATCGCAGCGAGCCGAGCAAGAGAGCACGGCTGGGGCGCCGACGAAGCGCTGGTCTACCTGCGCGACACCATCATCACCAAGTTCGGTGAGCGCCAAAAACAAGCAGTGGAACGATTCGCCACCGAAGCGGTCGCAGCAGGCGTCGCTCCAGAGGGCGCCAGCATTCGGTGGGCGAAGTGAGTGAAATCCAACAAGGCGGCTGCGTGTGCCTCGGCTGAGCGCGCTGCGACTGGGCGAGCTTGATGACCTCGCTGCGGGGCTGCGCTTTGCCCCCACCAGCAGGATCATCGAGGCGCTGAACCGAGCGATCGACCTTGCCAGCTCGATTGATCCCGATCAGTTGTACCCCGAAGACTGGCTCGTCCAGCGCATCACCGGCTATCGCCCGGACCTTGCAGAACCGGCAATGATTGTCGGCAAGGCGCTGCTCAGCGATCTGTCCGCCTTCACCCAGCGCATCAGTTCTCATGCGAAACTCGACGCGGATTTGCTTTCGATCCCGACACTTTCGCTCGAGGAATTGTGCCAACGATGGTCGGTCAGTTCGCGCACCATCGAGCGGTATCGCCACGACGGGCTCATCGCACTGTCGATGCTCGATCATAGAGGGCGAGCGAAACTCGCTTTTGCGACCGCATCAGTCGAAGCGTTCGAGAGTTCCCACCATCGGCTCCTGAAAAACGCGCGGTCCGCTACGCGACTCACCCCCTCAACGCGCGATCACATCGTGCGCACTGCAAGCAGGGCGCAGCAGCGTTACGGCTGGTCGCTCAACGAAACCGCTGACCGCATCGCGCAGCGAACCGGCCGATCGCACGAAACGATCAGGCAGATTCTCTTCCAGCAAGGCGGCAAGCGAACCTCGCTCCACCCCGGTGACCGATCGCGGGCAGTCATGCACCGGGCGCAGTTGATGGGCGTCCCCGTGAGCCTGCTCGCAGAGCGGTATGGAAAATCGCCCGCATCGGTTCGGCGGATCATCAACGAACATCGCGCGATGGTCGTGCGCAGTGTCGGCGTACTCGTCGAAGACCGCGCTGCTTTTGTCGCGCCCGGCGCTACAGAGAAAATTCTCGATGTCCCCACTGCACGCAATCACTTGCGTGAACCAATCGCGACCACTGCCGATGAGTTTGTCCAGTCGGCGCTCGCCTCATCGCCTCCTGACAAAAGCGAAGAACAGGCTGCCGCCCGCGCGCTGCGGTTCCTCCTGTGGAGATCACGCCGATGTGTCAGCGCGCCAGCCATTCAAAGGCCAACCGCCGCAGCACTGGATCGCGCAGAAACCGATCTCCGTTGGTCGCTGCTCCTCGTCGTGAAACTCGCGCAGACACAACGGCCCTTCGCGATCAAAACGATCGAGGCCCGGCTGGAGCGATCCTTACTAACACTGCCCGCGCGGGAAGCTCGCTCGCTCCACGCAGCCGTGATGGACGCCATCGTCCACGCGGTTTGGGGGTTCGATCCATACCGAGGTGGCAGGTTGGCCTCCCCCGTCGGGCTCGCGGTGGATCGGGCGGTCGCAAGCTGGATGACCGTCCATGCTGACTCCCTGGGATCTTCCCGCGGGCGGGCTCGTGTGAAAAACGTCGCTCTGCTGGACTGGCGGACCCGGCTGGCGCCTTGGGCGCGGTGGGTGGAGGCTGACCCTCGCCTGCTCCGCCGAATCGAGCTCATCCCCGACCCCGCTCGACAGGCAGCCACACTCGCATATGGGCTTTCGGGAGACGCGCCAATGACGATCGAGGACATATCAACCAGCCTCGATTTTTCCCGTCGGCGCCTGACCATTTTGATGCGCCAAGCCGTCGCAGCTGCCCGGTCCACATGACCGGAGTGTGAATACGCAGCCTCAGCGTGTACCTTTTGCATCCATGGCGCAGCGCTGGTCGCAAAGGATCGACAACCAGACGACGGGATCCGCATGGTGGGGAGTGCTCCGCTTTGTGCTGGCTGCGCTCGCGGGCGCCTCCGTCGTGCTGCACCTTGGTTGGCGCGAACCGATAATCTCTGCTCAATCGCTGTCAACCATCACACTCATTGCAATCGGCGTCTACGCGTTGGCTCTGCTGATCCCCAACCGAATGGCCAATCGGTCGCTCGTAGAACTCATCCGCAAACACACCTTTGAATCGATCACGCTCGGCATCGGCGGCCTCCTCTTCTGGCTCGCTCCCACGGCGCCAATCATCGCAGGCGTGCTCGCCCTACATCAACTCTTTCGGCTCTTCGAAGAAGTCGTCACGCGCTCCCCCTCGTCAAGCTGGGTCTTCGCTGGAACGTTCGGGATGCTGATCGTCTCGGGGACGATCGCGCTCAAGCTGCCGATCTCAACGCCTGTGGACAAGCCGATCTCAACGGTCGATGCGCTCTTCACGTCGACCTCCGCCGTCTGCGTGACGGGGCTCGTCGTGCGCGACACGGGGACCGAGTTCACACGCTTCGGCCAGACAGTCATCCTTGCGATGATCCAGTTGGGCGGCCTGGGAATAGTCGTGTTCGGCGCCCTCCTCGCACTGGCAATGGGTTCGTCGATGGGGCTTCGCGCTTCCAAGACGCTTGCCGACACCACTGCTGAGGGGCTTGCCCGCCCGACGACGATCCGCCGACTGATTGCGTTCATCACGATCGCGACGCTGTGCACCGAGCTGATTGGCGCCGGCGCTTTGTACTTCGGCTGGCCCGGGATATGGGAAGGCGCGCCGGTCATGGACAGCTCCGGCTCGCGTCTCTTCAACGCGGTCTTCTTTTCGATTTCATCTTTTTGCAATGCCGGGTTCGCGACGACCTCCAACAGTCTTGAAGGGCTCCGCTGGCACTGGACGAGCCAAATCGTCATCGCTGGGCTCATCGTCATCGGCGGGCTCGGCTTTCCCGCGCTGGACAACCTCCGAACCGTGATCCTCGCAAAAATCAAAGGCAAGCGAATCGCCAACGGCGTGCTGATCCGCCTGTCGCTTCACACCAAGATGGTCCTCGTCACCACCGCCCTCCTGTACCTGACGAGCATGTTGATTTTGTTCATCGGCCGATGGACGCAAGGCGGCGAACCCTTGCTCGGCGCCCTCCTCGATGGGCATTTCGCTGCGATCACCGCGCGGACCGCAGGGTTCGACACAGTGGCGCCTGGGTCGATGGGGCCACTCAGCCGATTCACACTCATGTCCTACATGTTCGTCGGCGGTTCGCCCGGCTCGACCGCAGGCGGCGTCAAAACCATCACACTCGCCATCCTCGTCATGACCATCTGGTCGACCATGCGAGGAAAAACCTCCACCGAAGCGTTCGGCAGAACCATCCCCGAAGAGCTCGTCCGGCGTGCAGCGACGCTCATCACGCTCGCTGCGGGACTCATCGCGGTGCTGACCCTCGCGCTGGCTGCAAGCGATGGAGGCGGCGATCGCCTCCTCGAAGACCTCCTCTTTGAAGTGGTGTCCGCGTTCTCGACGGTCGGGCTCTCGACGGGGATTACGAGCGATCTTTCTGCGCCGGGTCGGCTCATCCTCGTCACCGCGATGTTCCTCGGCCGGGTCGGCCCACTGGTGATGCTGGTGGCGCTGGTGAGTGTGGGCGCCCGCCGACGCCCGCGATGTGAGTTCCCCGACGAGATGGTCGTCATGAGTTGATCGGCGCCAACCGCGCCGCCCGGGTACCTTGTCATCCTTATGGATCGCTTCTCCGTAATCGGACTCGGACGCTTCGGCTCCCGGCTGGCCCGAAACCTCTCAACCATGGGGGCGGAGGTGATCGCCATCGACCGCGATCGGCGGATCGTCGAAGAGCTGCGCGACCAAGTCACGCTCGCAGTCGCGCTCGACTCCACCGACGAACAGGCCCTCCGGCTGCAGGGGATCGATCAGGTTGACTGTGCAGTCGTCTGCATCGGGCACGATTTCGAAGCCAACGCGCTCTCCACGGTGCTGCTGAAAAGTCTCCGGGTGGACCGGGTGATCGCGAGAGCCGCCAACGACATGCAGGCGAGGATTCTCTCCCGCATCGGCGCCGACAGCGTCGTCAACCCCGAAGATGAATCTTCCGACCGGTGGGCCAATCGACTTTTGTCTCCTGCCCTGATCGACCACGTTGAGCTGGGAGAGGGGTACGCGATCGTCCAGCTCCCAACGCCCGAATCCTGGCGTGGCAAGACGCTCGCAGAATTGGACCTGCGAACCAAGCACAACGTCACCATCGTGGCGATCAAACGGCGGACCCCCTCGGCGAGCCAGTCCGGTGCTGAGGAGTTTGAGGAGCGCGTCGTCGATCTGCCTCAACCCAGCAGCCAACTCACCACCGAGGACGTCCTCGTGCTGGCCGGCTTCGACCGGGACATCCGCAAGCTGACCTCCAGCTAACTGCCCGCTTCCAGCTTGGTCAAAATGTCCGGGAGCGACTTGCTAAAGGCGCCTCTAGGGAGCACCTCGTCAGCCCCCGCCTCCCGAGCCTGCTCGAAGAGTTCCTTCTCCACGTGAGGCCCAAACGCGAGGACATAAACCCGCCTGTCGGGGTGGTGTTCTTGCTCATGTTTACGGACCAGTCGGATCATCTCGATCGCCTGCTCCGCCCGGTCGAGATCGACGATGAATCCGGTGAGATCGGAGCCCTCCAACTGGTCCCCGAGCCGCTCGGTCGAAGGGGTCGCCACGCAGGCAATCCCCAGCTCGAGAAAAGTTGATTTTATTCGGGCATCCCAGATGAGATCGGACGCTGCATAGGCTATCATTGTCGATTCCGTGTCTGGAGGAGAGAGACCGGAGGGCGGTGGTCCGGGGTGGGCCAAAATGTTTCCGTTGTACCACGAAGCGTTTTTGAAGCGAGCATTCACAACCGCCGATCGTATCCATTGTAACCAACCATTTTTGCAGAGTGATTTGACATGGCCAAAGCCAGCATAGCGGCGCCGAGTGATAGTCCACCCGTGGATTACCAAACGAGCAGTGTCTTCGACGAACTGGACATGCAGCGCGATCCAGACAACCTCTACTTGCAGATCATCGACTCGGTGCTGCAAGCAGCGGACATCCTCGAACTGCCCCATCATCTCAAGCTGATTCTTGCCCAGCCCAAGAACGAAGTCATGGTGCACTTCCCCGTGCGCATGGACAACGGCGAACACCGCTTGTTCAAAGGGTATCGCGTTCAGCACAACAACATCCTCGGCCCGTACAAGGGTGGCATTCGTTTCCATCCCAACGTGCACCTTGATGACGTCAAGGCGCTCTCCGCGCTCATGACCATGAAGTGCTCGCTCGTTCGCGTTCCCTTCGGCGGCTCCAAGGGCGGCTGCAAAGTCGACTCCCGCGCCATCAGCGGCAGCGAACTCATGCGCGTCTCGCGACGATTCATGGCGGCAATCTCAAACATCATCGGCCCGGACATTGACATCCCCGCGCCCGACGTCGGCACCAACTCGCAGATCATGGCGTGGTTCGCCGACACCTATATGAACATCTCGGGAGCCGCCGGCCGACAGGACGCACAGCGCATTGTCACCGGCAAACCTCTCGAAATGGGCGGCTCGCTCGGCCGGGAAAAAGCGACCGGGCAAGGCGTCGTCGATGTCCTCGTCGAAATGCTCCCCGATCTCGACCTCGAGATCAAAGGCGCCCGCATCACACTGCAGGGCTTCGGCAACGTCGGCTCCTGGACCGGCCGCCTCATCGAAGAAAAGGGCGCAACAGTCGTCGCCGTCATGGATCACACCGGATCCATCCGCAACGACGAAGGAATCGACACCGTCCTTCTCGCTGAGCACGTCGCTGAAACAGGCGGCATCGTCGGGTTCGGCTCAGCAAACGGCGCGACAACCGCGTCAGGCAAACAAACCCGGGCAGGCGCCCAGGCGATCAGCGAGGAAGAGTTCTATCGAACCCCCACCGATGTCTTCATCCCCGCTGCACTCGAGCAGATGATCGACCACGAAAAAGCTGAATGGCTCGATTGCAAAGTCGTCGCTGAAGCTGCCAACGCACCGACCACCCCGCGAGGCGAACGAGTTCTCAACGCAAGTGGAGTCGAAGTGCTGCCCGCGATTTTGTGCAACTCCGGTGGCGTCACCGTCAGCTACTTCGAGTGGGTGCAGAACAAATCCGCCGTGTCGTGGGACTTGGATCGCGTCGACAAAGCGCTCAACAAACACATGGTCCTTGCCGCCCGGCGAACCTCCGTCGCCCGGCACCGCTTCGACGTCGACATGCGAACCGCTGCGTACATCGCCGCCCTCGACCAGATCGGCAAAGTCTACGCCCTGCGAGGCATCTTCCCGTAAACGAAGGATTTACTGCGACGAAATCCCCAGAGAAACGGGCGCCCCGCTCGTCTCCCACGAATATTTCAAGTTCATCAAAGCCCACGGATTCGAATCCGTGGGTTCTTTTTTTTGCAAGTTTCTATCCCTTTGCCCTCACACCTGCGCACTCGCCAAAACATAGCCGCGCCGCCTACTGTTTTTTCTCTTTGCGGAGTTCTTCAAGAAACAGCTTTGCCCGCCGAAGATGCGGAATCGTGATCGACCCGCCGACCACGAGCGCGACGTTCATCGCGTCCTCGATCTCCGCGTCAGCCCAGCCCATCGCTGCGCACCGCTCCGTGTGATAGGCAATGCAGTCATCACAGCGGAGCACCGTCGACGCGACCAACCCCAGCAGCTCTTTCGTTCGACCATCGAGCCCGCCATCGCCCGAGCGATCGCGATACGCGTCGGTGTCGAGCTTGTGAAATCGCTTGATCCCAAGATGGTCGGTGTCGAGCAGGCGTTCATGCCCCTCATCCCGCTTGGCATGAAACTCGTCGATTCGGCTCGTGCTCATCTTCAAAACTCCTCTATCGCGCATTGGGTGGGTCGGCCACGCGCCGTCCATTGTCACCTCGATCGAGCCAAGCCGCCACTGCCCTCGTGCAAATATATGTCCCAATACCAGGCGCCTCGTCGATGAACCTATCCGTGACGACCATCCTCACGACACACCGCACACCGACAGTTTCACCCGATTCTCAGCCGATCGAGTGGACCTCGCCGACGTCAGGCGCCCGAATCGCGCAGGCAGACTGGCTCGACGCCGCCCGCTCCCTTGAGCCCGCTTCGATTGATCTTGTGTACGCCGACCCTCCCTTCAACACCGGTCGGACGCGCACCGACCGGGCAGGCGCCTACGAAGACACATGGCAAACGCAGGCCGACTACCTCGACTGGCTCCGCGACCGGCTCACTGCGACCATCCCGCTGCTCAAACAAACCGGCTCGATCCTGCTCCATCTGGATTGCCGAGTCAGCCATCGCGCCCGACTGATCCTCGACGACCTGCTCGGCGCCGACGCCTTCATCAACCACATCGTCTGGACGTACGGCTTGGGCGGCTCCTCCCCTCGAAGATTCGCGCGCAAACACGATGACATTCTGTTCTACGCGGTCGATCCCGATCGCTATTGGTTCGACCCGCCGATGGTCCCCGCCACGAGCCGACGAATGCAGGGACAACTCAAGAAGGCAACCGATGTGCTCGCCATCCCAACGATCAACAACATGGCCAAAGAACGGGTCGGCTGGCCGACCCAAAAACCGATCGCGCTGCTCGATGTGTTAGTGCGCGCGTGTTGCCCGCCCGCTGGCGCCGTGCTCGATCCCTGCTTCGGCTCAGGCACATCCCTCGTCGCAGCCATGAACGCGAACAGACAAGCCATCGGCGTCGATGTCAATGAACAAGCTGTGAAACTGTGCTGCAAACGTCTCCGGGATGGCGTCGCTCTCCGAGCTGTGCGCTGAGCGCACAAACGAAAGAGTCAATCCTTCTTCGGTGAAGTTGACTTGCTCGACTTGCTCTCGCCCGCGCCCTTGCCATTTGAGCTGGCCGGCGCCTTCTTGTCATCTTTCTTCGAAGCCTTCGCATCCTCTTTGGATTTCTTCTCAGCCTCGGCGCCCTTCTTGTACGACGGCGAACGATAATCCGTCTCGTAGAAGCCCGACCCCTTGAACAACACCGCGGCGCCCGTTCCGATCAGGCGAACCAGCGTATTTTTGCTGCATTTGGGGCACTTCCGCTTGGGCTTGTCCTTCATCGACTGGAACAACTCAAACTCGTGCCCGCACCCGTCGCAGCGATAATCATACGTCGGCATCGCTTGCCTCCTCATCTACATCATCATCATCAACAACATCAACCGCTTCGCCCGGCGCCAAAAACACCTTGGCCGGACGCACCACGCGCCCACCCATCTCATAGCCGGGCTGCTCGACACGCGCGATGTGGCCGGCGTCAACGCCTTCAACAGGCATGATCCCCAGCGCGTCGTGCCGGGATGGATCGTGCTCCTCGCCCGGCTCAGGATTGATCGCCGACACACCATGCTCAGTCAAGATTCGGCTCAGTTCATCGCGTATCAGCGACACACCATCCATCACCGCAGCAGCAGAAACATTCGCGGGGTCCTGCGTCAGCGCCATATCAAGATGATCGGCCAGCGTCAGCAAACATTCGACGACCCGGCTCGCACCAGCCTTCCGAGCGGCGCTTTCATTGAGCAGCGCCCGCCTTTGGTAGTTGGTGAAGTCCGCAAGCGCCCGCTGCCGAGCGTCAAGCGCCGCCGCAAGCTCAGCCTCAAGCTCTTCGATGCGCGCCTGCAGCGATTCGACTTCTTCAGACGTCGCTGCGCCAGCGTCAGGCACATCCGCCTCAGCTTGTTTCTTGGATTGTTTGTCTTTCGTTGATCGGGTCATTGGAGAGCCGCCTCATCTATTCGTGAAACTGTTTCAATCAGGCTTCAATCAGCCGGTGAACTTTTCCTTGAGCTTCTTCCAGAAACTGTTGTGCTCATGGCTCACCGGCGCCTCCTCGACCTCGGCAAGCTGATGGAGCAGCTCTTTTTGCTTTGTCGAAAGCTTTTTCGGCACCACGATCTTCGTGACCGCGATCAGGTCGCCCCGCCTGCCTGTCCGCAAGTTCGGCAGACCGGCGCCCGACACTTTGCACACCGATCCATGCTGCGCCCCCGCGGGCAAATGAACCGTCGCTTCTCCATCCAGAGTCGGCACATTGATCTCAGCGCCCAGCACCGCCTGCGTGTAGTTGACCGGCAGTTCAAGGAGAAGATGATCGCCATCGCGTTCGAGCCCATCGTGAGGCTTGACGCGCACCGCCACATGCAGATCCCCTTGTACACCCGACCCGTCCGGTGAAACTTCAGGCGCCGGCGGCTCGCCCTCGCCGCGCACACGCACCGCCTGTCCATGATGAATCCCCGCAGGGATTTTCACGGTGATCGTTCGTTTGGTCGGCACGCGCCCTTTTCCTCGGCAATCACTGCACGGATCGGAGATGACCGACCCCCTGCCGCGACACGCTGGGCACGTCGTCGCAATGCGGAACATCCCGCCGAGCCCCTGCTGCATGACGCGCCCCTGCCCGCCGCACGTTTTGCACTGTTCGGGCGATGTTCCAGGTTTGGCGCCGGTGCCTTTACAAGTTCCGCACAGGTCAACGCGTGTGAACTCGACATCGCGCTCGCATCCAGTGAGCACATCTTCAAGCTCGATCGTGACGGCTGTTTCGAGGTCATACCCGCGCGCAACGCCATGCGATTGTTGCCTGCCGCCACTGAACCCGCCGCCTCCGCCGCCACCGGAGAAAATGTCGTTGAACATCGAGAAAATATCCTCGACGTTCATCCGGTTGAAGTCATGCGTCGCTGGCCCCCCGGCGCCTCGCAGCCCTTCGTGACCGTAGCGGTCATACCGGGCGCGCGTGTTTTCGTCGGAGAGGATTTCGTACGCCTCCGCCGCCTCCTTGAACTTCGCTTCCGCCTCAGCGTCGTCGGGGTTGCGGTCGGGATGATGCTTCATCGCAAGCCTGCGATACGCGCGCTTGATGTCCTCGCCGTCCGCGGTGCGTTCGACACTGAGAATCTCGTAATAATCGCGCGTGGTGGGCATGTGTGAAGCTCAACAAATCATCGGCATAAAAATCGGGCTCCCCGCAATCAAGCCGAAAGCCCGGTGTATTTACAAAGCGGACAAGCAAGACGCCCGTCCCGCTGTGAATAGTTACGCCACCGCGCCTGTCACAGGCTCAGCGTCTTCTTTCAGGTCGGCGATCAGCACATCCGTCGTCAGCATCAGCCCCGCGACCGACGCAGCGTTGATGAGCGCGGTCTTGGGCACGAGCGCCGGGTCGATGATGCCCGCCTTGACCATATCGACGTACTGCTGCGTCGC
>CAYMQF010000064.1:10594-12585 GCA_964392425.1 uncultured Phycisphaeraceae bacterium
GCCAATCGTTCCTGCAACTTCTCGCGGTCGTAGTCGCTGGTGGACTTGTCGTGCTGAGCGCGAATCTGCTCGGCTCGCGCGGTGATGTCCTTCTTCTTCCCGGCGCCTTCAATGATGGTCGTGTCATTCTTCGACACCACGATCTTCTTGGCGGATCCCAGCTCGTCCAACTCGATGGACTCAAGCGATCGACCAATGTCTTCGCTGAAGAACGTGCCGGCGGTGAGTGTTGCGATGTCGCCGAGCATTGCCTTGCGCCGATCGCCAAAGCCAGGCGCCTTGACTGCGCAAACCTTCAGCACGCCTCGCAGACGATTGACAACGAGCGCTGCGAGCGCTTCGTTCTCAATGTCTTCAGCGACGAGGAGCAGGCTCTTGCCGCTGGACGCGACCTTGTTGAGGAAGGGCAGGAAGTCACCCAGGTTGGCGATTTTCTTCTCGTATAGAAGGATAATCGCGTCTTCGAGCACGCACTCAGCGCTCTTGGGATCGGTCATGAAGTACGGCGAAAGGTAGCCCTTGTCGAACTGCATTCCCTCGACGTATTCGAGCGTTGTCTCGGAGGATTGCCCCTCTTCGACTTCGACGACGCCGTCCGGGCCGACCTTGCTGATCGCCTCAGCGATGAACTCGCCGATCTCTTCGTCGTGGTTGGACGCGACGGTGGCGACCTTCTTGTAGTCAGCCTTGCCCTTGCAGCGGGTGGCCATGTTGTCGATCTCGTCGGCGGCAACCTGAGCCGCTGCGTTGATCCCGCGCTGCAACTGCACCGCGTTGGCGCCCGCTGCGACGTGGCGAAGACCTTCAGCGAAAATCGACGCAGCGAGGATCGTCGCGCACGTCGTGCCGTCGCCGGCTTTGTCATTGGTTTTCTTGGCGACCTGGTGGATCATCCGGGCGCCCATGTTGGCGAACGCCTCGGGAAGCTCGATCTCCTTGGCGACGGTGACGCCGTCCTTGGTGACGGTCGGCCCGCCAAAGGATTTCTGGATCACGACGTTGCGACCGGTGGGGCCCATCGTCGCGCCGACAGCCCTAGCAAGCTGCTCGACTCCCGACTTGAGCTCGACGAGGGCGCCGTCTTCAAACATCAACTGTTTCGTGGACATGGTGTTGGTTCTCGTTTCTGTGTTAGTTCACGACAAAGGCGCCAAGAGCACGAATGGCCAGCGCCCATCTCGATTTAGCCTTCGAAGACGCCGAGCAACTCGGTTTCGCGGAGGATCAGGTGTTCGGTTCCTTTGATTTCGACTTCGGTTCCAGCGTATTTGCCGTAGACGACGGTGTCGCCCTTGCGCACGCCGGGCTTGGCTCGGCCGCCGTTGTCAAGACGGGCGCCGGGGCCAACCGCGACGACCTTGCCCTTGACGGGGCGCTCCTTGGAGCTCTCGGGCAGGTAAATCCCCGACGCGGTTCGGTCACTCTGCTCGACGGGTTTGACGAGCACTCGATCATCCATGGGTTTGACTGATATTTTCTATTCTCCAAAAAAGAGTGTTTACTCAGTTGAATCTGCCTTACGAATCCGTACGCGCGACCTTTCCACGGTGACGATGGCGCCGGCTTGAAGTTCTTTCTGATACTGCTCCAAAGCGATGACGCAGATCGGTCCTTGCTCTCTGGCCGGAATGTTTACGAGTCTGACGATGCCCGCGTGCGATTGACGCCGAAGGATTGCGAGTTCGCCAAAATCTTTGTCAAGTGTGACCAGTGTCCTTCCTTCTAACGTTGCATGGGCGAGAATTTGTTCATCGCCCGGATCTTTTTCCCATTCACCAACCCACCCGGCATCGTGCCCCGCGTCAGCCAGCGCCGTTCGAGCGCCGCCCCAGACACAGTTGTCGAGCAATATTTTCACGCCCCGTTCTCAGCGATGCCCAGCGCCGGCTCGATACGTTCGTGAGCAACGAGTCGCCTCGCGTAGACCAGACAGGCGCGGATATCGTCGGGCTCGAGCCCAGCGAACACCGGCGGGAGAGCTTGCAGCATCA
>CAYMQF010000065.1:0-8760 GCA_964392425.1 uncultured Phycisphaeraceae bacterium
GTGGTGGGCCGGGTCGTTTCGACGCATCCGCCTTGATCGACGGCGACATCGACGATGACCGACCCGTGCTTCATCGTTTTGAGATCATCGCGTGTGACGAGGTTGGGCGCCTTGGCTCCGGGGATGAGGACGGCGCCGACCACGAGATCAGCGCGCGTGATGTAATCACGGATCGCATGAGGGTCGGAATAGATCGTTGTGACGTTGGCGGGCATGACTTCAGCGAGGTAGCGGAGTCGGTCGAGGTCGATATCCATGATGGTGACGTTGGCGCCGAGCCCGGCAGCCATGAGTGCCGCGTTGGAGCCGACCACGCCGCCGCCGAGGATCAGCACATCGCCCGGCTCGACACCGGGGACGCCGCCCAGCAGAATGCCTCGCCCTTCTTGCGGCCTTTCAAGGAACTTGGCGCCCTCTTGGACGCTGAGCTTTCCAGCGACTTCGCTCATGGGAGTGAGGAGTGGGAGTGTGATTTTTCCACCAGGCGCCGGGGCTTCGAGTGTTTCGTACGCCACGCCGCAGATGCCTTGTTCAAGGCAGCCGAGCGTGAGCTCCTTGTCCGCAGCGAAGTGGAAGTAGGTGAAGACTTCCTGCCGATTCCGCATCATGGGGATTTCGGTTGGCTGCGGCTCCTTGACTTTGACGATCATCTCCGCCTGCCCCCAGACCTCCGCAGCGGTCGGGATAATCGTGGCGCCCGCCTTGATGTATTGCTCGTCGGTGTAGCCCGACCCTTCGCCGGCATGAGCCTCGATCAGGACGGTGTGTCCATCGCGGGTCAGCATCTCGGCGCCGACGGGCAGCAGACCGACTCGGTACTCATCCGACTTCACTTCTCGCAGCACGCCGACAATCATCGCTAGCTTCCTTCTTCGTTTTCGATGTGTGCAGCGACGGCAAGCCGAACGTTCGGCCTATCTGATCGCTGGGTCCGCCTGAGTTGAGTTCCACCGACTGGGTTGGCGGGCCCGGAGTGTAGTTGCTCAGAGCGGGGAGTGTCGAGCACGCCGACGCCTCTGACCCGGTACTATCGCGGCAAGGAGCCCCCGTGATGATGATGACTCTCCTCAAGAGAATGAGCTGTAGCCCGACTCCGATTGTTCTTGCCGCTGTGATGGCTGCGGTCGCGGTCAGTGGGGCGCATGCCTCGCCGCAACTGGACGAGCTGAACCGAGACTATGCGTCGGTCGCTCAGGAGGATCGGGCGGACCTGGTTCTCTTGCCCACGTTGGCTTCGATGGACGCGCCGCCAACTTCTGCGTCGAGCGTCATCAAGGCTGCGTTCCTGACGCCTGACGCTGCGGGATGGTCAGCAGCGAGCCAATGGGCGACAGCCGATCCGCAAGTCGAAGCTCTGGATGCGTTGAAGAAAATCACCGAACGGCGATCTCCCTATGTCTTCGCCCAGCCGTACGGCGACGGGGCTGCGAGCGACGCGAGAGCGTCCGGGTTGTATGTCGATCTTGGAAATCCCGAGATGATCGTCGCCGCGTCGTTTGGATATTTTGGCGCATTGGATCGGCTCGAAGCACTTGTGCAGATCGAAGCGACACGCCTTGCTGATGAAGGCGACGGCGTCGGCGCAATCGACCTGCTCACTCGCTGGATGCGCTTTGCGAGAGTCTTTGCTGACCGAGAATACTTCGTCGAAAAGCAAAAGGCGTTTGAGTGGATGCGCTTCACTCTCGTGCGCATGCGCGACATCGCCTGGCTCTATCCCGATTTGATGGACGCTGTGGAAATGCGAGCGGCAATCCGGTCGCTTGCGGACCGGGAGCTCAACCTTTCGCGATTGCGTATGCCTAATGCCGATCGCCTTGCTGCGGAGGAACTGCTCGAGCAGACGTTCATCCCGCGGGGTGGCCCCAACCCCGACACGTTCGGCCCAACCCTTGCTGCGATGGAGTCGCGCGATCGCCCGTTGCAGCTCTTCACCGAAGCTGCACGGTGGCGAAAAGTTGCCTCATTTCACGCGGATTATTTTGACACGAGAGACGAAATCCAGGCGATCTTCAACGATTGGGAGCTGCGATGGAGCGTCAAGCCCCACGATGTTCTGCTCGAACAGCCGATTGAATATGACAAGCTCGATGATGGTCGATATGCGTTGATCAAAGCTGCGGTGCCAAACGTCGGCGAACTGTTCGATGAACGTCTGGCGCTGCGCATCCAACTCGGTGGGACTCGGCTGGCGCTGGCCGTCGTGGGCTATAAGCAGTGGAGCGGTTCGTGGCCGGACCCGGTCTTTGCGATCCGTCCTCGCTTCGTTTCCGAGATTGATGTTGACCCGTGGGACCCCGATGAGAAGAAGCCGTTCCGGTTCTTTGTTCCCATGCGCGATGTGCCTCAGAGCGAGCGTGTCGATCCCAAGCCTCATGTGATTCAGGTGGTGGGCGACGCGATTGAAGGTGCTGAGCCGGAGGCGTCGGGGCCACCCGATGCAGATGAAATCTATGCGTGGGCAGAAAAATCGGCACAGATCACGCCGCCGGGTTCCAAGGTGTCGCCGCAGTTCGTCGGTCAGATGGCCAGGTCGCTTCCCAAGAATATCCCTGACAAGATGCGGGATCAGATGCGAACGCAGATGCTCAAGGGAATGCAGTCCGTGTCCGACCCGATGCCTGACTGGCTCTATCAACTGGCCGGCGACGATCCTGCCCGTGGAGTTGATCTCAAGGAAGTCGTCGTTGACGCAACGATGCGCATCATGTTTTCGCCTGCGTATCGGAGTGCGCTGCTCGAACTGGCCAAACGACCCACCCTGTCGATTGAGGATCTCAGACACACTTTCGCCGAAGTCGCAGCGGAGATTCTCAAAGAATCCGGCGGCGGAGCAGCCCCAGCGATCGCGACTGGCGGGGGAGGCAGGCTCTTTGCCGTTCCCACGTTCACCGTCACTCTCGATCAGTCTGCCTTCGTGTTGTATTCGGTTGGCCCGGACGGCAAGCCGGAGCGCGCTGAAAAGGTCGGCCCGGGCGGGACAGACATCCTCATCTGGCCTCCCATGTTGAGCTTGGTGCGCGATCATCTCCGATCTAGGTAAACAAACTCTTGCGCGTTTGCGTTGACTTCCTTTTCCCTCCTCTGCGACTGACTTCGCACCGAAACCACTCCCATGACACAAACCAACGACGTACACAAGTTGCTCATCATCGGCTCCGGGCCAGCAGGCTGGACCGCTGCGATTTACGCCGCCCGCGCCAGCCTCGACCCAGTCGTCTACATCGGTGTGCCTCGGCAGGATCCGTCGATCGTGCTGCCCGGCGGGCAACTCATGCTCACCACCGATGTCGAAAACTACCCCGGCTTTCCTGAAGGAATCACCGGCCCGGACATGATGGGGCTCTTCCAAAAACAAGCTGAACGATTCGGCACACAAGTGGTCGGTGAAGACATCGTTTCGTGCGATTTCTCACAACGGCCGTTCCGGTTGCAAACCAGCGGCGGCGGCGAAGTGCGCGCCCACGCGGTCATCATCGCGACCGGCGCAACGGCCAACTGGCTCGGCCAGCCCAACGAACAACGCCTGGCTATGTCAGGTGGAGGCGTCTCCGCGTGCGCAGTCTGCGATGGCGCCCTCCCCATGTTCCGCGACCAACCCCTCGCTGTGGTGGGCGGCGGCGACACTGCAATGGAAGAGGCGATGTACCTGACCAAGTTCGCCTCAATGGTGACGGTCATCCACCGACGCGACGAGCTTCGCGCCAGCAAAGCGATGCAGGAACGTTTTTTCAAACAACCCAATGCTGAAGTCTTGTGGAACAAAGTCGTCGTCGAAGTGGTCGGCGATGAGGTCGTCACGGGGCTCGATCTTGAGGACACTCAGACGGGCGAAAAATCACATCTCAAGATCAAGGGGCTTTTTATTGCGATCGGCCACACACCGGCCACGCAGTTCTTGAAAGACGCCGGTCTCGAGTTCGACGACAAAAACTACATCGCGCTGACGCAAGGGTCCAGCGCGACCAACATCGAAGGCGTGTTCGCTGCGGGCGATGTCGCTGACTCGGTCTACCGCCAGGCGATCACCGCAGCGGGGATGGGTTGCCAGTCGGCGCTCGATGCGGAGCGCTGGCTCGGCGAACAGGGGTTGGACTAAGTTGCCCCGCGCGCAAAGCAGGAGAACAGAATGAGCGAATCACAATGCAAATGCAGCTCGCCGCCCACCGTTGCGGTGCTGGGCGCGACGGGCTTTGTCGGGCGTCACCTTGTGCGCGAGTTGGTGAGCCGGGGATGGCATGTCCGGGCGATGGTGCGCGATCGCATCAAGGCGGCCCGGTCCCTCCCGGATAGCAACGTCAGCTACATCATGGGCGATGTGTTCGACCAAACCGCGATGGACAATCTGCTCGCTGGCGCCAATGCTGTCGTCAATCTCATCGGCATTCGACGTGAGCTGTCCAGCGGCGTCACCTTCGAAAAACTCCATGTTCATGCGACGAAATCGGCGGTCGCTGCTGCTGAGCGAGCGGGCGTCAAGCGTTTCCTCCAGATGTCAGCACTGGGCACACGCCCGGGCGCAGCGAGCCTGTACCACCGAACCAAGTGGACAGCGGAGACGCTCGTTCGCGACAGCGGGCTCGACTGGACGATATTCCGCCCTTCCATCATTCTTGGCCCCGAAGGCGAGTTCATGGAAATGGCGACAGGCTGGGCGAGGGGAACCGAGCAACCCAAACATTTTCTACCTTATTTTTCCCGGCCCGATGCCGGCGTTGGCGCCAGCGCAATGATTCGCCCGGTGAGCGTCCATGATGTTGCGTTCGCCATGTCGCAGGCGATCGGTTGCGAAGACTCCATCGGTGAGATCGTTCCAATGGTTGGCCCCGAGGAGCTGACCTGGCCTGACTTGCTCATTCGGATTCGTGATGTGACGCCGGGCGCCAAGATGAAGCTCCAGCCGATTGGTGTGCCCGCGCTGGTGGCGAGCAACGCTGCTTTGGTGATGGAGAAAATCGGGCTTGGATCGCTGCTGCCTTTTGGACCGAGCGAGCCGATCATGGCTGCGGAAGACAGCACGGGTTCGCCCGTCAAGGAGCGAGAGCTGCTGGGTGTGATGTCTGAGCCACTTGAGCAGACACTGCGCTGGAGCGCCGCAGGCTGATTGATTTGTTGATCGCACTGACCGAGTCGGAGTCCCAAGGGGCATTCATGCAGACCAAAACAAATCTACTGACAGCGTTGGTGGTCATCGCTCTGATTATTGGCTCGCTCATCGGGCACTTTGTGCTGTGGGATCCCACCGCGACTGCTGAGGCGCAGAAACAAGCTGTCGAAGGGTGGAAAAGCGCAGGCGAACTGATCTTCATCCGCCCGTTGATGCTGATTGTAATCCCGCTCATTTTCACGAGCGTGCTGACGGGTGTCACGTCGATCGGTGATCCCAAACGGCTTGGCGTCTTGGGTGGCGCGACATTGCTTTTCTACTTGCTAACGATGGTGCTCGCCGTCACGGTGGGTGTGACGCTTGCAAGCGTGTTCACGCCTGGCGCCAACATCTCAGCGGACATGCTTTCGCAGGCAACCCAGCAGGGCGTCTCAACCGTCGGCGCCCGCGCGCCTGCGGGTGAAGGATCGGGGCTTGGCGCAGCATGGTTTTCGATCGCCCGGCAGTTGGTTCCCGACAATATCTTCCGATCAGCCGTCGAACGGCAGGCGCTCAGCGTTATTACAGCCACGATCCTGCTCGGCGTCGGGCTGATTGCAATCGGCGAAGATGGCAAGCCGTTTATCCGCATGATTGAGTCGCTTCACGCAGCGCTCATGCGGATTGTGATGTGGATCATCTGGCTCATGCCTATCGGCGTGCTGCTGCTCATGGCGTGGGCGGTGGGCAAGTTCGGCTTGGTTGACTTGGCGCAATCACTGGGGAAATACGTTCTGGTCGTGGTCGTTGGGTTGTCGATTCATATGTTTATTTCGCTGCCGATCGTGCTGTGGTTCTTTGCGCGCACCAACCCGTTCCGTTTTCTCTGGGGCATGAAGCCAGCTCTGGTGATGGCGTTTGGCACCGCGTCGAGCATGGCGACACTGCCCGTCACTATTGAAACTTCGATCGAAGCGGGGTGCTCACGCCGAGCATCGGGACTGGTGCTGCCGTTGGGGGCAACGGTGAACATGGACGGCACCGCGCTCTACCAGGGGATCAGCGTCATCTTCATGTTTCAGGCGTTCGGCTATGACCTGCACTTTGCGCAATATCTTGTGATCGTGCTGACGGCGACGTTGTCGGCGATCGGAGCTGCGGGCGTGCCGGGCGGCAGCCTGGCGACGATTCTCATCATTATCAATGCGGTCAATGTGACATTGGTCGGTTCGGATATCGACCCATTGCCACTTGAAGCGATCGGGCTGATCCTCGCGGTTGATCGACTGCTGGACATGTTCCGAACGATGGTGAACGTCTGGGGCGACTCCGTCGGCGCCCGGATCATCTCCCGGCTCGCGCCTGATCTTGAGGATGAGCGGGAACGCGCGTACGCCTGACGACGCTCCAGTTGAATGCGGGGGAGCGAATAGACAGAGCGCCTAGCTTTACATTCTCGCCAACTTCGACGGTGATTTTTACATATTTTCATTTTTTCACGCGACAAATCAGTCCGCTGTGAGAACAATGAAAGTATTCACATCTTAGGAGGCGTCCCATGAAACTCGATGTCAAAGCGTTAGCGATCGCGTGCGGTTTGTTGTGGGGAGGGGGTGTCTTTGTCTGGACGTGGTGGATGTTGATATTCAACACCGCGACGCCCGGCGATCCAACCATGATCGGCACCATCTATCTCGGGTACACGGTCAGCGGGACCGGCAGCGTGATCGGTTTGGTCTGGGGAGCGGTGGACGGCGCCCTCGGTGGGGCGGTGCTTGCGTTCCTCTACAACTGGCTGGTGGATCGCAATGCCGCGGGCCAGACACCCTCTGCGCCGCGACGATCAGCAAGTCAGAAGTAGGTGAACAGCGCCGATGGCTCGCTGCTGATTGTGTAATCAAACATTCCCGAACTCCCACGGATTCAAATCCGTGGGCTTAGGTGGTTGTCGTCACGTCACTTCATGTCTTAGCGTGCGCATTCCAGCCGTCGTGTTCTTTGGAGCCGAGCTTTGTCCAGCACGTTTCCAGAAGATCGCGCATGCCGATGGATGATGCGGAGCTGATCCCGAGGACGATCTCATCGGGGCCGAGCTTGAGTTCGCGCCGGATGAGCCGAACCGCTTCTTCTTGATCTTCTTTTGTGGTGAGCAGATCGAGCTTGCTGACGACGATGATCTCTTCCTTCTCCGCAAGCTCCGGCGAATAGTCGTACAGCTCGCTCCGGATCGCGGTGTAGTTTTCGACGGGGTCGGACCCATCGGCTGGCTGGATCTCGATGAGATGAACGATCACGCGCGTGCGCTCGATGTGGCGGAGGAAGTCGTGCCCCAGGCCGGCCCCCTCGGCGGCTCCCTCGATCAACCCCGGGATGTCAGCGATGACGAGCCGACGATCAGCGTCAAGCTCTGCGATGCCGAGTTGAGGCTCGCGCGTTGTGAAGGGATAGTCCGCGATCTTCGGCTGGGCGCGCGAAATGACCGACAACAGCGTGGACTTGCCCGCGTTGGGTTTGCCGACGAGCCCGATGTCAGCAATGAGCTTCAGTTCCAGCAGCAGTGTTTTTTCAAAACCTTTGACGCCGGGCGTGAATTGGCGGGGCGCCTGGTTGGTGGCGGATTTGAAATGGGCATTGCCGAGCCCTCCCTTGCCGCCTTCCGCGATGACGATCTGGCTGCCCGCTGTGAGATCAGCGATGAGCCCGATCGGTGTCTTGCCATCTTCCGTTTCAAAGATGAGCGTGCCTGCCGGCAGATGGAGGAGGAGGTCTTCACCGCTGGCCCCGGTGCAGTCGGCCCCTTGCCCCGGCTTGCCATGTTCAGCGCGCCAGTGATGCTGACCACGAAAATCCAGCAACGTCTGGACATTGTGGTCAGCGACTGCGATGACATCTCCGCCCCTGCCGCCGTCGCCGCCGTCCGGCCCTCCCTTGGGGATGTATTTCTCCCGGCGGAAGGAGAGACAGCCGTCCCCCCCGTCTCCCGATATCACATGAATTACGGCGCGATCTGCAAGCATGGAGTCAAGGGTAGGAAGTCCGGGCACGCATGGCTACGGTTGACAGGGAAGCGCCGGCTCGGTGCAGTGCCTGTCGCGATGGATCAACGAGCCGGATCAATCCTGTTTACCGCCTTTGAGCCCAGCGGCGATGACCTCGGCGCTGCCGTCGTGCGGGAGTTGAAAAAGCGACAGCCGGAACGGGAGATCTTCGCGTGGGGCGGCGCCAAGATGGAGGCTGCAGGCGCGACGGTCATCGAACGCACCGGCGAAGACGCGATTGTCGGGCTGCCTGGGCCTGGCAAGATTCTTGACCATTTCAAGATGAATGGCCGGATCGCGCGATGGATGGATGAGCACGAGGTTTCGCTGCATGTGCCCGTGGATTCACCCGCAGCGAACTTTCCGATCTGCAAACTTTCCAAGAAACGCGGGATTCGCGTCGTTCACCTCGCGGCGCCTCAACTGTGGGCGTGGGCGCCTTGGCGGATTCATAAACTCAAACGATTGACGGATCTCGTGCTGTGCCTGCTCCCCTTTGAGGAGGCGTGGTTCGAGAAGCGGGGGGCGCCAGCGAAGTTCATCGGGCACCCGCTCTTCGATCAGACTTGCGACGATGTTCAGAGCCCCGCGCGCAAGCAAGGGGTCGATCCAGTTCAGAGCCCCGCGCGCAAGCAA
>CAYMQF010000065.1:8860-10831 GCA_964392425.1 uncultured Phycisphaeraceae bacterium
CGTCGCCGATCCGTCTCGCGGTCATGCCTGGGTCAAGACCCAAAGAACTCGAACGGCACCTGCCAATGATGTTCGATGTGCTCGCTCAGCTTGGGCGCGATCGTCCGACATTGGAATTTCGGTTTGCGGTCAAAGATGAGGCGTCAGCGAGCCGAGTGCGCGAGATCGCCAATCGTCATGGCGGGCTGCCTGCTGGCGCTGAGCTCATTGCTGGGGAACGCGCAGTCGCTGAAGTTGCCGAATGGGCGGACGTATGTCTGACGAAATCGGGCACGGTGACGTTGCACATTGTTCGCCAGCGCACGCCGATGGTGGTGATGTACCGCACGTCAACGGTGATGTACCAGTTGCTTGGGCGTTGGCTGATTACGACGCCGTATAGCGCAATGCCGAACTTGATTGCGGGCAGGCGGATCGTCAAGGAGTTCGTTCCTCACGTTGGTGGGCCGGCGCCGATCGTTGCAGCGATTGCGGAGTTGCTCGATGACGCAGCCTTGCGCGAGCGGGTTCGACATGATCTCGATGATGTCGCCAAACAGTTTGAAGGCCGATCCGCAGCGGGCAACGCGGCAGACGCGATCGAGAGAATGCTTGATCGTCGTTGAATGAATACGACGCCCTCGCCTTGCGCTTGGCGCGATGGAATGATCGAGCAAGAGCCAATTCCTGTTTAGATTGGCCCTCGAATCCAGCAACCAGGTGTTCTTCAAAGGTGACAAACGACTGTATTTTGCAATCAGATAGTCATAATCGACTCAAAACCGGTACGATTGCATACATAGGCTGCCGCCGGGCGCGAGGCCACTGGTTGATGCACTACGAGGGGGTTTTCTCAACAGAGCACTCATGCCGAGCACGCTAACGAAAACAAGCACGCTTCTTCTCGCCGGGTTGCAAGATCCTGAAAACCAAACGGTGTGGGTCGAGTTTGACACTCGCTATCGGCCCGTGCTTTTTGGTGTGGCGCGTCGGCTTGGTCTGTCGGATGCTGATGCTGAAGACATCGTGCAACAAACCTTGGTGGAGTTCTCTCGTGATTACCTCGACGGGCGTTATGACCGTCATCGCGGTCGGCTCCGAACTTGGATCTTCGGAATCTTGCGCCATCGCATCGTCGACCTCCAGCGATCAGACGCGAGGCGCCCCGAACACACCAGCGGGACCGCACTCCTGAGGATTCCCGATGAATCTTCGTTTACCCGTGCATGGGACATCGAACGAGCGGCGGCTATCTTGAAACTCGCACTCGACTCATTGCGGAAGGGCGGACAGTTTACCCGCCGAACACTCGATGTTTTTGAAATGTTCGGACTCCGGGGGACTCCTGCAAAAGCAGTTGCAGCAGAATATGCAATGAACATTGATGATGTCTATGCAGCGAAGTATCGCGTCGGCGAAGCGCTCAAGAAGATGGTGAGCGAAATCGAGCTTGCTTATGACGAATAGCGATGCACATGCAAAGATGAGTGACGCGGAGTGTCCTTCGATTGGCGATCTGGAGGCACACCTGCATGGCGAATCACTCAGCGAGGAAGTGCGTCAGCACCTCGAGCAATGTGCGTCTTGTACGAAAAAGCTGGCGGAAATGACCCAGATCAATGTGTTCTTGGCCAGCCTGACCCACGACTTGGCTGATGCAATCAACTCGATGCCTGCTACTGGAATACCCGCTTCGGTTGAAGGCCTGACCTTTCTCCGGGAGATCGCACGGGGTGGCCAGGGGGTGGTGTACGAAGCCATTCAGGCGGGAACGAATCGCACCGTGGCGGTCAAAGTTCTTCGTCCTGGCACTGTGGTGACGGAGGGACAGCGGGCTCGTTTCCGACGCGAAATCAGATTGGTGGCGTCTCTCAACCATCCCAACATTGTGACCATTCATGATGTGGTTGACCTGCCCCACGAACAACTCGCCTATGCGATGCAATGCATTGAAGGCGAGATGCTGGAAGATTGGATGAAAAACTTCCAGCC
>CAYMQF010000065.1:10931-12457 GCA_964392425.1 uncultured Phycisphaeraceae bacterium
CCTGGCGCCTCCGTTGATGAGCGAACGGATGTGTATGCCCTTGGTGTCATGCTGCGCAACGCAATGAATATGGACGGCATTCGTGGATCAACCAGTATTCATAACGGCATGTCCGCCGATATTGATTGGATCATCGCGCGCGCCGTGGCGCAGAGCCCGGACGATCGTTATCCCTCGGCAGCCGCCTTTGCTGACGACCTTCTTCGTCTGATGGAGCGGCGGCCTATCTCGGCGAGGCCGAGGTCGGTGTCCTATGTGATTCGCCGAGCCATGCAACGCCGACCGACTTTACTTTCAGCGATTGCGGGGGTCGCCATTCTTTCGATCGTGAGCGCACTGGTCGTCGTCAACCAAAAGAATCTACTGGCCGTGCAAACTGTTGAGATGGGTCGGGCTGAATACCTTTCTTCGATTGACCGTGCCAACTCGCTGATCGATTCAGGCTCGTTCCTCGAAGCTGAACAACTGCTCTGGGACGCTCTGCTCACCGGATCATCGGATGATGAGACCGACAGCGTCGAAAGAGACGGCCCGGGGCTCACTTCGCCCGCGCTGTGGGGGCTTCGGTCGCTTTATGCGCAGCAGCCGAGCATTGGCGCGTTTACGACGGGGTTGCCGCAGGAGAATGGTTCGCCTGTGATCGGATTCAACGAGTCTGGATCGCGGCTCTTCGTGCTTAGCATGCAAGGAACTCTCGAAACATGGGATTGGGGGAATGCTTCACTCCTCCATTCAACTCAACTGACCACGGGGCCAATCCTCAGTTTGGCTCTTGCTCCACATTCATCATCCCTGGTCGCGGTGGTGACGGAGCATGAGCCGCATCTGCTGACTTTGTTTGACATGGTGCGTGGGGAGTCTGTTGGTGAGTACGACTTTTCTGTGTTATTCGATCCCTCTCAAGACGTTGGCTGGCCTGTGATCGCGATATCCGCGAGAGCAAGCCGCGTGGCGGTCGGCGCTGGAAACTCCGTTCTCCTCTTCGATCGGTTCAGCAACACATCCGTACGGTTTGAGTTGACAAAGGCCGAGGCGATTGCATCTCTCAATTTTGACGCCGACGGTGAGCGGCTGCTTGTCGCCGGAAAAAACATTGCCTTCGAACTTCGAGACGCCTCCACAGGCCAGCTTCTTTCCGCCACAGAATATGCTGAACACATGGTCCAAATCGGGGATGTGCGCGAAGGATGTTTCCTGCCAGAGGACAATCTGTTGATGTTTGCGGGGGATGTGCAATATGTGTTCGACACCGCTACGAACGAATCGCATCGGGCGCCTTGGCACAGCCAAGTGTACAGCGTGCGTGGGACCGACTCTGGGAGCAAGCAGATTGCAACAGCCTTTACGACCGAGATCATGGTCGGACAGATGGGCACGGGTGACGGAAATTTGCTCGTGCTCCGAGGACACCGAAGCACTGTCCGTTCGCTTGCATTGCACGGCGACAATCGAGTGCTTGCTTCGCTTGACGCCGTGGGCAAAGTCCGATTCTGGGACATCAGCCAATCCCAACCGGTGCGCGTCAT
>CAYMQF010000066.1:0-7756 GCA_964392425.1 uncultured Phycisphaeraceae bacterium
TTTTGAGTATGCCTGACGTTTCGACGACGGCGTCCTTGGCGTTTTGCGCTTCGAAATGATTGGCCGCTTCGCGGAAGGTGAGGCCGGCGCCGTTGGTTTGGAATGCTTTGGTGAGTTCTGTTGCGACGCGCGAGCCGAACTCGGGGTGTGTGTTGATTCCGGTGCCGACGGCGGTGCCGCCGAGTGCGAGTTCGCTGAGGGCTTCGAGCGCGCGGCTGAGTCGCTTTTCGGACTGGCGCATTTGTGCTGCGTAGCCGCTGAACTCTTGGCCGAGCCTGATTGGTGTCGCGTCTTGGAGGTGGGTTCGGCCGATCTTGACGATGCGGTCCCATGATTTGGCTTGCTGTTCGAGTTTGGCAGCCATCTTTCGGACAGCGGGGAGCAGGTCGTTGTGGATCGCAGCGGCAGCGGCGAGGTGGATCGCGGTGGGGAAGGTGTCGTTGGAGGACTGCCCCATGTTGACGTGGTCGTTGGGATGGACGCCTCCCGCTTCGAGGTAGGCGGGGTCCTTGGATGAGCCGATGGGCTTGCCCTTTTCGAGGCAGACGAGGTTGGCGATGACCTCGTTGACGTTCATATTGGTGGAGGTGCCTGAGCCGGTCTGGAAGATGTCGATGGGGAAGTGGGGTGCGAGGCCGGCGTGGTCGGGAAGACCGGCGGTGATTGAGTCGCAGGCGTGCTCGATCGCAGCGGCGCGTGAATCGTCGAGGCGGCCCAGCTCATTGTTGACCTTCGCAGCGGCTTTCTTCAGAGCAGCAAACGCATGGATTATCCCCGAAGAGACCGGCTTGCCTGAGATGGGGAAATTGAGGACGGCTCGCTGAGTCGAGGCGCCATAGAGAGCGGTCGCGGGGACGGGCATTTCCCCCATGGAGTCGCGTTCGGTGCGGATTGCAGTTGAATCTGTGTCAGGCATTTAGTGTGCATCCTTTTTGGTGAACGTCATTCGATGTGTGACTCCATAATACTGACTTGGTGCGAGGCGTCGTGAGTGGTCGAGGCGCCAGCGAAGTGGAGCATTCTGAAGGCATTTTTATTGGCTCGTGCCTCGAAATAATATCCGATCAAAATATATCTTTATCAATAGATGTATTTGTCTCGAACAATTCCACCATTTTGGTGACTGGAGTCATCGCCTTGGCGCAACGATATACAGCCCCGTAGATCAGAGACCGTCAACCATAGACCAGGGGCATAGCCATGTTTGCTAAGATCAAATCACTCAAGCTGACCACGAAGATCATCGGATTGGTGTTCACCATCATTGTGACAGTGGTGGCTGTGAACTACGTCATCTTCATGTCCGGGTATCGCCATTCAAGTGAAGAGGCGCTGATCACCAAAGCGAAGGTGTTCACGGCGCTCGCTGACGAGACGAAGGCACATGTCTCCATGCTTCAAGCAAAGGGTGTTTTTGACAACGCCGCCATGCTTGAGGAGCTCGCTGAGTCGCAGAAACTGGATCCGAATTACGATTACAAGAAGAGCCGCATCTTCGGGACGATCCCCGTGGTCGCGGGGTGGACCGCTGCGGGCATCGCAGCAGAGCGGGAAGGCCTACTCTTCAAAGTGCCCGCCTTCGAGGCGAGAAATCCCGATAATGATCCTCGCAACGATCCCAATGAAGACAGCCGTTCTTTTCGCACGGATCTGTTCAGTCAGCTTGAGAACCAAGTCAAGGCTGGCGCCGGTGATGAAGTGTATGCGACCAACGAAAAGACGAACACGCTTCACTACATGCGCGCCATCAAGCTCGATGCGTCTTGCATGATGTGCCATGGCACGCCAGGCGATCTAAATGATGATCCGGACGGTGACGGGAAAGACCCTCTCGGATTTGCATTGGAAGACTGGTCGATCGGGGACATGCACGGCGCCTTCGAGGTGCAGATGCCGCTGGCCCCTATGGAGGCGCAAGTCGCAGCATTTTTCATGAAGGGAATGAGTTTCACAGTGCCGCTGGTGATCCTTTCGACGCTTGGTTTTATCGTGTTCCTCAGGGCGCTGTTTAGCAAGCCGATCAACAACGTCATAGATATGATCAAGGACATCGCCGAGGGCGAAGGCGATCTGACCAAACGAATCGATATCAACACTCAAGATGAGATTGGCGAACTCGGAAAATGGTTCAACGCGTTCCTTGACAAACTTCACACCATCATCTCCGACGTGTCCGGCGTGACGCGTGAAGTCGCATCTGCGGCCACCGAGATCGCCGCTTCGAGCGAAGAGATCGCTGCGGGGATGGAGCGTCAGCAGCAGCAGACGTCTCAGGTGTCCGCTGCGGTCGAGGAGATGTCCGCCTCGGTGACGGAAGTTGCCCAAAAAGCAGCTGACGCCTCGACCAAAGCAGCGGGCGCGGGCGAGCAAGCCGCAACCGGGGGCGAAGTCGTCATCCGCACCGTCGAAGGCATGCGCGCCATCAGCGAGCAGGTCAACGAATCCGCCGTGGCGGTGGGTGAGCTTGGCCGCCGAGGCGAAGAGATCGGCGAGATCATCTCCGTCATCAACGACATTGCTGACCAGACGAATCTCTTGGCGCTCAACGCTGCGATCGAAGCAGCACGCGCTGGCGAGCACGGGCGAGGCTTTGCGGTGGTCGCAGACGAAGTTCGCAAACTTGCAGAGCGCACGACGACTGCAACTGAAGAAGTTGCCGAGTCGATCAAGGCGATCCAGGGCGAGACGACCAAGGCGGTCGATCGAATGACCAGTGGTCAGGAGCGCGTCCAGGAAGGCGTCCAACTCGCAGAGCAGGCGGGGCAGGCGCTCGACGCCATCGTGAGCGAGTCGCAGTCGCTTGCTGGAATGATCCAGTCGATCGCTGCAGCATCCGAAGAGCAGTCCGCAGCGAGCACGGAAGTGTCGCAGAACGTCGAGGCGATCAACGCGATCACCAATGAGTCAACAGAAGGCGTTCGCCAGGCCGCGCAAGCAGCCGCGCAGCTCTCCGCCAAGTCAGAACAACTCCAGGAAATCGTCGGCCGCTTCAAACTCGATTGACGCCATGGCGGTGTTCCCTCGCTGCGGCGTGTACTTATTCAGGCGCCGTGGCGAGTTGTTATCGGAACGCTGCTTCATCACCGGACAGATTCATTCCGTAGAACCTGAAAGATGTCCGTAGCTCTCTCCAAATCAGACATGGGCCGAAGTTTGAAGTGACAAATGCCGATCCTCTTGAGCGAGACGCCAGTCATGGTGGTCGGAATCAACACAGATCTTCCACCTTGGAGCTGGCTTATGTAGCTAGATGAGGATGGAAGACCTATTCAAGGGGCCGTCATGCTAAAGAATATGAAACTCGGGCGAAAGTTGATGTTGGGCTTTGGCCTGATTCTCGTAATCGCGATCACACTGGGCGGAATGGCGATCGTCAAGATGCGCGCTGTACAGACCCAATCCACCGCGCTCGTCGAGCAGGCCGTGCCGATGGTTAAGTATGCCAATAATGTGGAGCGTCAATCTTTGGCAACCATGTTTGCGGTTCGCGGGTACTCACTGACGGAGAATGAGAAGTATCTGGAGGCTGGGCGAAAATCTCTCAAGGAGCTCGCCGAGTCGATTCAGGCGTGTGCCGACCTTGCTGTGCAGTACAACCTTGAAGAGTTGGCCGTGAACGCCAGCCAGTGCAAGACGGCCTCCGAGTTGTACACCGACATGATGGAACAGGGTGTCGCAAAGATTGCGATACTCAATGGCCAACGCGACGACATGTATGCGTCGGCAATCGATTATATGGACACCTGTGCTGATTTTCTGACCACGCACTACGCCGCCTTGAAGTCCTTGGTTGATCAGGGAGCGGACCCAGCTCTAATCAATAAGGAGAGCAACAAGATCCGACTGGTCAACGAGATCGTCAAACTGGGTGACTCTGCCCGAATCGCATCGTTCAAATCACAGGCTTTGCGTGATCCACAAGTCATCAAAGACGCCAATGATTATTTCTCTCAGATGGCGGACAAGTTCGCATCGCTGCGCGCCATCTCAACGACTGATGAGGAGTTGCTCGCGGTTGACACCACCGAACAGGCCGGCAATGTCTACAAGGATGCAATGAACGGGCTTCTCGTGACCTGGCTTGAGCTGCAGGACCTTTCAGCTGAAAGAGACAAGATTGGCGATGAAGTGTTGGAGATTTCCAGAAAAACCGCCATGTCGGGCATCGACCAGACAAACTCGGTCGCCGACGGAGCAAGTAAATCGCTGGCGTCAGCCAGTGTCGTGATGCTTGTCGGGCTCGTGATTGCCTTGGGACTGGGAATCACCATCACGGTGGTGCTCACCCGACTCATCACCAAACCCCTGCTCACCATTCGAGACCGTGTGATGGACATCGCGCAGGGCGAAGGCGATCTGACCAAGCGTATCGATATTGACACAACCGACGAGATTGGTGAAGTTGCCACTTGGTTCAACAAATTCCTCGACAATCTTCACACCATTATTTCTGACGTGTCGGGCGTGACGCGCGAAGTGTCTTCTGCTGCGACGGAGATCGCCGCTTCGAGCGAAGAGATCGCTGCGGGGATGGAGCGTCAGCAGCAGCAGACGTCTCAGGTGTCCGCTGCGGTCGAGGAGATGTCCGCCTCGGTGACGGAAGTTGCCCAAAAAGCAGCTGACGCCTCGACCAAAGCAGCGGGCGCGGGCGAGCAAGCCGCAACCGGGGGCGAAGTCGTCATCCGCACCGTCGAAGGCATGCGCGCCATCAGCGAGCAGGTCAACGAATCCGCCGTGGCGGTGGGTGAGCTTGGCCGCCGAGGCGAAGAGATCGGCGAGATCATCTCCGTCATCAACGACATTGCTGACCAGACGAATCTCTTGGCGCTCAACGCTGCGATCGAAGCAGCACGCGCTGGCGAGCACGGGCGAGGCTTTGCGGTGGTCGCAGACGAAGTTCGCAAACTTGCAGAGCGCACGACGACTGCAACTGAAGAAGTTGCCGAGTCGATCAAGGCGATCCAGGGCGAGACGACCAAGGCGGTCGATCGAATGACCAGTGGTCAGGAGCGCGTCCAGGAAGGCGTCCAACTCGCAGAGCAGGCGGGGCAGGCGCTCGACGCCATCGTGAGCGAGTCGCAGTCGCTTGCTGGAATGATCCAGTCGATCGCTGCAGCATCCGAAGAGCAGTCCGCAGCGAGCACGGAAGTGTCGCAGAACGTCGAGGCGATCAACGCGATCACCAATGAGTCAACAGAAGGCGTTCGCCAGGCCGCGCAAGCAGCCGCGCAGCTCTCCGCCAAGTCAGAACAACTTCAGGAAATCGTCGGCCGCTTCAAACTCGATTGATGCCATGATGCATTCGTGAATCGAAGGTTCGATCGTGGTTCATCCCGCGACGAGCGACAAGCGTGACTCCGATTACCCCCCGGGCTGCGGCAATTTCGCCTCCCGGGGGTGTTT
This sequence comes from uncultured Phycisphaeraceae bacterium, assembly GCA_964392425.1. Classification (GTDB taxonomy): domain Bacteria; phylum Planctomycetota; class Phycisphaerae; order Phycisphaerales; family UBA1924; genus CAYMQF01. Next base: position 5,404 of record CAYMQF010000066.1, read on the forward strand.
TTTGCGCGTTGTCAACAACTCTTATTCTTGCAGGGTCGATCGCCAACCGGAGACTGAGAGCCTACGCTCTCACCGGCGCCATGAGTATGGAGCCCACAGGGGTGAAAGGCTGAACGGCCAAATCCGATAAAGCGTGAGACGTGATTGGGGAAGCAGCCGAGATGGGGTGTCCGCCGCGCCCGTGTCGCAACTTGAGAAGTGGGGGCAGGTATCTCATTAGTCCGAGAGCCTGAGTCGGTCCGCTGTAGCACAGATGAGTGAGATGTTTTGATGATCGCGAGGATTCCATGGGCGGCACATTGAAAGTAATCAAGTGGATTGTTGGATCACTTCTGGTGATCGGCTTTGTGATAGCCGGCGCCGGGGTGTTTCTGTATCCACAGATCAAGGACGCGATCAAGGCGTCGCGAGGCGAGCTTGGCGAAGAAGTTCGGCTGCAAGCCGTCGAACCGGGCCGCTTGGTGCGAACGGTCAGTGCGCCGGGCGAAATCGAACCGGTTCGCAACGTCAAGATTTCTGCGCGAATCACCGCTGAGATCGTGGCGATTCCTTTTGAGGAGGGCGATCGAGTCCACGCGGGCGACATCGTTCTCAAACTCAACGACCGGGACCTCAAGGCGGGATTGGACGCGACGTATGCAAACTTTGGCGCCGTGACCGCTCGGCTTGCTGGCGCGCAGGCGACGTACGTCAATGCGAATGCGGACTGGGAACGATCTCAATCGCTCTTCAAAACGGCTGATGTGAGTCAGGCGGATCTGGACGCCGCGGATTCTTCGCTCAAGCGGGCGGAGTCTGAGCTGCGCGCCGCGGAAAAGAACGTGGATTCAGCCAAGGCGGATGTCGCGCGGACCGAAGAAAATCTCAAGTATGCAGAGATCCGTTCTCCCATCGACGGCCGGGTGACCAAGGTCAATGCGGAAGTCGGCGAGCTGGTCGTCACGGGCACGATGAATAACCAAGGCACGGTGATTCTCGAAATCGCCGACCTGTCTGAGATGATCGTCAAAACGGAAGTGGACGAGAGCGATGTGGCGCCGGTGCGCGCCGGGCAGAGCGCCCGGATCCATATCAATGCGTATCCCGGCGAAGTGTTTGAGGGGAGAGTGATGAAAGTCGCTCTTCAGCACTCCTTTGCTGCGGATCGGTCCAAATATTACGAGACCGAAGTGCTGCTGATTCCCAAGGATGACCGCACGATTTTTTCGGGGCTCACCGCCAACGTGGACATTGAAGTGGAAACGATCGAGGATGTGATTCTGGCGCCGAGCCAGGCGGTGCTCGATGCTCGGATCGATGAGCTGCCTTTGGATATCGCCAACTCGCCGTACGTCAATCACGACAAGACGTTTGCTCGGATCGTGTATCGATTCGTTGATGGGAAAGCTGTGGCGACGCCGGTGCGCATCGGCTCGAGCGATCTGCGAAGCACGGTGATTCTGGGCGGGCTCGAAACGGGTCAGAAGATTGTCATCGGCCCGTGGGCCAAGTTGCAAAATCTTGAAAACGGCGCCGTGATCCGTGCTGAACTCACAGCAGAAGAACAGCAAGCCCGTGATGCACAAACCGCCGTCGCCGCTGAGACGGATGACAAACCGGCGGCCAAAGAGCCTCCCGTACAATCCGAGCCTGTCGCATCGCGCGCCGGATAAGACGAGCATTCTAAGTAAGGCTTTTTCATGCCCTCGATCGAGATCCGCAAACTCAGGAAGACCTACAAGCTGGGTGTCGAGCGCATTCACGCTCTGCGCAACGTGGACTTGATGATAGAGCGCAACGAGTTTGTCGCGATCATGGGCCCATCCGGTTCGGGGAAGTCGACCTTGATGAACATCATCGGCTGCCTGGATCGTCCGACGTCAGGCGCCTACTCGCTCAACGGCAAGCGCGTCCAGAAAATGTCCGCAGGAGAACTGGCGCGCGTGCGCAACACCGAGATCGGTTTCGTGTTTCAGACGTTTGAGCTTTTGCCTCGCGCCACCGCACTGGTCAACGTGATGCTGCCGTTGCGGTACTCCAAGAGTGGCTGGCTCGGCCCGCGCCGTGCTGCCAAGCGCGCGCTGGAGCGGGTGGGGCTGGGCGATCGGATGCACCACAAGCCCAACCAACTTTCGGGGGGGCAGCGTCAGCGTGTCGCGGTGGCGAGGGCGCTGGTGACTTCACCCAGCATTATTCTTGCTGACGAGCCGACCGGCAATCTCGATTCGGTGACAGGCGATGAAATCATTGGTCTTTTCAAGCAGTTGCACGATGAAGGGCAGACGATTGTGATTGTCACCCATGAAGAGGATGTGGCTGGCCACGCGGAGCGCATTGTGCGACTGCATGACGGCCGGATCAGTTCGGATCTTCC
>CAYMQF010000066.1:7856-12094 GCA_964392425.1 uncultured Phycisphaeraceae bacterium
GTTCCCGAATCCATGCGAAATAAGCTGAACTTTCGCCAGGTGCAGCTCACCTTGCCGGAGATCAACGCGATCATCGAGCATTGCCCCGCGGTCGCGCGCATCACGCCTCGCTATTACAACAGCTATACGATTCGATATGGAGAGGTCGTCAAGGAAGGCGTTCTGGTGATGGGCATCTGGCCCGCATGGCACGAAATCACCGATCGGCATGTCGTGCTGGGGCGCGAGTTCAACCGGATCGATGAAGAAGCAAAACGCTACGTCTGCATCATCAATGATCTCGCCATCGAAGAGCTCAACCTCGATCTTGACCCAATCGGCGATTACATCATGGTCGATGATCTCCGGTTCCTCATCGTCGGTGTCGTCGAAACTAAAGAAGTGTCGCCCATGTTCGGCGGCGGGGATGTGCGCAGCGAAATATTCACTCCTCTTTCGACTTCAATGAAGCTCGACAATGGCTTGTGGATCCGCGACGCGTTTGCGCAGATGACCAGTCCCGAGGCTGCTGATGAAGCGCAGGCGCAGATCCGCGCGACTCTCCGAACTTTGCGAGGGTTGGAGCCTGAAGATGAAGACACGTTTTTCATCTTTGCGACCCAGCAGGCGATCGATCAGTTCAATGGCATCGCTGCGGGGATGACCGCAGTCGCGGGCGGGATTGTCAGCATCTCGCTGCTGGTGGGGGGCATCGGAATCATGAACATCATGCTCGTCTCCGTGAGCGAGCGCACGCGCGAGATCGGTCTGCGCAAAGCGGTCGGCGCCCGACCCAGCATTATCCTGATGCAGTTTCTTGTTGAGGCGGTTGTCCTGTGTGTCGTCGGCGGGCTGATCGGGCTGGTGCTCGGGCAGACGATGACTCTTGTGTTGCAAAATATGCCGGGCACGCCGTTGGAACACGCGGAGATTCCTCTCTGGGCGATCGTGCTCGCGTTTGTGTTTTCTGCGAGTGTCGGCGTGATCTTCGGAATGTTCCCCGCTATCAAAGCTGCTCGTTTGGATCCGATCGAGGCTCTCAGGCATGAATAAAATACAACCGGCCGCTTTCTTCGTTCTCTGTTTCGCTGTGCTGGCGGCTTTGATCGGGTGTAGTAATCCGTTCCGAACTGTCGATTCGGACTACGGTCCTGCGTTGCCTCGCCAGCGATTGAGGAATGTGACGCCGATGGATCTCAGCGCGATGCAGGAGAAAGAGGGAGTGTCATCGCCGGATGACAACGTGCTTTCTCATCCGCTCAATCCTTTCAAAGGGATGAAGGAGATGGCTTTTTCGATTGAGAAAGCTCGCGTCTGGACTCTCGAAAATAATCTTGATCTCCAAGTCTCCATGGTTGATCCTTCGATTGCTCGCGAATCACTGTCGGTGGAAGAAGCAGCGTGGGAAGCGGTGTTCACATCCAATCTGCGGATGAACGACCTGACTCGGCCCACCGCAACGACACTGATCGGCGGCCAGGTCAACACCTTTGACTATGACCTTGGAGTGCGAGTGCCATTACGGACGGGGGGTGAAGTCACGGTTCGGCTGCCCCTCAATCGAACCAAAACCAACAACCCGTTCAGCACACTCAACCCTTCGTACACATCGAATATGGAGTTTTCGATTACGCAGCCGTTGTTGCGAGGGGCCGGCCGACGCTCCGCCACGCATCCCCTTCGTGTCGCGGCGCTCAACGCGGGAGTGTCCGAGACGCGGACCAAGCTCGAAATCATCCGCCAGATCGCAGCGGCTGATCGAGCGTATTGGCGTTTGTACGCGGCCCGTGAGGCGCTCGATGTCGCCCAACAGCAGTACGAACTCGCCAACACTCAGCTCAAGCAGTCGCAGCGCCGGGCAGACGCGGGCGATGTCGCTGAGATTGAAGTCCTCCGTTCTCAGGAAGGGGTGGCGCAACGGCTGGAGTCCATCATCATCGCGCTCAACGACATCCATCTTCGCCAAAGGGAGATCAAGCGACTGATCAATGTGCCCGGGCTTACCCTCGACACGCCGGTCATGCTCGTGCCTGAAAGCGTTCCTGACCCGGTGGAGTATCGCCTGGATCGGAAGGCGCTCGTCGATGAAGCGCTCGATCATCGCATGGAATTGCTCGAACTTGAGTTGCAGTTGTCGATTGATGAAAGCACAATCGCTTTCGACCGCAACAGCGCTCTGCCTCTCTTCACGCTCGATTACACCTACCGAATCAACGGTTTGGGCAGCGGGCTGAGGCGATCTTTTGACGTTATGCGGTCGAGCGATTTTCGAGATTGGGTGCTTGGTCTATCTGCGGAAATACCCATCGGCAACGAAGCAGCCAAAGCGCGCGTCCAGCGCTCGATTCTTCAACGGCTGCAACGCCTTTCGTCGCGCGATGCGCGCAAACTCTCCATCACGCAGGAAGTGCTCGACGCGATTGACAATATTCAGTCCGGCTGGCAGCGCATTCTCGCGGCGTCACAATCGTCGATTCTTGCAGCCCGCACACTTCGTGCTGAGCAGCGCCGATTCCAAGTCGGGATGAGCACGAGCACCTTCGTGCTTGACACCGCCACTCGTCTTGCAGACGCGCAGCTCGCAGAGATTCGCGCGGTGACCGATTACGAAATCGCCAAAGTTGATCTTGCGTTTGCGACGGGCACGCTCTTGGGCGCCGCCCGCGTGGAGTGGCAGCCGTTGAATGCGCGCAATGCGCACAAGGATAACGATTCATCCGAACCGCTGGCGCCGATCGACGACAGCGCGCAGACTACGACTCCGCCGGACGATCCTCAGGGAAAGTGAGCCCCAGCGGCAACGCGCAGTGTGTCAACGAATCAGGTGACGAGTTTGATCAGCGTGGATGTCTCAAGCTCTTCGACGATCTGTTGGGCGATCTCTCTGCGGTGTACGTCGATCTCTCGCGGAAAATCGAACGCAATGCGAACTCGATCACCACGGATTCCAGCGATGCGCACAACCCCGATCGGGTTGCTTGGATCGCCGATCACCACCTCTTCGCCCTCGCGACGTGTAATCACGAGCATAGTAGGACCTCCTGTCCATGTGCCTGACACGATGCAGGCGTTTTCCATTTCCACCACATCACAGTTTAGCAGGGAGAACTCAAAAGTCGACACCTATTCCGCGCGTCCGAGAACGCTTCAATCGCTGGCGTCGCTTGGACCGGAGAGCCGAATCGGGCGGTGAAATGGTTGAGCTGGCCGGATTGGCGTCATCGCTTGAGAACGGCGAAGCAGCCAAACCTCGGTCATGGCGCTTCGATGACCGCAGTGACCTCGGGCACATTCTTTTTGAGATTTTCTTCGATCCCAAACTTGAGCGTCATGCTGCTCGACGGGCACCCCTGGCACGCTTCGAGGAATCGGATCTGGACGACGCCGTCCGTGTTGACAGAGACCAACTCGATGTCCCCGCCGTCACTCTGGATGGCAGGCCTGATGAGGTCGAGCACTGCGAGGATGCGCTGGCGCAGATCGCTGTCCGTATTGTCGCTGCTTGCTCGTTTGCTCATGTTCTTTCCTAACTCACAAGGATGGTAGCCACTGGGGGCATGATGGCCAACGCGAGCGCTCGCCCACATCTTTGCCAGCGGGAGGGGTCGGACGCCCGGCTCGATCGCCAATGGGTGTATCCTGTAGAGATCATGTTGAACAAACCATCATCCGTTTGGTCATGTCTTGCGCTGCTTTGGGCTGGCGCACTGCTCGCTGGCTGCGCGATATCTTCGGACCCCGCAGCGGATCCGTCGGCGACACTCTCCTCGCCCGACGCCACGCGCAACGACCGGGTCGCAGCGGTTGAGCAGCTTGCTTCGGATCTATCTGAAGGTCTGGTAGAACAGAAGGTGGGTCGGGAAGCGCTCAAGGGGATTGCCTGGCGCCGGGGAACATCCAATGTTCTTCGCATCATCGCGATTGAAGCGCTGCTCGAAGACGACCGGGAGGACACGGCGAACATGCTCTCTCTGCTGCTGCCAACCGAGACGGACTGGACGGTTATTGGCAAGGTATGCGACCTCGCGGTTGATCAGCAGTGGACTGAACTGACGCCGGCTCTCGTGCGCAGTTGGTCACGCGTTGTTCTCGAGCCTGCTGATGATGACCGCCCCGAGCGCGCCGCGCTCATAGCGCTGCACCCCGATGAGCAAGTTGAAAACGTGGTGTACGGAGTTTTCTCTTCACCGACTGAGGACAAACTGTTTGGCGAGCGTGCGCGGATCGACGCGTGGGGCTTGCTTCAGCGGATTGATCCG
>CAYMQF010000067.1:0-12087 GCA_964392425.1 uncultured Phycisphaeraceae bacterium
CGCAGGAATATTAACCTGCTGTCCATCGACTACGCCTTTCGGCCTCGCCTTAGGATCCGGCTAACCCTGGGCGGATTTACCTTCCCCAGGAACCCTTAGGCTTACGGCGAGCAGGATTTTCACCTGCTTTATCGTTACTCAAGCCGGCATATTCACTTCCTCACGCTCCACGAACCCTTCCGGGATCGCTTCGTCGCTGAGAGGAACGCTCTCCTACCGCTCCAACTTCTTGCGAAGATGAAGCCCGCAGCTTCGGCTTCCCGCTTATTCCCGATCATTATCGGCGCCGAACTCCTCGACCAGTGAGCTATTACGCACTCTTTAAATGATGGCTCCTTCTAAGCCAACATACTGGCTGTCATGGCAGTTCGACTTCCTTAAGAACTTAGCGGAAATCAGGGGCCTTAGCTGGCGGTCTGGACTGTTTTCCTTTTGACCGCGGATATTGTCACCCGCGGACTCACTCCCACGCCTTGGCCGATGGTATTCGGAGTTTGGTTGCCCTGGGTACCCGGGTAGGGCCCCAAAGGCATCCAGTAGCTCTACCCCCATCGGTTGCTACGTGAGGCTGTCCCTCAAGACATTTCGGAGAGAACGAGCTATCTCCCAGTATGATTAGACTTTTACTCCTCCCCACAGGTCATCGCCCAACTTTTCAACGTTGGTGCGTTCGGTCCTCCAGGCGGCTTTACCCGCCCTTCAACCTGCCCATGGGTAGATCACTGGGTTTCGCGTCTGCCCCATACGACTATTCGCCCTATTCAGACTCGCTTTCGCTCCGGCTCCGGTCCGATAGACCTTAGCCTTGCCGTAGAGAGCAACTCGCCGGCTCATTATGCAAAAGGCACGCCGTCACCCCCCAATGGAGGGCTCCGACCGCTTGTAAGCACACGGTTTCAGGTACTCTTTCACTCCCCTAACAGGGGTACTTGTCATCATTCAGTCACCTTACTGATACACTATCGGTCGTCGAGTAGTACTTAGGCTTGGAGGGTGGTCCCCCCATGTTCATGCCGAGTTTCACGAGCTCGACACTACTCTATGCCTCACCAGCTATGCCGCTACAGGACTATCACCCACTGCGGTCCGACTTTCCAGACGGTTCACGACACTACTGGCTAATCCGCTTTCGCTCGCCGCTACTTACGGAGTCGCGGTTGCTTTCCTTTCCTCTGGGTACTGAGATGTTTCAGTTCTCCAGGTTCACTTCACACACCTATGCATTCAGTGTGTGATGACCCTCTACGGGCCGGGTTTCCCCATTCGGACATCCCGGGGTCACAGCTTGCTTCCAGCTCGACCGGGCTTTTCGCAGGTAGCCACGTCCTTCATCGCCTCTCGACGCCAAGACATCCACCGTGTGCCCTTATTCGCTTGATCGCGCCAACCGGACGTCGCCCGGATGGAACGATCTACGACACCAGACAACAACGCATCTTTGCGCTATCGCCGCACACAACAAACTTACTTACTTACTTTCATTGCCTCAGACTTTCTTTGATTTCTCGGTGTGTCGCTGTCCACTGCTGCTCGCGTAGTAAAAAAGTAGAAGACCCACAGTACATGTAGGGGCGAGCCGAGTCAGACAACGACCACGACAATCAATCCATATCCGGTTGTCAAAGAGCCGAAGCAACGGAGTCGAGCCCCGCATGCTTCGGGTGATTCGGTCTTTTCAAAGTTCCGAGCCACCACCTCGCCCAGCCTTCTGGGGCGAACGGAAAAGTGTACCGATCTCAAAGCGGCTGTCAAGCCGACCTCAATTTTTCAACAATCAGCCTGGCCCGCCCAGTCCGCCGCCCCTTCTGGGGCGCTGGGGAGCGGGGGTTTGTCGTGCGGGACGACCGGCTGGCGACGCCGCCTGCCCCCCCCCCGGTGCTCCTGGGCCGCGCTTTTTCAGCTCTTTGGTTGGCGTGCGAGGCTGAGCAGTTAGTCCTGCTTTTACCGAGGTTTCCAGCACATTTCGCAGCGGGCTGACAGCGTCAACCGACGGCCTGCGAACGGTCACATCCCCATCGGCGGCGCCGATGATGGCAGCCTCGCGAGTCTTATTTCGACCGCCGCCCGGGCCCGCCTGACCCGGCGCAGGCTCCGTCACCACATCGAGCAGAAAAAGGTCCGTCATGGCGGGGACCGGGCCGTTGAATTCTTCGGTCTGAACTGGGGCTCCGCCCGTGAGATCCCAGATCGGTAGCGGCTGTTCCAGAGCGATCTGGTCGCCGATCATGTCGCCCGCATGGACGCGCGTCTGGCCTTTTCTCCAGTATCCATAGAAGAAACGATAGAGATCGACCGTCGCGACGGCACGGGTGTCGCCGACCGCGTCGTCCGACGCCTGGGGTGTGGCGCGATCGACAAACATGTACTCCAGCTTGGGCGTCATGATCGGCTCAGACCACGCTGAGGGCTCCGTCGTCAGCGTGGTGATCTCCCCGAGGGAGCGGGCCTCAGGCGCCATGCTCTGCTGATAGCCCATCAACGGGTTGGGGAAGACCAGCTCAACGCGGTACTGGTAGCTCACGCCGGGCACGACGTGGACATCGTGCGCCCAGACAGCGATCTCATCTTCCTCCTGCAGGCGAGGCGGGAGAGCCATCGCCAGGGGATCAGGCGCCAGCTTCTGCCCGGTCTCAGGATTGATCCCGTCAGCTCGCATCGAGGCGACAAGGGTTGTCTCGCGCTCTTGGAGAGACTCAAGCTGAGTAGTCAGCTCTTGGATACGAGCTTTGGTTAGCTGCTGACGTTTGTTCTTGTCGTCTTTTTTGGCTTTGCCGGGTCTGGAGCCTCCGCCCGGACGCCCCACCGGCTGTTTGGCTGCAGCGTAGCCGACCAAACTGTCTGTCTTGAGAAAGGACAATTTCCTGAGTTCAGCGATCTTCTGCTCCATCTCCGCAATCGATCGGCGGAGGTTGCGAAGCTGAATCGCTCGAGGATCCGACGACGCAGCGTCAGCAGAATCCATGGGCGGCGACCAAGGTTCCCCAGCAATGAGATTGAAAAAGAGAGGTTGGCGGATCATCCCCGCGGACACCGAAGCTTGCCGCACCAGCGAGTTGAACTCACCGACGATGTGGTTGCTGCCAAGCTGGTCGCGCAGACTCACGACACCCGGCAAGGGCGGCAGCAGTGTCTCCGATCCGAACGAACCATCAGCAAACACTTCGCGCCGACTCACTCGCACGTCGAGAATCTCAAGTCGATTGCGCCACCATTGCCTGGGGATTGGCGCCAACTCACCGGCGCCGTCCGGGTCCGCATCAAGCAATCGGCGGTATGCCTGCGCGTCAAACGTCGCCTGCACACTGATTGCGAAGAGATCGTAAGGCTGGCGATTGGGATCGCCGAGCATGGCGCCTTTCAACTCAGGATGCGCCTCGATGACGTAGGGATCGAGCGAGCCACCAAACACTTTGGCCATCGGCACGCCCGGCGTGGGCGGCTGGGGTAGCGCATACGCTCCATTGTCACCCGCCACGCTCGCGCCGGAGGATTCGACCACGAAGGGCCGACCCAGCGCCACCGCGACGGGAGGGATCGGCGCCGACGCAAGACGCTCCTCCAGACGATCGGCAATATCCACCGTCGCAGACGGGACGCGCGGGTCCGCAGCATCGATATTCATCTGCGCCTGCAGGCTTTTGGCGGTGTCGATGATTTGTTTGTACGCGCTCTCGACGCCGACTTCTTCGTTGCCAATCTTGACATTGGCTCCCGAGCCGACGAACTGCGATGCGATGATCAACAGGAACAGCAGCGCAAAGACACCGAGAAAGGCTTTGTCAGCCAGCAGCTCGATCCGTTTCAGACCCTTGGGGCTCATATCTTGTCCTATCTTCGTAGCGCGGCTCAGCCGACGCCCGGTGCGTTCTCTTCATTTACAACGTCGCTGTCAGTGTCGCTCTTTGGCGAGGCCCATTCATCAGGAACACCCAATGCGGCGCGCACTGTCGCGGGCATCATTGGGGCCATCCACTGACGCATCCACAGCGTTTCGACACGCATGCGCAGCCGAACCAGATTGCCAGGCCCGTAGAAAAACCCTTCCTGCAAGTCAGGCTGAGGGTCGTACGATTCGATCGACAAACTCACCACCGACATCAGCCCCGCGCGGGGAAAGGCGTCGACCACCTGCGCGATTCGGCTCGAATCAACCACCAGCGCCAAGTCGACATAGCGAATGTCGTACAGTGGATTTTGACCGCTGGGCCAGGCCGTTCGGCCCGTCGGCGACACTTCGTAGTCCTGCGGAATCGGCCCCGTCAAACTCACCGTGGGAGGAGGAGGTGTGGTGGCTGAGGAAATCGCTTCGAGATCCCAAGGCTGCACCGCGACCCGCTCAACACGTTTGATCGGCCCATCAATCAGTGACGCGAGCTGCCCCGCCTGATCGGTGTTGGCGACGGTCAGCGCCCGGATCGTGTCCTCAAAAACCCAGTATTTGTGTTGCCACTCCCATTCGAGTTCGAGGGGAGGGGCGCCTCGCGTTTCGTCCCACCGAACGACGCCGGCCAGAGCGTCATCGGACGCATAAAAGTGCAGTTGATCAGCGCGCGAGCGGTAGATTTCCAGCCGTTCGGCGCCGAGCGCCGCCTGTATCTCCATGCTCGCTTCGGGCGACAACACGGCATCTTCACCCGCAGAGACACCCAGCAGCCGTTGCCGTTCCGCCGACAGGCGTGCTTGGAGCTGTTCATACACCAGCTCGGGATCAGGGGGCATCCCGGCGCCAGCCTGACGGAGAAGATCTCTCACCGCGTCGGGCCAGATACGAGCCATTTCCTGTAGCTTTGTCTGCCTTTGTGCCTCGCTCGGCTCCGGAAAGAGACCGTCAACAAGGGGCTGCCGATCGGGATTGTTCCACCGCAGAGCAAGCTCATTGAGCCGTTGAGATTCTTGAGCGAGCGAGGCGAGATACTTCTGGATCGCCAGCGAGGTCGGCTCGTTGGGCACTCCTGAAAACTCAACCGCTGGAGCGGTGGGGTCCAAGCTAGGCGCTTGGTATTTGACATTGATCTGGTTGAGTTCGCGCAGGTCCGAGCTGACTTTCTGCTCGACTTCAGTGCGAACTTTCTTTTCCCACCCACTGCTGAGAATGTAGAGAGTCGGGAAGGACGCCAGCGCAACGACGACCGAAACGACGATGATGAGGTTCTTTTTGACCAATCCAAGAATGCGTTTCATTGGCTTGCCTCCTGCGATGGCGCCTCAGCCGACTCGTCACCGGTCGAGAGGCTGATCACCTTGTCAGGCTCTTTGAGTGTCGCTCGCCAATGAATGGTGTATTGGTACCGCGTAGCGTCGTCGACCTGTGTATCAATCGAGGGGAGCGGTGCAATCAGATCGAGAGTCGCAGCTGCTGCGCCTGGAGCGCCCGCCGTACTCCCCGAACGAGCAGGCGTCGACGCCCGGGCGGGTGTGTTCCGATCTCCTGACTCGTCATCAACTTCCTGAATCGAAATATCGTCCGCCGAGGGCGTGGTGAACGTGTACGGCGAACCGGGCCGATCAGCGTTGTCCCGGAGCCAGGCGAGGAGCGTTTTATCAACAAAGGCGCCAAGCCCGGGATTGTCCGATTCAACGGTCATCGTGATGTCGAGGACGCCGAATCGTTGATCCGGCTTCGCAGGCTGACCGCTTTGCCCCGGTCGTCGACTGCGCCTCTGAGAGCTGCTGAAGGAACCCGAGCCTCCGCCGCCAGGGCCTCCCATCGAGCCTCCGCCTCCACCGCCGCCACCGGACCGCCTTGCGGGAGCAGCGTTTCGACCTCTCCCACTTCCGCCGGTGACGATCCATTTCGGTGAACCTCCCGACGGCGTTTCATAGTTGATCCGAACGTCCTTGAGTTCGTAGCCGCCCGGCTGAGTCGGGGGCGCTGTCGCAATCATCGACGCCACATCCTGCGCCACATATTCGAACAGATCACGTCGATCGAACAGGTGGAGCACATTTTCTGCGGAATAGCCGATTTGCCCACTCTGGCTGATCGTTTGCCATTGATCGCGAAGTTGTTTCCCCTGATTTTTGATCTGCCGGACCTGCGCCACTTCCGGATTGCTGCTTGCTGTCTCCGCAGCACGAGAAGTGAGCATGGGCCTGATGAAGCTCGCGCCGCCCGCAGCAAGAGCAATGATTGCTGCAGCTGCAAAGACAGGCGACTTCTTCTTCCAGACTTCTTCGCGAACCACAGTTGCAGGAATCAGGTTGGCGTCGATCGCCGCGAGGCCAAGCCCCTGCAGTGCGAGCCCATACGCAGTGGTCATCCCGAGCGTCGCAGACTGGAAATCAACCTCCGCAGCCCCCTCCACATTGAGACGCCGAAAACTCTCGCATCGTGTCACATTGATCTGAAGCTGCTGGCTGAGATATTTCCGCAGCCCGATCAGGCGGAACGTCGAGCCCAGCCCGATGACACGCTTGATCTCAGACTCCGGGTGGAGCTGCTTGTAATACGCGATCGAGCGCTGCACTTCCTGCCCAAGATCGGTGTAGACCGGCCTCATTGCCTGGAAAATGTGTCGTTTGTGCTTGGACTGCTCCGCTTCACGCTTGAGCTTTTCCGCCTTGGTGTAGGGGAGTTTGAACGCATTGACGACCGCCTCGGTGAACGAATGCCCGCCTAGCGGGAAGGTTCGGACCCACACCCGCCCAGCGTCCGCGACGATCAGATCCGTCGCGACGGCGCCGATATCGATAATAACCGTGCCTTCCGTGTTCTCCGTGAACCCCATGTCGTACGCCATCGCGCTGTACACCGCGACGGGGGAGAGATTCAGCACGTTGGGGTGGAGATTGGCTTCGCTGCACAGGTTGAGCCGCTCCATCACGCGCTCGCGGGTGATCGCAAAGATGCCGACCTCGACATCAGGAGAATCTTCCCGCGTGAACGTCTGGTAGTCCCACTCGACCTCTTCGAGAGGGAACGGGATCTGCTGCATCGCTTCATATTTGACGATGTTGTCGATTTTTTTCGGCTCGACGGGGGGCAGCGGTGCAAACCGCAGGAAGGCTCCATGCCCGGGCGCCGAGATCGCGATCGTCGCCTTGGAGAGGTCGTACTGACTCATCAAGGTTCCCAGAGCGACGCGCATCGCCTCGTCCTGGTCCAGATCAGGCGTCGAAAGCACCTTCTTATGAGGAAGGACGATGAAATCCTCGACACGGACATTCTCATCGCCTTCGCGAACCAGCTTCAGGGCTTTGATAGCCCCGGCGCCGAGCTCGATGCCCCAGCATGCATTGGATGACGCCATACCTACTCCTTTACCACCAACCGGTGCTCGAATCCCTCAAGAAAAGATGGATACATAGGCATCAAACCGACCACTTGCCCACAAGGAGCGCGCAACCCGCCTCGATGCCCACCATCAAGATACGTCTGGGCCTGAGGGAAGGTTCCACTCGGATTCGGCCCGCTGAGCAAGCCATTGCACCAGTGAGGCCCGGCAGTGTCAACAGGGGCGCCTTGCGGATCAAAAAACTCGCTGCCCGCCCGGCCCCCGATTCTCCCCCTACCCCTCTGACCACAACGCGGTAGACTGTTCCGTCTCGCCGCGTCGTGATTCGGGACGAACGGCATGGCGAGCACACCGCCATTCGTTCCACACTTTGCACAGCTAGAACACCTCCAATGAGTGAGAACGAGAACATCACGTCTGACAGCCCGGGACTTCCATCGACCGATCCGAGCATGGCGCCCACTGAACCACCCTCCGACGCAAGCCCCGCGCCAGCGGAATCGTCAGTCGCTGCGCCGAAGACCGGCTCCAAACTTTCGCCTGAACTCGAACGCGAGATCGACGAAGCGATGAAAGCCATGGGGGGCATGGGAGACGATGCGTCCTCTCAGCCCGCGCACAAAGCTGCGATCCGCGGCCCGCGCGTCATCGAAGCAGGACGCGAGCACCGCACCGGCGCCGTGGTTTCGGTCGGCCCCAAAGACCTCTTCGTTGAGTTTTCACCCAAAGAGTTGGGTGTGGCGCCTCGCGCGCAATGGAAAGAAGACGAACTGCCCAAGGTCGGCGACGACCTCGAACTCATTGTTGACCGCTTCGACTCCAACGAGCAGCTCTATATGTGCTCGCGTCCGGGCGCCGTCCAAAAGGCGGACTGGGAACTGCTCCAGCCGGGGCAGGTCATCGAAGCGCGCGTCGTCGAAGCAAACAAGGGTGGGCTCAAACTCGATATCGCTCACCACGACGCGTTCATGCCGGCAAGCTTGGTCGACACGCACCACATCGAAAATCTCTCGATTTTCGTAGGCGAAAAGGTACGCTGCAAAGTCGAGCGCATCGACCGACAAGGTCGCGGCCGGATCATCCTCAACCGCCGATCCGTCGTTGCTGAAGAGCGCGAAGAGCAACTCAAAGAGTTGAAGACCAAACTCGAAGTCGGCCAGAACATCGAAGGTGTCGTCCGCAAGATCATGCCCTTCGGCGCGTTCGTCGATCTCGGCGGCATCGACGGCCTCGTCCACATCTCCGACCTCCGCCATACGCGCGTTGAGAAAGTCGAAGATGTCGTCAAGGAAGGTGATCAAATCACCGTTCAGATTCTCAAGCTCGACTGGGGCAACAAACGACTTTCCCTCGGGCTCAAGCAGACACAGCCGGACCCCTACACCGCTGCTGCTGAACAGTTCCCGCCTGAGACGGTCACGACCGGCAAGGTCACGCGCACCACCGCGTTTGGCGCGTTCGTCGAACTGGCGCCCGGCGTCGAAGGTCTCGTCCACATCTCCGAACTGGAATGGCAGCGCATTCGCAAAGTCGAAGACGCGGTGCGAACCGGGCAGGCGGTCAAAGTCAAAGTGCTCAGCTTCGATCCCGAGAAGCAGCGAATCTCATTGAGCGTCAAGCAGACCACCAGAGCCCCCGCAAGCTCCAGAGGCAAAGGCGAAGAGGCACGAAGCGAGGAAGAAATCCGCAAGGAGACCCCCGCCCAACGCCGCATGCGCGAACGAGCCACACAAAAAGCCAAGCAATCCGACGCCAGTTCCGGCCTGCGGGGCGGCGGCTTTGGCGAAGGGCTCGGCCTGGGCGATCTGAAACTCTGATCTTGATCCAACACCGAGAACCTCGACTTTTCACCCATCGGTGAGCCTGTTTTCAGCGCGTGAGCCAGTCCCGCCGCTACACTGCCCGCCCGATGCCCAGTTTGCGTGACCCCATCGAGATTCTCGCCCAGCGGTTCTGTGCTGCGATCCGTGCAGCTTTGGGTGAGCAGGCGCCTGAGCAGATCGACCCGCTCATCACTGCGTCGCGCAACCCCAAGTTTGGAGACTTCCAGTCCAATGCTGCGATGGCGCTGGGCAAATCGCTGGGCCTCCCGCCGCGCGACATCGCGCACAGAATCGTCGAGCATCTTGACCTTGCTGACATCGCTGAGCCGATCGACCCGAACACCGCGATCGCCGGCCCGGGATTCATCAACGTCACACTCCGTGCTGACGCGCTCGCCGACCTGCTCGACGCGATGGATGAACCCGAACTGGGAGTGGTCCCGCCCGCTGAAGCTGACCAGCACACCGTCGTCGTCGACCTGTGCGGCGTGAACCTCGCCAAACAAATGCACGTCGGGCATCTCCGCGCCACCGTCATCGGCGACACGCTCGCCCGCCTCTTTGAACGCCTGGGGCATCGCGTCATCCGCCAAAACCACTTCGGCGACTGGGGGCTGCCCATCGCGATGGTCGCTGCCAAAGTCAAGGAAAAATGCGAAGCAGGCGCACTCGATCTCGACGCCCTCACGCTCGACGATCTCGACGCGATCTATAAGGATGCAAAGCTCGAATCCACCGCCGACCGCAAGGGGCTCGAAGCGGTCCACAAGTTTGATCTCGGCCCCAAAGCGCTTGCAGAGCTTGAAGAACAAGTAGCCAGCGCTGATGAAGCAATCGCCCGCGCCAAGGAAACACTGATCGCATTGCAAAGCGGCGACGAAGCAACACTCGCACTGTGGCGGCGCATCGCTGATGTCACACTCACAGAGTGCATGCGCGCTTGCCAACGCCTTGGAACAAAAGTCAGCGAAGCGGACACGGCAGGTGAATCGACCTACCGCGACGAGTTGGCCGGCGTCGTCGACGATCTGCTCGCGCGCAACGTCGCGGAGGAAAGCCGGGGCGCGATCGTCGTCAAGCTCGATGATGCGGGGATCGCGGAGCCTTTGCTCATCCGCAAAAGTGACGGCGGGTTTCTTTACGCAACGACCGATCTGGCCGGCGTCCGCAGGCGCGTCCAAAAGCTCGGCGGAGATCGCCTGATCTACGCGGTCGATGCGCGCCAATCGTTGCACTTTCGGCAAGTTTTCGCTGCATCGCGCAAAGCGGGCTACGCGACCAGGCAAGATGGAGTCGATGCGACACTCGAACACGCTGCGTTCGGCACCGTGCTCGGCGAAGACGGCACGCCCTTCAAAACACGCTCGGGCGACAACGTCAAACTCGCCGACCTGCTCGATGAAGCGGTCCAGCGGGCCGGCGCCGAGGTCGCCAAGAAAAACCCCGATCTCCCCGACGACGAACGAGCTCGCATCGCAGAGGCGGTCGGCATCGGCGCGATCAAATACGCCGACCTCTCCAACGACCGCATCAAGGATTACGTCTTCAGCTTCGACCGGATGCTCGCGTTCGAGGGCGACACCGGCCCATACATGCAATACGCGCTGGTCCGCGTCAAAAGCATCATCCGAAAAGCGCACGAACAGTTCGGCGTCAACCCCGCCACGCTCTCCCGAACCTCGGCGCCAACTCCCCAATCATGCCCAGCGCTGCGCGTGACAGAGCCTGCGGAAAAAACACTGGCGCTTGAAATCCTGCGACATCCCGCAGCAATCCAGAGCGCCGCTGACTCCTTGCAACCCCATCGATTGTGCAATCATTTGTTCTCTTTGGCGACCGCGTTCAATGGTTTCTTCCAGAACTGCCCCGTCCTCAAGGCGCCCGACGAGTCCACCCGCCTTTCGCGCCTGCGACTGTGCGCCCTGACCGGGAGGGTGCTCGAATCCGGGCTCACGACGCTCGGCATCGATACACTCGAACACATGTGATTCACACTGCCCAGCAACCGACATCATTGGCGACATCAAAAAAAAACGACCCGGGCAAAAGCACCCGGGCCGAGTATCGTCATTCGATTATGAACCTGATTGAAGCGGAAAGATCAGCCCCAGTTGCCCAGCAGAATGGCCAGGTCAGAGGCGTCGGTCGTCCCATCATTGTTCAAGTCCGCCGCTCCGGGGCTTCCCCACAACCCCAGCAGAATCGCAAGGTCGGCAGCGTTCACGAACCCATCTCCGTTGAAATCACCCACACCCGGCGCGATGCCGCAGCCAACCGTGTTCTGGATAAACACTTGGTAGCCCGTGCACAGACCCATGAAGAGGTCCAGGCATCCATCGTTGTTGATGTCGAGGAAGTGGAAGTCGTGCGCCTGAACATTGAAGTTTGGCGCCGCTCCAAACGGGTCAAACAGAATGCCTGTGCCTGGGTTTTCGAGGAGCGCAAAACCGTTTGACGTGCCGCAGTTTTGGATGTCCACGTCGATGGAGCCAACGCCCATATCCAGATCGCCATCCCCATCGATATCGACTGATTTGACGTTGCCGCCGAACCCAGCCGTGCGAGGAGAAGTCGTCAGCGTCGTAGTGATGTAGGCGACGTCCACGTCAGGCGTAATCGTCGATGCGATGTTGACCGCGTCTTGGCTGTCCTTCTCCGCGTAGACATCGAGTTTTCCGTCGCCGTTGAGGTCAACCACGGTGAACATGTACGGGTCGCTCCCGCCGAGCTTCATGCCGGTCCAGCTGAAATTGCCGGTTCCGTCATTGAAGAGCGGGAAGATTCCGACCTGGTTCCAAGGCGCGACGCTGTACAGCGTCGACGTTTTGGTGATGTCAAGATCGCCATCGTTGTCGATGTCGCGGATCTCAACGCCGGTGCCGAAGGCGCTGTTGCGAAGCGCACCCATTCGAGCAACAGTCTCATCGAGAAACACACCCGCGCCCTGGTTCATCAGGAGAACATCCTGCGATCCCCCGGCTCCGGGCTGGTAGTTCGTCAGATAAATATCTTTCCAGCCGTTGCCGTCA
>CAYMQF010000068.1:0-2384 GCA_964392425.1 uncultured Phycisphaeraceae bacterium
ATTGCAGCAGTCGCGGCGCCGATGTTCAAACGGGTATCGCTCGAACTGGGCGGCAAGAACCCGAACATTATCTTTGCCGACGCGGATTTCGAGAAGGCTGTGGAGACTGCGGCTCGCGCGGCCTTCACCAATCAGGGGCAGATTTGTTTGTGTGGGTCGCGCATCTTGGTTGAGCGGTCGATACATGATCGGTTCGTTGAGGCGCTTGTGGAAAAGGCGAGCGAATGGCGAGTCGGCGATCCGGCTGAAGAATCAACCATGTTTGGCGCGGTCACGTCGGCGGAGCATCTTGAGAAAATCGAGAGCGCAGTTGATGGGGCGCTGCTTGAAGGCGCCGTCGTTCGTTGTGGCGGGAGTCGTGCTGAGCCGCCCAATGAACGCTGCAATAATGGTTCTTTTTATGAACCGACCATTTTGACCGGGCTTGATTCGGCATGCGCTGCGCAGCAAGAGGAGATCTTCGGCCCGGTGGTCACGGTGGCGCCGTTTGAGAGTGAAGAGCATGCGATCAGTTTGGCCAATGGAACGCGGTATGGCTTGGCATCAATGGTGTGGACGCGCGATCTCAATCGGGCGCATCGTGTCGCGGCGGCGCTCGAAGCGGGCGTGGTGTGGATCAACTGCTGGATGGTGCGCGATCTGCGCACTCCCTTTGGCGGGATGAAACAATCGGGGCTCGGCCGGGAGGGGGGGAGCGATGCGCTTCGTTTCTTTACTGAGCCGAAAAACGTGTGCGTGAAACTTGAAAGATAACGCTGTGATCGGCACGGGCCTGTTGATGCAGAACTAACACGATTGTACTTACACATGGACAAAGACATCGCATTGAACAGTGATCGCGCCCCGGAGCCGGTGGGGGCGTACCCGCACGCGCGGCGGGTTGGCGAGTTGCTCTTTCTGTCGGGGGTTGGGCCGAGGAAGCGAGGGGCTGCAGCTATTCCGGGCGTCACGCTCAATGATGCGGGCGAAATTGTCGATTGCGACATCGAGGCGCAGTGTGTCAGTTGCTTCAATAATGTGCGCGCTATTCTCGAAGATGCCGGGTCTTCGTGGAAAAATATCGTCGATGTGCAGGTCTTTTTGACGGATATGAAGCGCGACTTTGCTCAGTTCAATCGGCTCTATGCGCAGCACTTCGCTGGTGAGGGAATGCCAAACCCGACGCGCACGACGATTGAAGTTGGTTCACTGCCGACACCGATCGCAGTGGAGCTCAAGGTGATCGCAACGATCTGATTCAGTCGACTATTTCAGTCGTATGTTGTCCGCAACACCGCTCGGACTGGGCTGGCGTCGAAACCGACCAGCTTGAGCGGGAGGGCGATCAGTTCGTAGAAGCCGTCGGGGACATTGGTCAGCACGAGCCCCTCGAGGATTGCGATGTCGCGCTGGAGCGCAGTGTGATGGGCGGGCAGATCTTTTGAGTCGAACAGATCGACGCTGGGGGTGTCGATGCCGACGAGTGTGACGCCTGCGTCGGCAAGGGAGTGCATGAGGGCGGGCTCAAGGGCGGCAAAATCCTCTGTAAATGTAGTCGAATCTGGATAGGTGTTGGTGCGTATGAGCACGCGGGGTTGTGTGATTGGAGTTGAAAGGTGATCGAGCGAGACACGCGCGCCGGGGGCGATGTTTGCGGTGATGAGTTGGCACGGGCCGAGGTAGCGGTCGAGCGGTTGGAGGTCGATCGTGTTTGCATTGGCGCCATAGTGACTGGGCGCGTCGGCGTGGGCGCCAAGATGAACGGTGGCGCGCAATGTTGAAAGTGTGATGGTGTCGCCCTTGGCGATGTCGAGCAGCACATGTCGCGTTGGCGGAGTGTCGCCGGGCCAGACGGCGAGGTTGTTCGTTATCGGTGGGCTGATGTCGTAGAGCACGGGGCGCCTTTTAGATCATGCGGACAAGAAACATCAAGAGAATCAACGCTGTGACTATGGCGACTGCGCGAATGGTTCGTCGTCGGCGATCGACACGGGCGACGGCCTGCGCGTAGGGGATGTTGGAAAAACTGATCATCTCGTAGAGAGGCTGGAAGAGGCCCGGCGCGAGCTTTGCAAGAGTTCGTTCGAGTCGCTTTTTCAAGCGAAACATAGGGGAAGCAACCTTGTCGCGCATCTCGATGTAGTTGGCGATGGCGAGATCGGCGATGGCGTCGGCATCGGGTATGCGCGATTTAGAAAAACGGGCGAACGTTGCGGCGAGGTCGTCTTCGCCGTCCGATTCGAGCATTTCGTCGAGGATTCGGCAGTCTTCAAACGATGCGTTCATGCCTTGCCCGAAGAAGGGAACGACCGCGTGGGCGGCGTCGCCGATGAGCAGGGCTTTATCGTCTATGTGCCAGGGATAGCAGCGCACGGTGGCCAGCGAGCTGTTGGGGTTGTTGGCGA
>CAYMQF010000068.1:2484-11824 GCA_964392425.1 uncultured Phycisphaeraceae bacterium
ATGTGCCAGGGATAGCAGCGCACGGTGGCCAGCGAGCTGTTGGGGTTGTTGGCGAAGTCTTCGCGAAAAGTTGGCATGAGCTTGACCGCGTCGGCAAAGTTCTTGTGGAAGAACGCTTCGGCTATGTCGACGGAATCGATTTGCGCTGCGCTGTTGGGACCATCGTGGGGCCAGAAGAGTGTGCAGGTGAAGGTTCGGTCGGCGTTGGGCAGGGCGATCATCATGAATCCGCCGCGCGGCCAGATGTGCAAGGCGTTGGGTTCGAGCGCAAAGTCGCCTGAAGCAGTGGGTGGAATGAGGAGTTCTTTGTAGCCGTGCGTGAGGTAGTCCATCGAGGAACTGAAGCGGTCGCGATGCTGCATTGACTGGCGGACTGCGGAGAAGGCGCCGTCTGCGCCGATGACGACGCCTGTTGAGATTTCGCTGCGCTGGCCGGTGTCGGCGTGTTCGATTTGCGCGGTGCTGTTGTCGAAGTCGACGCTGGTGCAGCGCGCGTTGAAACGGATCGTGACGGTTGGGCAGGCGTCGGCGGCTTCGATCAGGAGTTGATTGAGGCCGGCCCGAGAGATTGAGTTGATCGCTTGGTTTTTTGAATGGCCGTAAGGCTGGCGAGTGAGATTACCCGGTAAATCATGGATCATTCTGCCGTACATGGGGATGGCGGCGGCGAGGACGGCGTCGCTGAGGCCGACTCTGGACAGCGCGGTGACACCTCGCGTGGAGAAGGCGAGATTGATTGATCGGCCTTGCGCTGATGAACCGGTTCGAGGGTCGCCGCGACGTTCGTAGAGATCAACGGTGCGCCCGCGCCTGCCGAGATAGACAGCCATGAGCGTGCCGGAGAGGCCAGCGCCGAAGATCGTGTAGCGGTGTCGCGCGTCGTTGTTCATGGAGTGTTTTGGTTTATCGAGTCGTGTTGGTTAGACGAGCTGGCTGAGCGCGTTTGCCAATCGCCAGCAGTCGTGGAAGGAGTTGTACAACGGGACGGGCGCCGTTCTGATGATGTTTGGTTCGCGCGCATCACACAGAATGCCGACTTGGCGCAGTTGGCTTTGGAGCTCTTTGGGATCGGAGTTGACGGCGATTGAGAGTTGACAGCCTCGCTCGGTTTCGTTGGTTGGTGTGATGACCTGCAAGTTGGTGGGGAGTTCGTTGAGGAGTGATTCGAGGAAGCCGGTCAGTGCGATTGATTTTCGGCGCAGCGTATCCATGCCGATGCGGTTGAAGAGTTGTGCAGATGCGAGGAGTGGCGCCATGGAGAAGATGGGGGGGTTGCTGAGTTGCCAGGCGTCAGCGCCCGGCGCCGGGACAAAGTTTGGTTCCATGCGGAAACGCGCTTCGGGGTCGTGCCCCCACCACCCTTCAAAACGCGGGAGATATGGCGAGTTTGGCGCCCAATGTCGTTCGTGGACGAAGCAGCCGGCGACTGCGCCTGGCCCGGCGTTGAGATATTTGTACGTGCACCAGACGGCGAAATCTGCGTTCCAGTCGTGAAGTTGGAGCGGGACGTTGCCGACGGCGTGGGCGAGGTCCCAGCCGACGGCGCAGTTGTGCGCGTGTGCTTCGCGGGTGATCGCGTCCATGTCCATGAGTTGGCCGGTGAGATAGTTGACGCCGGCGAGCATGACCAATGCGATGGAGTCGCCTTGCTTGTCGAGTAGTGAAATGATGTCTTCGGTGCGGAGGAGATGTTCGCCAGCGCGCGGTTTGAGGCGAACGATTGCGTCTGCGGGGTCGAAGCCGTGAAAGCGCGCCTGGCTTGCGACGGCGTAGCTGTCTGATGGGAAGGCGGTGTCCTCGATGAGGATGCGATAGCGATCTTGTGTCGGGCGGTAGAACGACGCCATCATCAAGTGGAGGTTGGTGGTGAGCGTGTTCATTGCGACGACTTCGGTGGGGTTGGCGCCCACGATGGTGGCGATGGGTTCGCGGAGAAGTTCGTGATAGGCGAACCACGGCCTGCGGGAGTCGAAGTGTCCCTCGACGCCGAGCGCTGACCAATCGTCAAGCTCTTCGAGGACGAGTTGGCGCGCTGACTTGGGTTGTAAACCAAGGGAATTTCCAGCGAAATAGGCGATTTGCTTGCCTTTGGAATCGAGGGGAATGCAAAACTGTTCGCGTTCTTGTGCGAGAGGGTCGGCGGCGTCGAGAGCGCGGGCGCGCTCCAAGCTTGCGGTCATTGTGTTGGTCACAGTCTTGCTCATGTGGTGTTTGTTTCGAGAGATGTGGGAGCGGGAGTATCGATGCCGAGGAACTCGACGGCAGACTTCCAGAGAAGTTGTTGTTTGGTTGTGCCCGAGAGGTCGCTCATGGATTCGATGAGGGCGCCTGGCGTTGCTTCACCGAGTGGGAAGGGATAGTCCGAGCCGAGCGCGATTTTGTTTTCACCAATGAGGGCGATCAGATTGCGCAGAGCGTCAGCGTCGTGGACGAGTGAGTCAACATAAAATTGGCCGAGCGAGTCGCGCGGATTGTTGGGGTTGTCGATGGCGCAGAGATCGGGGCGGACGCGGTGCCCATGTTCGATTCGGCCGATGGTTGCGGGGAAGGAGCCGCCACCGTGCGCGAAACAGATGCGAAGGTTGGGGAGTTTTTCGAGGACTCCACCCATGACGACTGAGCAGATTGCCCGGCTGGTTTCTGCGGGCATCGAGACGAGCCAGGGGAGCCAATACTTGGGCATGTCGTTGGCGCCCATCATGTCCCACGGGTGAACGAAGACGCTTGCGCCAAGTTCCGCAGCGGCTTGCAGCACTTCGACGACGGGTTCGTCGTTGAGGTTCCAGTCGGGTTCATCGGCGCGTTCGATGTGGCTGCCGATTTCGATGCCTGCCAAGCCGAGTTCGTTGACGCATCGTTCGAGTTCTTTGATTGCGAGTTTGGGTGATTGCATCGGCACTGTGCCGAGGCCGGAGAAGCGGTCGGGATGGTCGCGCACGGTTTGGGCGATGTGATCGTTGAGCAGGCGGGAGAGGTCGTGCCCATCTGCAGGTTTGGCCCAGTAGGAAAAAAGCACGGGAATCGTCGAGAGAACCTGCATGGTGACGCCTGTTTCGTCCATGTCAGCGAGGCGAACGTCGGCGTCCCAGCAGTTGGATTCAACGGTGCGAAAGAGCTTGCCTTTGCGCATCATGTTCGCGCAGCAGGGGGTGCAATGGTCGAGCGTGAGAAACTCGTCGCATCCAAAGCGTTTGGAGAGATCGGGGAGGTTGCCCGGAAGGATGTGCGTGTGGAGGTCGATCTTCATCATCAGGCCGACTCCGCAGCTCGAAGCGGGCGATTCATGTTGACACGGGGGCAGGCGGCTGCGCTTCGGAGGGTTTCTCGACGACGGCGCCGCAGTGCTTGCACTTTCGCAGGGATTCGTCGCTCCAGAACTTGTCCATGATGACGTTGAGATCGACGGCGATGTTCTCGAGGGCGAACTCTTTTTCAAAGACGAGCTTGTCGCAAGAGTCGCAGTACCACTGGAGTTTGTCGATGGCGCCTTGCGGGCGTTTGAGTTCGACGACGAGGCCGACGGTGCCGGCGGGGCGCTGGGGAGAGTGGGGCACGTGGGCGGGGAGGAGGTAGACATCGCCCTGGCGGATGATGATTGTTTCGCGCTGGCCGTCGGGCTTGATGACGGGGAGGGTCATGTCGCCTTGGATTTGGAAGAAGAATTCTTCGGTGACATTGACGTGGTAGTCGTTGCGGACGTTTGGGCCGCCGACGATCATGATGATCGTTTCGCGTTCGTCGCGCCAGATTGCTTTGTTGCCGACGGGCGGCTTGAGCTCGCTGCGGTGCTCTTCCACCCACTTGGTCAGATTGATCGGTGTGAACAGGCTCATGGCGCTTCCCCCTGTGTGGTCAATGTCTTGAACGACGCCATGATACGTCGAGCGGTCGGGGAGTGCAGGGGTAGGGGAGGAAGCTGTGAAACTATCGGCGGTTGAGGCGATCGAGAGAGAACGCGCCGTCGGATGGTTCGTTGAGGACGCGGATGCGTATGTTTCGGAAGCGAGCGGAGCCGCCGTTGTCTTGAATCGAGATTTGGCCGGTGAGTTCTTCGCCTGAGATGAAGGGATCGCGGTCGGGCAGCGGCGGGAGGGGGAGCGCATCGTGGATGTGCTGGTCGTTGAGCCAGACATCGAGTGTTTGGCCGACGAGTTTGACGCGGAGTGTGTTCCATTGGTTGGCGGGATGGATCGCCATGACTTGTGCGGGCGCGATGTCGAAGATGGCGCCGGCGTTGCGATTGGTGGGTGGCTGGCCGGCGGAGTCTTTGAGCTGGATTTCGTAGCCGCCGTAGCCGGGGTCTCCGACTTCGGCGACGCGCAGGCCGACGCCGGTGTTGGCTTCTGCGGGGAGGAAGAACTCGAGAGTGAGTTCAAAGTCGGTGAACTTTTCTTTGGTGAAGAGCCAGTCGCCTTCGCCCGGCTGAATGGTGACAAGCTCACCATGGGAGGCGTCCCACGCTTTGAACATGCCGACGGTTGTGGCCCAGCCGGTGAGATCGCGACCATTGAAGAGCGGGCGCCAGCCGTCCGTGCCTAAGGCGGTGTCAACTTGAATCGGATTATCTGAAGCGTAGCTAATCAATGCCTCAGTAGAATTCGGCTCTTGAGAGGTATCGGAATCGGAGTTGGCGTTTTGCTGATTGCAGGCGCTGAGCAACAGGCTCGATGCAAAGAGCAGTGAACTCATGGCGCCAAGGCGGAGGGCACGAAAGCATATGCAACGTAGAAGTGGGCGAGCTTGTGTCTGGTTTTGCAGTGTCGAGAGAGGCATTATGAGAACTCCAACGGGGCTGGCGGCGCGAGGTTGCGACGATTTGCCGCGATGGGGCATACCGGTCACTCAGCCGGGCAGTTGCTGGCGCAGGTAGTTGATGAGGTCGACCTTGGTGATCAAGCCGAGGAAGTGGTCGTCTTTGTCGACGACGATTGCGACGCGGTCAGCACGGAAAATGGTGAGCAGATCGTCGACGCTGTCGGTGGGGGAGACGGTTTCGAGTCGGCTTGTCATCACGTCAGAGACGGGGATCGCGAAGGAACCTGGGTCGTTGGTGACAGCGAGGAGGATGTCCCCTTCGTCGATGATGCCGACGACGCGGTGCTTTTCCAATGGATCCATCACGGCGAGTTGGGAGACATCGTGGAGGCGCATCATGGTGAAGGCCTGCTTGAGGGGCGCGTTGGGCTTGAGTGTGAAATCCTCGTTGCGGACGTGTCGGCGGGCGATGAGGTCGCGGAGGTTGTTGTGCTTTTCCCTTTGGATGAAGCCGTTGTCGATCATCCAGTAGTCGTTGAACATCTTGGAGAGGTACTTGGCGCCCATGTCGCAGACGAGCGTGACGACGTTCATGGGTTTGGTTTGTCGCTGGCAGAAGGCGAGGGCTGCATGGAGGATGCACCCGGTGGAGGTGCCGGCGAAGACGCCTTCCTTGAGGAGGAGGTCGCGCGCTGCAACGAACGATTGTTCGTCGGTGACTGCCATTGCTTCATCGACGAGATCGAGATCGCAGATGTCGGGGACGAAGTCTTCACCCATTCCCTCGACGAGCCACGCGCCAGGCTCGACGGTTTTTCCTTCGTTGACCAACGGGGCGAGGATGGATCCGGCGGGGTCTGCAAGGAGAACGAGGCAGTTGGGATTTTGTTCTTTGAGATATTTACCCATGCCCGCGAGTGTGCCGCCTGACCCGACGCCGCAGACGACCGCGTCGACGTTGCCTCCCGTGGCTTGTTGGATTTGTTCGGCGATTTCGGGGCCGGTGCCGGTGTAGTGCGCCTCGGTGTTGTGTTTGTTTGAAAACTGGTTGATGAAAAAGGAGTTGGGAGTTTCGCTTGCGATGCGGGCGGCGACCTCCTGGTAATACTCGGGGTCTCCCTTGGTGACGTCGGAGCGCGTCATCAGAACCTCGGCGCCCATGGCTCTGAGATGTTGGACTTTTTCCTGACTCATTTTGTCAGGCATGACGACGATGAGTTTGTAGCCGCGATGACCAGCGACGAGGGCGAGGCCGATGCCGGTGTTGCCTGCGGTTGCTTCGATGATGGTGGGGGGCGGGTCGGAGCTTGCGTCGATGAGCCCTTCGCGTTCAGCGGCGTCGATCATCGACAGGCCGATGCGGTCTTTGATCGAGCCTGCGGGGTTGTAGGACTCGAGCTTGGCGAAGAGTCGGCAGGGGCCGGTGTCGAGGTGGGTGAGCTCGAGCATCGGTGTCGAGCCGATCATTTCGAGGACATCGTGATAGACGGGGGCGAGGGGACGCTGGAGGGTAGATTTGTCTGACATGGCTGTGAGTGTATCGCGCCGTCAGACGCGCGGGATTAGTTTGTCTTTGGCAGGACGAGCGGTTTGCCTTGGGCGAGGTCCATGCGGATTTGGTAGGGGTTGGGGATGCCGTTGGGGCCGGCGCCTTGGTGGATCACCCGACCGGCGCGGACGACGTACGTCGTTGGGATGCCTGGCCAGACCCATTTTTGCAAGCCGAGGTCCTTCTCGATGTCGTCCATTGAGATGGTCGTGATGAGGACATTGGAATCGTCGGGGTATTCCTCCTCGAAGGTGTCGAGGACGACGAGATGCTCGATGCAGATCGGGCACTCTGGGTTGTAGACATAGACGATGTGGATCGGCAGATCGTCGACGCCGGCGAGGATGTCAGCGTACTGAGGTTGGGCGAGGACCTGTGCGATCGGGCCGACGGGCCGAGTCTGGCGGATGCTGTCGGGAGTTTCAAAGTCGGTCTCGGGGGTGTATCGGCGGATGACCGAGCCTGCCCGGAAGAGGATCGCCATGGGGAGCTTTTCCCACGCCCACTCGGGGACGCCTGACATTTCTGCTGTCTGGGCGGTGGTCAGGATGCGGACGCGCAGCGCTTCATCGTCTGCATGGGTTGCCTCATCGGCGCGCATGGTTTCGAGTGTGGCGGTGTTTTCATCGGAGTCTGCTGCATCGTCGTAGATGAAGACGAGCCAGTCGGGGTTGGCCAGATCGTTCTCCGCGACATCGGAAAGTTCCGGCGCTGCGAGCAGCATGGAGATTCGGTCGCCGTGGAATGAGCCGGGCAAGGGCGTGGTGCTCAGGACGGAGAATCCGGTTCCCGCGATGGCGCCGACGCCAGCGAGAGTGAGGAGGATTCCCGGGAGATTTTTGGATTTGCCAAGCAACAGGGTTGCGACGCCTGCGAGAGTCATCAATCCGATATCGAGCATGAGGGTGTTGATGGGAGGCGTTTCGATGGCGCCGAAACAGCCGCAGGAAGATTCGCCGCGGTAGAGGAGGTATCCGGTGTATCCCGCGAAGGCTGAGAAGAGCATCGTTGCGGAGGCCCATCCCCACCAGCGTGTGCGAAAGACTGCGAGATAAGCGACGAAGGCGACTTCGATGATTGCCTGAACGCGGTCGAACATGAGCTCGGCGGTGGTCAGCTTCATGTAGGCAGCAAAGCCGAGCACTGCTGCGACGATCAGGAGCGCTGCGGAGATGTAGATGACAACGCCTCGCTGCGGTTGGTGCGTGGATAGTTGCAGCGGGGGCGCGACGGTAGGTGCGGTGGTCATGCCTGTGGTTTCCTCGGTGGGTCAGGACTCAGAAGCGATGCGGGCAAAGAGGAATGCTGAAGATTCCACGCCTGCTGCTTTGATTTTGAGTTTGGTGCGGATCATTCCCTTGGCGCTGGCTGACGCGGTGATGCGCGTTTTGACTTCCAGCCCCGAAGAGGTTTTTGTTTGTTCGAGCACTTCGATTTTGAGCAGGGGTGAGTCAACAGAGATGGAGTCAATCTTGTTGGCTTTGAAACCGACGAGTCGGAAGGTTCGCTCCATGGAGCCTGCGGCGGGGATATTGGGGAGAAGCATGCGGTCGGGCGCGATGACCCACGGGCCTTGCGCTGCGACCATTTTGCGGATGAGTGCGGGATGGATGACGCGGAGATCGACAATCGGGGCGCTTGGATGGTCGGTTTCGATGATCCACCAAGGCGTGATCGCGTCGTCAGGCACGTCGGTGAAATCCCAATAGACACGGTGCATGACGGCGGGTGCGTTGGCGTCATCGGGATCGAGGATGGGCGAGACGCCGCCTGCGGAACGGACGCGGAAGGGTTTGCCGTCTACTGCGGTGAGCGTGACGACTCCCTTGGTCGGGATGACGCCATCGACTGGAGCTGCGAGATTGAGGAAGAAGGGTTCTGCGTTGATCGCGAGGGAGACGTCAGCTTTGACAGGGACCTGGATGGGTTGGCTGGCGCCCATGAACCAGACGGAGAGGTAGCGGTCGATTGGCCCGGGGAAATCTTTGGCGTGGACGGTGACCTTCAGGCGTGCTGCTTCTCCTGGCGCGACGATGTCATCGAGAAGCTCGCCGGTGACGCAGGTGCACGTTGTTGAGACGCGCGCAAACTGGATCGGCTTGTCGGTCATGTTGCGGAGAAGAACGATGCGGTCCGTCGAGGAGCTTGGCGTGACATGCCCAACATCAACAACTTCAGGCTCGATCTTGACCATGTCTGAGACGGGGTTGGGATCGACGACGTTGGCTTGGACCGTGAGACTGAGTGGTCGTTTGTACCCCTCAGCAAAGACATACAACTGTTTTTGTTGCAAGCCGTTTTTGATGATTGCCTGCATCGTGAGCTTGACGATTGCGGCTTCGCCCGGCGCGATGGGATCGGAGGAGACGGTCCCTTTGGTGCACGAGCAACTGCCCATGGCGCGCTCAAAGCGGAGGGGTTTGTCGCCGGTGTTGATGAGCTTGACTTCGATCTCACCGGTTTCGAGATACGCCAGCGGGTCGAACTTGACCATGGTGGGCTCGAAGCGGGCGGGCGGGAGTTTCATTGCCTCCTGCTGCGCTGCGGCGCGGGGAGCTGCGAGGGAAAGAAGGAAGGTCAGCGCGATCATGCTGACCAGCGTGATGGATGTTCCCAACTGGAAACGGCGCGGCGCTGTGTGACAATGGTTCATTTTGCAATATCTCCTGCCAGTTGATGTGGGAGCCACATCGTAGGGCAATAGAGTATTCGGCTTCCACCTGCTTGTGGTGACGTCAATCTAAAAAAAAACGAATCTTGGCTGAATCAGGAGAATGACCCGGGGCGCAGGCAGGGTCCAGCGCTAGGGTCGGCGGGGCGCCGGATCTCTCCTCGAATCGGTGAATATCTTACCCGAATGCTCCGAAATCAATCAACAAAACCAAAAAGAAAGCTCATTCTTGGAATCTCTGAACAAAGGCGCGGGCGTCGGGCCGACCAACCCTTGGGCGAACTTCGCCTACTGAAAGCCCATCGGCGGCCGTCCGGAGTCGGGTACGCGCCCGCGTTGGGGTTTCCTGAGCGGCAGTTATCGCC
>CAYMQF010000069.1:0-11779 GCA_964392425.1 uncultured Phycisphaeraceae bacterium
TTGGAGGACGCCTCGCTTGGTCAGTTTGCTTCCTTCGCGGCACGCTCCAGTTCCGCGAGTCGACTTCGTTGCTCATCGGTCGTTGGCCGAAGCTGACCCAGTGCGAAGCGCTGCAGGATGCCCAAGTTTTCAACAATGTTCAATACGCGTTCATTTTTTTCATCGGTCAAAGAGTGTGTCGTGAAAGCTCGATACAACCAAACGTCTACCTTTGCTGAGCCTGCGATTGAGATGGGTTTGTCAGCGATCATCGAAAAGGCGAGGCGGACCGCTCGATCGCGCTGCGAGGCGGGCAGGTCGTCGAGATCAATCTTGTAGGCAATCTTTGCTGCAGCAAACAGGGCGGAGAGGTTCTCGGTGGGGAGCGGCAAGGCGCCATCTATGTACGTCAGGAGATCAGCGATGGACTCTTCGTATCGGGAGGTCTTGGGCAGCGCTTTGGAGGTCCAGTCATTGATCCCGGGCACAAAAGTTGAAGAGGGCGGATGGTTCGTGATGGTGGCAGAGACGATGCGGTCGACGAGCCGTTGGCGATCGTCCGCCGGCAACGGCATGCGCGTCATCAACTCGGTCCAAGTGGTTTGATTGTTGAGTGAGCCGAATCGGCCGCCCAAGTTCGCGATGATGCTTTTCGTTGGTTGGTTTGCACGGAGCACCGTCTGCACTGCGGGTGAGATCGAGACGAAGACGCCGAGTCCAGCTATCAGGATGTACGCACTTGCCAGTTGGAACATTCGCTTGGGCCGGGTGGAGTGGGTCCACTTGCGGAGTTCTTCGCTGATGTCTCTGCCGCATTTAGTGCAGCGGATGGATCCTGCAGACGTGTCATATTCGTGGTCGCAGGAGGAGCAATCGGGCGGCGGAGGCTCCATCTTTTCCTTGTAGCCCAAGTCAATGAGCATGGCGCCGACCACGCCGCCCATCATCCAGAGAAGCGCTCCGGCAGAGCTTGTCAGCGAGAGCGGAAGTGGCAAGGTGGAAAACCACGCCAGCAGCCATAATGCAGGCGCCACAGGCAGAGCAAAGAGGGCGATCCAATACACTTGGTTGCGCTGCCGGGCTTGAGATGTTGCCTTGATCCATTCGCGTTGACGAGCGTTGTCGATCATCTCGAAGCGGAGTTGCCGATGATTGGACCAGGCGAGTCCCGCTAACAGCGCGCAATAGAAGAATGTGGAATAGCCGATCCACCCGCCATAGAAAAAGAACGTCGCGGCGCTTGCCAGCGCTAAAACCACAGAGCCAATCCAGAGGATACGAATCGAAATGCGCAGCTTTCGGATCTTTTTCGCTTGCCGATCAGCCGGGCTGAGCACGCCTTCCAGGCGTTGCTTGTTTTGCAGACGCGTTGAAATCTCTATGCTCAGCGCGAGCGACGCAAAAAGGATTGCCGACACGAGAGCCAGGAAGGCGAGCATCGACCAGCTCAAAGTGACGAACCACACAGAGAATGCCAACACCAGCGAGGCAAAGCTCAGGATGGCGCACACGCGGGTTGGGATCGTTAGGCGATTCGCACTCTTGGGCAAAGACGTATGCAGGCTGCTCGGGGAAGACATGGTGAATGCAGTATATCGCCAACCCAAAATAGTTGGGAGAATATTCCGAAAAACCGATTGTTAGACTGTACACGCTCTTATCGACGATTGGTTGAGGTAGTGATTGTGATTGTGGACGTAGGCGTCGCCGCTCTGGCGTCGTTAGGGAAACCAGCCATGCCTTGGGTTCCCTCTGTCGGATGTCCAAGTTGCCGCGATGCGGCAATAGGGAGATGAACTCATGAATTCAATCCTTGCTCCAGTGCAATTAATTGCGGACTGGGGCCCGGTCGTAAGCGTTGTACTTATCAGCGCACTAGTCGTGGATCTACTGTGGAGAACATGGCGAAAGCCCTTCTGGGTGCGATTGATATTGTATTCCATTCTCATAATCGTCTGTGGTGTCATTCTTATAATCATTACTCTACTTGGTCAGTTCGTGTTGCAAGCTATCCAGCACTACAACGCATTCTATTCAGCGTTAAGTGCTGATGAGATATTGTCTGCACAACTCGAAGGTGATTCATCGTTTCGCTCAATCTATTTGGGCGTGCGCACGGGCGATACACTAGGTGGTGTATATTTGTATCCTCAAGTCGGCCATATACCTGCCCATGCGATCGGCTATATGACGCTTGGCGTAGTGTGGTTCGTTGTTCTTTATTTTATCACACTAATTTCGCGGAGAGTTATAGCTGCATTCAGAGCATGGGAATGACCGTGTTGGCGACGCTTGGTCGGGGCCATCACCTTTGGCGCCAGTCATCGCACATGATGTCCGGCTCTTGAACTCGCGTTATTCCACAGTCACGCTTTTGGCGAGGTTACGTGGTTTGTCCACGTCGTGGCCCCTGAGCACAGCCGCGTGGTAGGCGAGCAGTTGCAGCGGCACGACGGTCAGTAGCGGGCTCAAACATTCGGGAACATCGGCGATGTAAAACACATCGTCGGTGTAGTTGCGGATGTTCTCATCACCCTCGGTGGCGACGGCGATGATGTGGCCGCCTCGGCTGCGCACTTCTTCGATGTTGGTGATGACCTTTTCGTACTGGGCGCCTTGCGTTGCGATGAAGACGACGGGCATGCCGTCGTTGATGAGCGCGATCGGGCCGTGCTTCATCTCGGCGGCGGGCATTCCCTCCGCGTGGATGTACGAGATTTCCTTGAGTTTGAGGGCGCCTTCCAGTGCGACGGGGTAGTTGTATCCCCGGCCGAGGAAGAGCCAGTTGTCGCGGTTGACGTGCCTCGCGGTGACGTCGTGGATGCGCTGGCTTTGCTCAAGGACGCGCTCGATGTGGTCGGGGATGCGCATCAGTTCGTCGAGCAGGTGTGCGCATTGCTCGGCGCCCATGAACCTGCGGCGCGCGATGAGCAGGCTGAGCATGGTGAGGACGGCGACTTGCCCGGTGAATGCTTTGGTGCTTGCGACGCCGATCTCGGGGCCGACGCGGAGGTAGACGCCGGCGTCGGTGTCGCGCGCGATGGTCGAGCCTACCACGTTGACCATGCCGAGTGTGAGGGCGCCTCGATCGCGCGCTTCGTGCAGTGCGGCGATGGTGTCCGCGGTTTCGCCGGACTGGCTGACGACGATCATCACGGTGCGGTCCTCGATGATCGGGTTGCGATAGCGGAACTCGCTTGAGTATTCGACTTCGGCGGGCGCCTTGGCGAGATCTTCGATGAGGTATTCGCCGATGGTCGCTGCGTGGAGCGCGGTGCCTTGCGCTGCGAGGATGAAACGTCGAGCTTTGACGAGTTCGCGCGCGAATTCGCCGACTCCGCCGAGGACGACGCGTCCTTCGCGTTGGTCGATGCGCCCGCGCAGTGTGTTGCGGAGTGATTCGGGCTGCTCGAAGATTTCTTTGAGCATGAAGTGTTTGTAATCGCCCAGCTCGATTTGCTCGAGCTCGAAGAGAATCTCCTGGACGCGAGGCGTGACGGGGGTGTTGTCGATGGTCGTCGTGCGGAAGCTGTCGCGGGTGAGGGCGCAGACCTGGTAGTCGTCGAGTGTGAACGCTCGGCTGGTGTGCGCGACGATCGCGGAGGCGTCGGACGAGACGATGTATTCTTCTGCGCCGATGCCGACCATGAGGGGGGAGCCTTTGCGCGCGACGACGAGCAGGTCGGGTTCTTTTTCGCAGACGACTGCGATGGCGTAGGCGCCGGTGACTTCGCGCAGGGCGCCTTGCACGGCGGTTTCGAGGTCGCCGTCGTAGAGCTCGCTGATGAGCATCGCGAGGACTTCGGTGTCGGTGTCGGTTTCGAAGGTGTGGCCTTGCTCTTTGAGCCAGGTGCGGAGGGCGGCGTAGTTTTCGATGATCCCGTTGTGGATGAGGGCGATGCCGTGGCGGTCGTCGCGGTGGGGGTGTGCGTTGAGCTCGGTGACGGAGCCATGCGTTGCCCAGCGTGTGTGGGCGATGCCGAGCGAGCCGTCAAAGCCGGGCAAGGTGTCGAGCTTTTCTTCGATGACGCGGACACGACCGACCGCCTTGGCGAGGTTGAGTTTGCCATTGACGATGGCGACGCCCGCGGAGTCGTAGCCGCGATATTCGAGCCGTTTGAGCCCTTCGAGAAGGATGGGCACAGCTTGGCGTTGTCCGATATATGCGATGATTCCACACATTGGGCGAATTCTCCTCCGGGTCGATTCAGTTCATACGCCGGTGACCATGGACAGGATCGGTGAAACCCGGGAGTTTCGCCAGTCCAGCTGCATGGGAGGAGGGATTTTGAGCCTTTTCAGACGTTCCACAGGAGGCACAGAGCTTGGATTCAGCGTGGCAGAATCGCACGTGTGATTCCACAACGCAGAGAGTTGTGCCGTTGGAGAGGCGCCATCGAGAGCGACCCGGACCTTCACATTGCTCAGGTCCGGCGTCCACGGACGTCAACCTTCTGTAGTCCTTTAGTCGCGCCAGACTTTGGCGAGGATGTCGTAGAAGGGGTCGGGCTGTCTTTCGAGGTTGTCGGTGATGCGTTGGATGGCGTCAAAGCCGTCGGTGATCGAGCCGGGGTCTTCGGTTTGGTAACCGAGATAGGCAAGGAGAAGCCCGGCGCGGATGCCTGTCGATGTGTCGGTGCTCATGTTCTCGCGCAGGTTTTCCATGATTCGAGCGAGCCGATCATTGGCGGGGAGCAGGTCGCGGCTGAAGCGGACAGAGATGATCCCCGGATTTTCCGTGAGCAACTGACGGAGGTTGGACGCGGCGGAGAGATACAGGCCAGCGCCGATCTCAGCATTGACCCGGCCAGCTGCGGCGAGCGTGTCACCCGGTCGTGATGCGAGCGCGCTGGAGAAGTGTTCTTCTGCGTCGAACCAGTTGTGGCGCTCAAGCGCCTGCTGGCCGAGGTGCATGTGCTCAGCGAAGAAGTCGCGGTGGGTGTTGTTTTCGATAACGAGAGAATCGATGCGGGGCCTGGCGCCTTTGAGCAATTCGAGGGTCTGGTTGATCTGTTCGTGGAGGAGCGCCTTGGCTTTGTCATCTTCGTTTGCGGGCGCGGTGGACTTCATCGCCTGGCGGAGTTGTTCGAGGCGCTGTTCGAGTGTGAGCGTTGCGGGTTGCTCCGCGTCGGTCGATTGTTCCTGGCGGATGTCATTGATGCCGCCGGGTATGGCGCCAAGGGTGTGGGATTTGGTGGCGCCGATCATGAGGGATGGAGCTTGTCCGGTCCGCATGGTTGTTTTTGCTGCATTGAGCGCGGACTCGCTCTGGTTATCGCTTGAGGGGGTCAACTTGCGGAGATTGTCGAGGATTCGGTCATAGCCGGTGCGTTTGGGCTCGACAAAGCCGGTGACTTGTTGGTTGGTGCGCGAATCGGCAGCGCGGTCGGCAGCGGATATGGGCGAGGAGATGCTGCTGGAGATGAGGTCGTCGATGTAGTTGGGCGACTTCTGTGTGACGACGCCTCGCAACGGCGTGGCGATGGTGTAGCTGGGCGGTGAGTTGATTGCTCCGGCGCCTGCGCTGGGTGAGGAGGAGCTGAGCAGTGTCGGCGACAGGCTCGAGTTGGAGAGGAACTCACTGGTGCTGCGCAGTGTTCCCGGTTTGACGGTGTAAGCGTCGAGGGAGGCGGACTGCGCTTGGGAGCCGCTGAACGTTGAGTTCACCAGCGAGGCAGCGCTGAATCCGGTGGCGGGTCGGCGGATGACGGGCAGCAAGCTGCTGGGCGAAGTGCTCAGGCCTCCTCCCCGGGCGAGTTGCGATTGGTACTGGAGTGCGTTGATCCCGCGGACGCCTCGCGAGGACAGGCTTGAGTATGCGGAGTCTCGCTGGAATGAGTAGAGGTCGTTGGAGCCGACGCTGGTGACGCCGAAGAGACTTTGTGCGAATGGGTCGATTCGGAACTCATTGCTCGCTTGGTAGCCAGCGAACCCTCGGAACCGGGAGCCTCCCGGCGAGTTGCCCGTCACGATCGCGTTCTGGTATTTCAACTGTTTGGCAAAGCTTGAGCCTCGCGCGTTGAATCGCGAGCCTTGCTTGAGGCTGGAGTCGAGGGCTCGGCCGGTGCCCAGCGCGTTTTGTGCTGAAGCTGGTGCGGTGACGCTGATCTGGACAGCGGTCATCCCGATTGCGAGTGCGAGCCAGCGGTGTGTTTTTGGATTCATGGTGTCAATCCCTTCGACCAAGTATATCCACCAGCGAAGCGGATTCGCCAGAAAAATACGACTCACTTTGAGGATCAGCACGCTGGGCGTCAGGGCGGCCTTTGCAGCGTCAAATATCCTGTTCGAAATCAGGAGCGTTCAACATTTGGGCAGCGATCAGTTCGACGGCCGTGTCAGGGCAGAAGAGGTAGTAGATCAGATCGCCGTCGCACCAGACGAGGACGGTCTCCCCGGAGTCGGTCATCAGTCGATATCGGACGCCATCTTCGAGGGGGCAGGGGCGGGTCATCTCTTGGAGGAAAACGCTCAGTGTGGGGCGATCGGGAGCAGTTGATTTGTAGAGAACGTGCATTGAATCGCCGCCCCCGGGGACAGCGCACTTGCCCGAGCCGGCGAACTCGTACCCCGTCTGATCAAGCGAAAGGCTCACCGGCGAGGCGCCGAGCAAGTCGATCGCTTGGCTGGAAGCATCGTTCTGATCGCGAGTGGTGAACTTGTTTTCGAAGTAGTCGTCGAACATGGAGCACCGGTGGTGTTCAGAGACGACAAAGGTCGACGCATTGACGAACCGGGATGCGAACGGTGGACCAAGGCGGGGGAAGGAGCCTCCAAAGGGCATGTTCGTCACGATCGAGACCGTAGCGACGAGAAGAATCGCAGCGGCGATCGAAGCCCACGCAGTGCGCCCGGACCAGAACGATCGGTGGCGTGTTTGAAAGGAACGGGCTGCGGCTCTTTCTTCATCAAAGATGTTTTCGACCGCGGCGCGCACGGACTGCGGCGCACGGGCCGGCTCAGCCATCACGCGGGAGGTGGAGCT
Organism: uncultured Phycisphaeraceae bacterium; assembly: GCA_964392425.1. GTDB lineage: Bacteria > Planctomycetota > Phycisphaerae > Phycisphaerales > UBA1924 > CAYMQF01. The sequence continues at coordinate 6,965 of CAYMQF010000069.1, forward strand.
GCGGAGGGCTTGCTCAAAGGCGACTCGGTCTTGGGTCGTCGCATCGCTGGCGCAGAGCGAATCGAACGCCTGACGATCGTCAGCGGAGAGTTCGCTGTCTGCAGCGGCGCGGATCAACGACGCGTGATCAAGCGGCTCGGGAGGCGGCGGGGAAGCGGATTGTGTGTCACGGTTTGTCATCGGTCGGTCCATTGATTTTCACGCCAAGCTCGGCGGGGAGATCCGCAAGACGCTTGGACAGTTGCTGTCTGGCTCGGAAGAGCCGACTCATCACGGTGCCAATCGGCACGTCGAAGACTTCGGCGATCTCCCGGTATTTCATCCCTTCTACGCCCCACAGAAGCAGGGTTATGCGTAGGTCAGGGCTGAGTAAGTCGATTGCCTCCTTGATTCGGTCGTCCACATGTTCCCAGTCCATTGACTCCAGATCCCACGCTGGGGGTGGGTCGCCGGGAATGAGGGCAGAGTCGTCGGGCGAGTAGATCTCCTCGACGCCTGTCGGCTGGCGCGATTCACGATGGAGATGCGTGTAGAAGACGTTGTGAAGAATCGTAAAGAGCCAGGGGCGAACGCCGCCCCCACGATCCTCGAATTGATGCGCTGAACGCAGAGCGCGCAAGTAGGTTTCCTGAACGAGGTCCGCAGCCAGAGCGGAGTCTCGAGAAAGATGGAAGGCAGCACGGTGCAGAGCGTCGAGCTGCTCCATGGCGAGGCGTTCAAATTCGGATCGCTCCACGCGAAGGTCCTCTCGCCAAGAGTATGAATCTTCAATGACTGGTGATTATTCCGTATTCAGCGGACTTATGCTAAAAAAAATACAAAAAGATCCGGTCTAAACATTACGGTCGGTCTTCCTCGAATCGTTCACGGGCACGATGTTTCGCCCGGAGCAGGCTGGAAGTCGGGGTATTCTCAGAATCATCGGCTGTTGGCGCCGATTTCTTGCTGTCTGAGACATCCGCTATTTTGGATGCGGGCTGTTTGCCCTGTTGTAGGCGGAGAGCCTCTCGGATGTCCTGTTTCCGTGCAGCCAAGTCTATAGGCTCGCTGGAGCCCCCGCCAACTCCCTTGTGCTGGCTCACCGGTTGAACCTCCCCTGCTTTTCTCTTGTCCAGGTGGGCTCTGCCGGGGGCTTTGCGCAGGCGTCCGAGAGTGGCGACCGCGTGGTCCCCTCGCAGCCTGACGTTCTCCTTGGCGTGCCTGTTCAGTTGGGCAGCCAGCTCGCGTGAGAGGATCCGATCCCACGCCACACGCCGAGTCCCGACATCCAGCAGCATCACCAAGACGCTCCACAGGGCAAGCGTCGGCCAGATCGGCGCCAGCGACCGGACCGGGCTCAGCCCCGCTCGATCAAATAGATTCGCTGAGGAAGGATTCTCCCAATCGAGGATTCTGCCATTCGTCTCGTCAGCGATCTGCCTGAGCAGTCCGATATTGGAAGTGAGCTTGCTGTACTCCGGGCTCGTCGCGCTCGAAGCGCCGGCCACGACCGCGGGAAGACCCTGGCGACCAAGGCGAGGCGTCAGCGCCGACACATACGTCCCCGTTTGTGCTGCGGGAACTTCCGCTTCGTACACGCCCGGCCCGGTCTGCGTGAGAGTCACCTCCACGCGCGAACCATCCGGCCGATACACCCAGCCCGGCACGGTGAGCAGATCGAGCGGATTGCCATCGTCATCTGCAGCATCGAGCCTGAGATGCAACGTCCCGCTGCGAACCTCGGCGTTCACGTCGTACTGCTGACTTGTCGCAGCTCGTGAAAGCGTGCGCGCCAGTTGTGTCCAGAGAGTTTCATACGCTGGCGAGGAAATCCAGTCGCTCGCCCATCGGCTGGCGTCGCTCGTCCACGCTGCGGATCGGCCCAGCCCGATGTTCCAATGCGCCAAGACCGGCTCGCCCGTCGGCGCCAGTATCGCGTTGACCGCGGTTGCCTCAGGTCGCGGCTGCGTGAGCACCATCCCTCCCAACGTTGGCAGCGGGCTGCGCAGACCCGCCGTGATGGGAGAGCCTGACCCCGTGAGCACCGGCTCGAACGTTGCCTCGCGGATCATCGGCTTGCGCACGACGCGCACTTCGCGGATGAAAATCTGCGGGAGCAAGTTGGGATCGACGACGCGGTAATATTCCCCGCCGCCCGCCAGCGCGATCGACTCAAGCGTTTGCGTGTCGGCGCCATCCCCGACTGCGATCGTCGAAACTTTCACATCTTCGTCAGCGAGTTGTTCAGCAAGGGTCTGCCCGTAGATCGGCGACCCCATCGACACGCCGTCGGACAGGACGATGACAAGTTTCACTTGCGCTTTGACATTCCGGAGCATTTCGCCTGCTTGGGCGAGTGCGGGGTAGAGGTTGGTGCCGCCGCCCGGCGAGATCGCGCGCACACGGTTGGCCGTGGTTTGGGGATCGATGTTGGGCGCCAACGGTGTGACAATGCGAGTGGCAGAGTTGAACTCGACAACGCCGACGAGGTCCTGTTTGTCGAGCGTCATAATCGCTAATGCTGCAGCTTCGTTGGCGATCTCCTGTTGAGTTCGGGTGCCGCCCATGACGTTCCAGCCCATCGAGCCGGACGAATCGAGCACGATGACGATCGCTGCCGACGGCATGACGAGGCTTTCGGGCAGGTCCATTTCAACGGGGAGGATTTCTTCGACTTCCCCGCCGTTCCATCCCCCGGCGCCGAACGAGTCATTGCCGCCGATCATTACGAGCCCGCCTCCAAAGTCGCGCACATACGAAGCGAGAATGGTTTGCGAACCGGGCGGGATTTCTTCTGCCGCGACGTTTTGCAGGATCACCAAGTCGAATTCCTGTAGCGAGAGCAGGTCCGCTGGTGTCGCAGAAGGGGGAACGGTTTCGACCTCGAGCCCCGCTCGGGTCAGCGTGTTGAAAAGGATGCGTCCGGCGCCATCGGGATCGCCGTCGGACACACCGTCGATGATGAGAATGTGCCCTTTGCCGGGCGTCACGGTGAACGCTTCGCCCGAGTTGTTCTGCGCGACGGTGTCTGCCGATGGATCGTCTGGCTCGAAGACGGCGCGGAACCGGTGGACCGTCTCGTCAGGAGTGCGCACCTGGATCGGCACGACTTGGTTGCCCCTTTTGAGTTGAATGCGAAGCCCGCGCCCCGGCGCCGACCCGTTGATGTCCAGCTCGACGCCCTCCCGCACCAGTCGCAGTACGCCCGACGTGGGGCGCGTTGAATACAGGCCGACGCGCACCGTGATGATCGACTCGCGACCCGCTTGAGGCGGCGCATCGACAAAATCAATCATCGTCTCGTTGTGCACGTTGTACGAAACGGGCAGCGCGTCGATCGGGATTTCGTCAGAGGAGTTGGCGCCTCGCGTAGAGGAGAGTTGTCGGGCGGCTTGGAGCGCGTCGCCAGCAGTTTCGTCGCCGTCGGAGATGAGGAGCAGGCGTTTGCGCGCATCGGGCGGGAGGAGCGCTGCAGCAAAGCGGAGCGCCCCCGCAATGTCCGTCCCCTCGGACATGGAGAGATCGAGGGGGAGGTCTTCGAGTCGCCAGCCGGCGTCGGTGTCCGCGTCGGTTTGGCGCCCGGCGGGGGTGGGAGCCGCCAGCGCGAGTGAGTCGCCATCGAAGATCACCACGCCGAGCAGATCGTCGGGCTGCCGATTTGCGGATGCTTCTTCGAGCCAGCGGCGGACAGCTTGTGCCGGTGGGATTCGTCGTCCATCGGGTTTGTTGCCGAAGTCGGCGAATCGCTGGATCGACCCTGACACATCGACGACCGCGATGACCGCGAGCCGATCGCTGGTGTGCACGGTCGATGCGCCCGCGAGTGTCATTGCGATGAGGGCGATCAAAATGCTGCGCAATACGACGGCCGACCACGCTCGCGCCCGGCTCATCGAGTGAAACCAGCGCAAGCCGATCCACGCTAGCGGCAACGCCAGCAGGATCAGTCCGAGCCAAACTGGATCGCGGAAAGAAAACAGCACGTTAGAAGTTTAGGAAACGATGTTGCTTCAAGCGCAACAAGGCGGATTTACGAGCCTGAATCTTTCTTTGCAGGTTTCGCGGGGGCTGGCGCTCGTGGGGAAGTGTTTTTGCTTGCCGCGTCGAAGTAGCGTTTGATGATTTCGTTGTATCGCCGATGGACAGCCTGTTCTTCGATGGCGCGCTCGGCGCCTTGGGCGGCTTCGCGGAGCTGTTGGTCAACGCTCCGATTGCTGACGCTCTTGGGATCGTGGGGAGCGGTTTCGGGGCTGAACCACTGCGCGATCGTGCGATCAGGCGAATCGTTTTGCTCGCGCAGATCGAGAGGATCGCGTTTGAATTCCTCGGGAGCAGGCGTCGGTTGCGCATTCTTCTCACGAGATAGTTCGCTCGCCCAGCGGCGGAGTTGCTCCTGCTGCTCCGGACTCATTTTGTCGAGAAGCTTGCGCGCCTGTCGGCGGGCGTTTTCGGCGTCTTGACGATTGTCTTTGGATTTCTTCTGACGATTGGCGTATTTCTTCAGCAGGCGTTTGGCGCGCTCGTAGCCTTTATCTTTATGGTTATTTCCGGCGCCGGCGCCGGGCGTGGCGCCTTCCTTCTGAGGCAGGTCATCGTTGGGTTGCTCGCCAGGTATTGCTCGCGGTCCATGCCCATTTTCAGGCGGAGATGGTGTTCCATATTCGTTGATCGGCGGTTTGGGTGGGGAAGAAGTCCCCGCGGGATCAGGCTGGTCGACTGGTTGGCCCTCTTTGCCAGGCGAAGATGGTTTTATCTCAGTGTTTTTCGGGGAATCGGATGGGGAAGCAGGTTTCTCGGGATCGGGCTGCGCGGCTGGCTGGCCTTCTTTGCCGGGCG
>CAYMQF010000070.1:0-11692 GCA_964392425.1 uncultured Phycisphaeraceae bacterium
AGACAACATCACACCAGGGCACATCGACGCAGGATTCCAAGCGGATGACACAGTCCAATCGGCGGCACAGGCGTACGGCAGAAAAGACGGCGAACGACCGGACTCCGCACAAGGTGGCGGCACGGAAATCATCAAACTTCCCGACGCAATGGAAACGGCGCGAGCGTTTGCCCAAGAGAGAGTGAACGTGTGAGCAAGGAAATAGCTTGAACGCCCACACACTGGTTTACACAAACGAATAAAGGAGCTGCGCATGGCTGCGGACATTATTGATTTTGAGATCATCGGCGATGACCTGCAGGCGGTTGTCATTACGCTGGACCCGGGCGAATCGGCGGTCGCTGAGGCGGGCGCGATGATGTACATGGAAGACGGCGTCGAGATGGGCACGTCTTTGTCCATGAAGAAGGACGGCGGCGGCATCTTTGGCAAGCTCTTTGAAGCGGGCAAACGCATGGTCACCGGCGAATCGTTCTTTATCACTTATTTCGCGAACGATTCAGCGGTGCGGCGAGCGGTTGGTTTTGCAGCGCCTTACCCGGGGCGCGTGGTGCCGATCGAGCTTGCCGATCATCACGGCCAAGTCTTGTGTCAGAAGGATGCGTTCCTGTGCGCCGCGCGCGGTGTTGTTGTGGATATTGCGTTTACCAAGCGGATCGGCGCCGGCTTCTTTGGGGGTGAAGGGTTTATTCTGCAACGGCTCAGTTCGCCGGGCGGACACGGGCAGGTGTTTTGCCATGCGGGTGGGACCGTGATTCGGCGCGAACTGGCAGCGGGGGAAGTGCTTCGTGTTGACACGGGGTGCATCGTCGCGTTTGAGGAGAGCGTGGATTATGCGATCCAGTTTGTTCCTGGCATCAAGAACAAACTGTTTGGCGGGGAAGGGTTGTTCTATGTGAAGATGACCGGTCCCGGGACAGTATGGTTGCAAACGTTGCCGTTCAGCAGGCTGGCGGATCGGATTATTGCGTCGGCGCCGAGCCAGGGCGGGAAACGAAAAGGGGAGGGCTCCGTGCTGGGCGGCGTCTGGGACATGATGGACGGACGGTGAGTCGCGTTTGTTCTTAGCCCAGCTTGGCGGCGGCCTCTTCAAGCAATGTTGAAGCGAGATTCAGGCTCTGCATCGAGTCGGGGAGGTAGCCGTCTGCAGCGGTTGACCACGAGCGGTTGATTTGCCGTTCCGCAGCGGCGAAGCGGTCCATCATCTCGGCGTAGCCTCCCAGTCGAAGTTTGTTGATGAGGATGGGCCGAGCGTCAATGAACGCGGTGATGTGCGTCTTTTGCAACTCTTCGACTCGGTGGGTGATTGCAGTCAGGCGATCGTGGTCGTTTTCCATTCCCGGTAGATCGCGCAGAAGAGCTGAGACAGTGTCGCGGATTGATTGGAACGACGCCTGCGGGGAGCTCGTTGATCCCTCTGCAGCATCAGATGTTGCGGCGGCGATCTCGCGTTTGGATGCGGTGCGGATCATCATGGCGCCGACAACCAGCCCTGCGAGCGATGCGAGGAAAATCCATTTCCCCTGCCAGCGGGCGAAGGAAAACTCTTTGACGGTGATATAGGAAATTTTCCGAGGCGTTCCCTTGGCGATGTATTCATTGGCGCGCAGATCCGCGAGCATCTCGGCGGTGACGACTTCATCGGGCTCAGCGATGGGTTCAGATTTGCCATCGGCGGATTGGATCAACCCTGCGGAGCTGTTGAGTGTGAGGCCGACGAGAGCATCATCGGGGAGCGACAATGGCGCGAGATAGGCTGTGGTGGCGGCGAGGGAGCCGGCGATCACTGCTGCGGTCAAGATCAGGTTGGCTATGAGTTTCACAGTGTCAGCCTCGTATGAGCACAATGGAGTTGACAGAGAGGGCGAGGACCGCTTCACCGACGATCAGACCTGCTGCGAGCGGCACGCCCCATTCTTCCGCCCACGTTCTTCCTTTGATCTTGGACACGGTGATGTTGATGATGCATCCCACGCCGTAGGTCAGGATGTAGATCAGCGGGAGGTACATGGACAGTCCGACGAGGACACCGAGGCCGGAGAAGGAGCCGATGCCGAGGAGCATTCCGATGATCGCGCCAAAGCCGTAGAGGAAGTAGGGCATTTCGCCACCTTGCACGCCGATGATGACTGCCTGGAGTGCTTGGGCCTGCGGGGCGGTGGTGTCGGTGCCGATACCCATGGGGATGCCGACGGTTTGCATGTTCTTTTGTGCGATGAGGAGGATGGTCGCCATGGAGATGAGTGGGCCGATACCGGTGGCGAAGAGCTCGACGATCTGTTGCTTTTTGGGCGACGCGCCGACTATGTAGCCCGTCTTCAGATCCGCCATCATGTCCGCTGCGCAGGTGATCGCGACGCACAGCGCAGCGCCGACCATCACTGCCCCGACAACTTCGCCCGTGCCTGCCAGCATCATTACGAGGACGATGGTGATGAGCGCCATCCCGGAGATGGGCGACCAATCGGTCATGCCGGTGCACTGTGCGATGATGATCCCGGCAAACCAGATCCAGCCGGCGCCGAAGAGGGCGATGATGAGATGTTTGAGATGGGGATTGAGCGGGGCGAGCAAGCCGCCTGGCGCGATGTCGGATTGGCTGGTGATGAATTCGCTGGCGAAGTAGAGAAGGCCAATGGCTGAGAGCACGGCGAAGATGAGCACTTTGAGCCCAAGCTCGTCCGACCCCGTCTTGGATTTTCCTGAAAAGGCGATGCTCTTGAACGCTTCGCGCATCGAGGGGAGCGACGCGACGATCCCCGTCAAGGCGCCACCCAGCAAGAGACCGATGCCCAGTGGGCGGTTGAACTGGAGCCTGCCGAATTCGGGGGCCAAGTGAGGGTCTGCGGTGACCGCAGCGGGGAGCCAGTTCATGGAATATGCGACGGGTGTGAGCACGATGTATGCGAGAACGCCTCCCGCGAGAACAAGCAGTCCCGCTCGACCGGTGAGATACCCGGCGCCCAGCGAAAGCGGTGTGATCGCGAACATCAAGAGCATTTCAGGGGGGAGGCCGAAAATGCGTCCAACGTCGACTGTTTCGTTGGTGAGGATCAGGTCGGGCTCGCCGTCGCCATTGCGGTCGATGTCGGGGAGGAGTTTGCCATCGTCGCCGGTCTTGGCGCCAAGCCGCCAGTTCAGATCGCCGTAGCCCCACATCGGGACGGACGCCCAGCCAAGCTTGCGCGATTTGAGCGATGACCAGGGTTGTTCCCCGGTTGATGCGAGGTAGGCCGCGTGGGCGAGTTGGTCGGAATAGAACTCTCTGACTGGAGCCGGAGTTGGTTCTTCTTCGATGATGACATTGGGATCGACGGTGACTTCCAGAGTTGCATCGGATGCTTCAGCGGTTGCGATTGCCAGTTCGTCGATTTTTTGCCCGCGTTCGATGAGGTCCGCCGGGGCGGATTCAGATTCAACCCACGAGGCGATGTCGCGTGTTCGCTGTGCCTCGTCCTGAGTGATCTTTCCTTTTTGGACGAGGGAGTCGAGCTTGGCGAGGGGAGCGGCCAGTTCGATGCCAGGCAGTGCGACGGGGAGATACACCACCATTGCGACGACGATGCCGACGACGAGCACGATTGATTTCTTCGGGCCTGCGCCTGGCGATTTGAGAATCGTGCCGACTGCGACGGCGCTGGGAAACCGCAGGCGTTCAATGTCGAGCATCTGCTTTCGCAGGGGGATGATGAAGGCACAGCCAAGGACGGCGCCTGCCACGCACGCTGCGGTCAAGAGCCAGAAGAGCGCATCTTGAATCCCGAAATAGTATTTCGAGCCGAGCAGAAATAGGACGGGGACGGTGAAGATGACACCCGAGTTGGGCGTGTTGACTGCGGAGCCGATGGTCTGGGCGATATTGACTTCGAGAATGGACCCTTTGCGGAGGACTCCTCGCAGGACGCCGAAGCCGAGCACCGCAGCGATGGACGAGCCGACGATCGTAAAGCCGATCTTGAGCCCCGCGTAGGTGATGGCGGCGTTCATCACAGCGCCGACGATGACGCCGAAAATGATGGCTGAGAGTGTGATCTCGCGGTACGTCGATTTTGGTTTGGGCGCTTCGTCAGGCATCTACCGAGCCCCTCTGAGATGATGGTGCTGCGAAGTTTTCATGGGCCCCAGTGTGGCGTGGAAGGGTGGTTCGCACAACCCCGGAGGGGAGCCTCGCGTCAAGCCTGCCCGGCGAGCATCTGGGCGGCGAGGTCTTCGTCGCTGTCGCCACCGTCACTATTGGAGGATCCAGCATTCTCCGACAAAGCGTTGATCCGGGCTTCGATGTCCCCAACGTAAGTGATGCGGAGACCGAAGTTTTCACCCACTTTGACAGCGAATCCGAGTCCGATCGGCTTGTTGTTGACCTTGATCTCAAGCTCATCATCCATGCACTTGGTGAGTTCGATGATCGCGCCGGGCGCCAGCGCCAGGACGGCTTCCAACGGCATCTGCCGCGACCCGATCTCAACGATGATGGGGACTTCCAGATTCAGGATGGATTGAAGATCCGACGCCACAGAGGGAGTATCGGTCCGACAGCGTGTGCAGCTTCAGATCGTCATTCTTCGTATCGGCGAAGGATTAGGGCGACGTTGTGCCCACCGAAGCCGAACGTGTTGTTCATGACGCAGGTGGTTTTGCTGTCGCGCGCGACATTTGGCACGAAATCGAGATCAAACCCGTCATCGGGCTGATCGAGATTGATCGTGGGGGGGATGACGCCGTGACGGAGGGCGCCGAGACAGGCGATCATTTCGACGCCGCCTGACGCTCCCAAGCTGTGGCCATGCATTGATTTGGTGGAGGAAATCAGGAGCCGACCGCCTGCACTTTTGCGGGCGTGGTCGCCGAAGACATCAAGAACAGCTGCGACTTCAGCGGAATCTCCAAGCGAGGTGGAGGTGCCGTGCGCATTGATGTAGTCAATGTCTGTGGGTTTGAGCTGAGCGTCTTTGAGGGCGAGTCGCATCGCTTGGGCGGCGCCTCTGCCGGTTTCGACGGGTGCGGTGATGTGTGACCCGTCGCTGGTCGCTCCGTAGCCGACGAGCTCAGCGTGGATCTCAGCTCCTCGTGCGCGGGCATGGGCTTCCGTTTCGAGGACCATGATCCCGGCGCCTTCCGCGAGCAGGAAGCCATCGCGGTTGACGTCGAAGGGACGGGACGCTTTTTCAGGCTCGTCGTTTCGGCTGGTGAGAGCTTTCATCGCTCCAAAGGAAGCGAGGCAGATGGGCGTGATCGCAGCCTCGGCGCCTCCCGCGATCAGCACGTCGGCGTCACCCCTTTGAATGATTCGAATCGCGTCGCCGATGGAATGGCCCGACGAGGCGCACGCGGTGACATGCGCGGTGGAGGGGCCTTCCAGCTTCCAGCGAATGGACACAACTCCGGTGCAGGCGTTGGCCATCAGTCGGGGAACCGTAAAGGGGCTCATGCGTGACGGGCCACGCTTGGCCAGAAGCTGGACTCCTGCTTCGATGGTCATGATGCCGCCGACGCCTGAGCCGATCACGACGCCGCAGCGTGTGCGATCTTCCGAGGCGAAATCAATCCCGGAATGTTCGACCGCTTCGCACGCAGCACACAGGCCGATCTGCGTAAAGCGGTCCAGCCGACGCGCTTCACGTTTGTCCAGATGCTTTGAAGGGTCAAAGTCGTGGATCTGCCCCGCGATGCGTGTGGTCCACTCGTCAGCCCAAGGCTCGAATAGCTCGCCCGTGATGGGGCTGGCGCCGCTCTTGCCTCGAACCATCGAATCCCATGTAGACACCGCGTCAAGGCCGAGGTTCGTGATTGCTCCGAACCCGGTGATGACGATTCTCGGACAGTCAGTAGTACGAGGGTGGCTAGACATCTCTTGTGGATATTCTGTGATTGAGAGAAGCCAAGCGCGCGACTACATCGTCCGGACGCCTGATCTTGAGAGACAGCGAAACGGTCAACTCGACGCGGTCTGGGCTTTCATGATGAATTCGATCGCCTGACCGACGGTTTGAATTCTTTCCGCATCCTCATCAGGAATGGATGTCTCGAACTCGTCTTCGAGCTCCATCACCAGTTCGACGGTGTCGAGACTGTCGGCGTTCAGGTCATTGACAAAGCTGGTTTCCCGAGTGATGTCAGCCTTCTCAACGCTCATTTGCTCGGCGACGATGTCGATCACCTTGCCCTCGATCTCAGATTCAGTCACGTCATGATCTCCATCGTGCCCCTGCTGGTCAGGTGTAGACATTCACCCGCCTTGGGAGCGATTGCTGGGACTATATCGTCCATTGGACTCAACGCCAACCGGGGTCGGAATGGCGACATTTTTCAAGAATACGGATCAGCACATCGTCAGCCCGCCATCGACGCAGATGACCTGCCCTGTCAGGTAGCCCGCATCATCGGAGGCGACGTACGCGACGGCCTGGGCGATGTCCTCAGGCGACCCCAATCGTTTGATCGCCATCGAAGCGAGCACCTGGGAACGGATCGTTTCTCCGAGATTTGCCGTCATATCCGTCAGGACAAAGCCCGGCGCGATCACGTTGGCGGTGATCCCCTTGCCGCCCAGTTCGCGCGCGATGGATCGGGTGAGCCCGACCAGCCCCGCTTTGGACGCTGCGTAATTCGCCTGCCCCGCGTTGCCGACCACGCCGGAAGTGGAGCTGATATTGACGATTCGGCCAAACCGATTTTTCATCATCGCCCGCGCAGCACTGCGAATGGCGACAAACGCGGAAGTAAGATTGGTCTTCAGCACATATTCAAAGTCGTCGGTGCTCATGCGCAGTGCGAGCCCGTCTTTCGTCACGCCGGCGTTGTTGACGAGGACATCAAGGCGGCCAAATTCTTCGATAACGCCTTCGATCACACTTTGGAGCGCCTCAGCATCGGAGACATCGACCGGAGCGACCGACGCGCTGCCGCCTGCGGATTCGATCAGTGATCGGACTTCCGAGAGCGGGCCTTCACTTCGGCTCAGGAGCACGACGTGGCGACCTTGCGCAGCCTGACTGAGCGCAATCGCTTTGCCTATGCCGCGACTGGCGCCGGTGACGACGGCGATTCGCTTTGGATCGGGATCGGTAGGCATGGTGTCAGCGTCCTGTATGAACAAGTGGGTGAGTCAAAGATTGATAGGTGTACGTTGCAAATCAGCCCGGACCAAGTGACTTGCGTCGAGCAGGCCGTCGGCTGCCCGAGCGTTTATTCTTGGTGTCGACGGGGGCTTTAGTTGGAACTGTTTCTGCGACGACGGGGCCGGGCTCGGGGATATTGGTATTGATCAGCTCCACACCGTCGAGGTCGGACGCCTTGGAAGCAATCGGGCTCTCGATAGGCAGTGCGCTGAACTTCCAACCATCTCGCTGCAGCGCTGCCGACCAGCCGAGCAGGTAAGCGCCATGGTCGTCTTCGATGCCCAGACCCAGGCGAAGCGAGCCGGCGTCTTCATCGACCATGCAGACACGGACCACTTTGATTGCTTCTGAACCAGCGTCCCAACCTCCCGAAGCGACCAGTCGATCGAGCACCGCAGCGTCGGATCGATCCAGCAGGGAAGCGAGCGCGTCCGAGTCACCCGTAGACAACGCGGACGCAAAGGAGGCGACGGCGCGCGCAGCCTGTTCATCGTCGGGAACCATGTTGGCAGGGAACTGAACTTTCGCAGCGAGATTGAGATCTTCGGGCGTCAGCCGAACGGGACGCGCATGCTGTTGAGCCGTCGGCGTCGAGCTTTGAGTATTGGATCGCCCGCCTGACAGAGAGGTCTTCTTCTTGCAACCGGCGATCAGCATGGGGGAGAGAAGGACCAGCATCATCAGGAGTGAAGCCCCTGCCCCAAGCCGGCGCGAAATCCGATGGTTCGCAGCGGGATCTCCCAGAACTGAGATGGACGGCGTTGTTGGGTCAGTCTGGTGTGTCATGGGTGGTCACCTTGATTGAGCGGTCGATCCGTCTTGCAAGCCCAGCGAGAACTTTGCCAGGCGCCAGTTCGTGATAGGCACCGCAAGTGCTTTGGGCAAGCCATTGGCAGCAGGAATCCCATCGCACCGGCGAGGTGAGCTGGGCGACGAGACCCGCCTTGATCTGGTCGGAAAGGGGCTGGTCGGGCGCAATTTCGCCGTGCGGGCGTCCCGTCACATTGGACAGCACCGGGCAAATCGGCTCAGAAAGTTCCACTGAATCGAGCGCAGCAGAGAGTCGAGCTGCAGCAGGCGCCATCAGAGGCGAATGGAACGCGCCAGCGACATCCAGCTTTTTCGCACGCAATCCCGCCTCCATCGCAGCTTCAACGGCGAGGTCGCACGCCTGGGAATGGCCACTCAAGACAACCTGCCCCGGCGCGTTGTAGTTGGCTGGGACGAGGATCAGATCGGAGTGTTCGCGCGTGACGGTTTCGCAGACTTGCGCCGCTTGCGAAGCGTCGGCGCCGATGAGCGCGACCATCGAAGAATCCACCGCGAGCGCTGCTTCCTGCATCGCCTGACCCCGCAATGCGACGAGCCGAAGCCCGTCAGCGAATGAGAGGGCGCCTGCGATGTGCAGCGCGGTGTATTCGCCAAGACTCAACCCAGCCGTCGCAGCGAGAGTCGGCTCGCCATCACCGATCCATGCGTGATACGACGCGACCGCAACGGTGTACAAAGCCGGCTGCGCGACGTCCGTCCGGTTGATTGTTTCAGCGTCACCAGCAAAGCACAGTTTGCTCAGCGGCGCCTCGAAGGCGTCAGCCAAAATGTCATCAGCAGCGGCGAAAACTTCTGCAGCGCGCGGGGAAGCTTCAAACCACGCGCGACCCATCCCGACGCGTTGGGCGCCTTGCCCGGGGCACAGGATGATGGTCGAGTCAGTCATGGTCATGGTGAGAGAGAAAAGGCTGATGGGTGAGCAACGGGGTCAGACTCGCCACAGGCTGCTCGCCCAGGTGAGGCCGGCGCCAAACGCAGCAAACATGATGATGTCGCCATCGTGGATGCGTTCCTGCTCGTACAACTCGGACAGGCAGACCGGCACCGAACCGGACGAGCAGTTGCCGAATCGATCGATATTCACATACATTTTTTCTTTGGGGATGCCGAACTTGGTGCGTGCCGATTCGATGATGCGCGCGTTGGACTGATGGGTGACGAAGATCGCCACGTCGTCAGCGGTGAGCCCTGCTTGATCGAGGGTTTCGCCGATGAGTTTGTTGAACGTTTTGACTGCAAACCTGTACACTTCGCGCCCATTCATTCTGAGAACGCCCGGTGCTGCGTCCTGCCACGTCGCGCCTTCGGGGAGGTCGCGGTCGATGTAAGGCAAGTACAAGTCATGCCATCGTGCACCGTCGGAGTGCAGCGCCTGGGCGAGGATCCCTTTGGAGGCGTCGTCCGTGGAACGCAGCACACACGCGCCCGCAGCGTCACCAAAGAGAATGACCGTTCGGCGGTCCAGCGGGTCAACGATGGAGCTCATCACGTCGCAGCCGATCACGCCGATAGCTCGATGCGTGCCAGCGCGGATCAGGTCGTGCGCCATGTTCAATCCATAGACGAATCCACTGCACCCAGCCAGAAGATCGAAGGCGCCTACATGGCCAGCCTCGAGGTTCGCAGCGACCCGGCACGCAACCGCAGGCACACGCGTCTCGCCCGTCACCGTGCCCAGCACAATCAAGTCCAACTCCGAAGCGTCCATCCGAGCGCGCTCGAGTGCCTGTTTCAGCGCGCCGGTGCAGAGCGAAAGCGTTGACTCCCCTTTGGAAGGATCGCAAATCCTGCGTTCTTTGATCCCCGTCCGCTGGATGATCCACTCATCGGTGGTGTCGACCCGGCGTTCGAGATCGGCGTTGGTGAGCTTGCCATCAGGCACACATCGGCCCGAGCCAACAATCGCGACGCCCGCTCTCGGCGGAACGGGAGGCATAATCTCTGCACGTTTTCCAACGTGTTCGCTCACGCTGACTCTCGCGCCGGGACAGGTTCAACAAGTGTCGATGCAGCACGGTCGAGCATGGGCCCGATGGCCTCAAGACGCTCGACGATTGCCTGATTGACATCATTTTCCAGATATTTCAGCGTGTTGCGGATTGCGCTGACGATCGAGCGAGGCTCACTCGAACCGTGGCAGATCATGCACACACCGTTGACACCCAGCAGCGGGACGGCGCCATACTCCTGATAATCATTCTTCTTTTTCAGTTCTTCCGCAGCGGGCTGGAGCTTCCTGCCCAGCTCGGGGTCGTACTCCATCACTTGTCTGAAGATCGCGCGGAAGAGCCCCTTGGAAAGCCCTTCGGAGAGTTTGAGCATCGCGTTGCCGACAAAACCATCGGTGACGACTACGTCGGCAGCGTCTTCAAAAAGCTCTCGCCCCTCGACGTAGCCGATGTAGTTCAAGTCAGGCGCCGACTCGAGTGCGGCGCGAACTTCACGGATCATGCGTGTCCCTTTGCCCGCCTCGATGCCGATGGATAGCTGGGCGATCCGCGGACGTTCGATCCCCAGTGCGAAGCGCGAGTAGACCTCAGCCATCACTGCATATTGAGCAAGGTGGGAGGCTCTCGGCTCCGGATTGGCGCCAACGTCGCACAGTACGAAATGCCCGCTAAAACTCGGGATAAACGCAGCGATGCCAGGCCGATGCACTCCCTTGAGGCGGCGCATATGCATCGTGGCTGCAGTCACCATCGCGCCGGTGTTGCCAGCGGAAATAACAGCGTCGACCGGGTTGGCAGCGCGCCGGCCAGCCAACATGCACAGTTTGACGATCGAAGAATTTGGTTTCTGGCGGACCGCCTCGACGGGCGTGTCGAACATGTCGATCACGTCGTCCGCGTGCTCAATGACGAAGCGATCGTCGTTGACGTTGGCGTCATCAAGCGCAGATTGAATGAGATCGCGTTGGCCGACAATGATGAGTTGGTCGTCGGAACTGAGCAGCGGGAGGGCGTCGATGCACCCTTGCAGGATCGCTCCGGGGGCGTGGTCGCCGCCCATCGCGTCGATAGCGATCCGCATGGGTTCAGCTCCCGGTCTTTGTCAGCGTCAACCCCGGACGGACATAGCCACAGTTCTTGCACGCACGGTGAGACCGCTTGGCCGACCCGCAGTTGGGGCACGAGACTGTCTGGATCGGGGTGATCGCATGATGTGATCGGCGACGGCGGGTCCGTCCCGGGCTTTGTCTATGTGTAGGAAGCATGGTTGCGTTCAATCCTCGATGGCACGGCTGGTCAGATATCGAAAAAAAGAGATCCAGCAGCCGAATCAGTGGGGTCTACTGTCAAAACAATCAACGTAGAAGGTACCTGTGGGCCGTGAGAATGTCAATTATCAGGCGGCTCCCGAAGCCCCTTCCGCTCTGGAAAGCCCCCTTGCTGGACGATGACGCCCAGCGGGGTACACTGGGGTCGGTGCGGAGGCCAAACCTTCGGCTGACGCCCCCCTAGCTCAATTGGCAGAGCAGCTGACTCTTAATCAGCGGGTTACAGGTTCAAGTCCTGTGGGGGGTATTTTGCTCCGATCCAAGCATCGCGGCGGCGACCAGCCACCGGCCGATTCAGGGCTGGCAATCGAATCCTAAAACGAATACACGATCGACGCGGTGTAATAGAAATCATTCTTTTTCGCAGCGCCCGGGTCCGAGTCGTACTCATCCTCCAGGCCGAGCTTGAGTTTCAGGCTCCCCGAATCGTTCAGATCCACGGCTATCGAGGCGTTCCCACGCAGGC
>CAYMQF010000071.1:0-5033 GCA_964392425.1 uncultured Phycisphaeraceae bacterium
GATCGAGAATCGTCAGCAATCCACACTTCAGGAACTGGCATGGCTGAGCTATCGTCATGATCGCGGAAGGTGTTCAGCTTCGCCGACGAGGCGATTGACGATTTCCCTTATCAGGCATTGCTAGAATCCACTTATGAGCATGAGCAAATCGGACCCACCCGAACAACATTCCTCCGATCCCGCTGGCGCAGCGTATCTGGAGCCTTACCGCAGCGCGATCGAGACGTTTGGGCCATCCTTCGAGGCCACCCTCTGGCAAAATCCACAGATGCAGCAGATCCGTTTTGATGTGTTCCTCGATATGGCGGATTTCGGCGGGCGGGTCATTGTTGACGCGGGCAGCGGGCAAGGCGGGCTCGCGGACCATCTCATCGCGCAGGGGATCAAGTATCAGCGGTATATCGGGCTTGACGCAATGGAAGAAATGATCGAGCAGAGCCGATCGCGCCAGCTTGCGGGTGCGGATTTTCATGTCTGCGACTTTGCCAGCGAGGCGGATTCGTTCTCCCGGTTCACTCTCGAAGCAGGCGGGCCGGGCCTTGACCTTGCCGTCTTTTCGGGATCACTCAATACGCTCGATCAGGATTTTGCGATCAAGGTGCTTGAGCGGGCATGGGAGGCGAGCCGAGTCGGAGTCCTCTTCAACTTTCTCAGCGATCGCGCCCATCCCGATCTACTCAAGCAGGACACGCTCCCAGCCCGGCGGTTCAGCCCCGTCGCTCTGCTCGACTGGGCGTTGTCCAAAACCACAGGCGTTCAGTTCAGGCAGGATTACCTGCCAAGCGGGCACGACGCGACGATCGGCATGTTCAAGAGGGAGTAGCCCCGCACCGATCGACTGTGTGGTATTGTGGTGGGCGTTGTGGCCATTCTCGTCTTTCAACATCACGACATCGGAACGCCCGGTCGCCTCGGCTCGACGCTGCGCGATCATTCCCATCGACTCGATATCCGCGCCCTGCACGAATCGGACTCCGTGCCGGTCGGCTTTGACGAAGTGGAAGGCGTTGTCTCGCTGGGTGGCGATCAAAACGTTGACGACCCGGCGGACAAAGCTCCATGGATGCAGGCGGAGATCGACTATTTGCGAAAGGCGCACGAGTTGGGGCTGCCGATCGTCGGCATCTGCCTGGGCGCGCAGCTTCTGGCTGCAGCACTAGGCGGGAAAGTCGCACCGATGGAGGAGCCTGAAATCGGCTTCCACACCGTCTCGATCAACGCAGCCGGTCAGACGGACACGATCCTCTCAGGCGTCGCGTGGGAGTCGGAGCAGTTCTGCCATCACAGTCAGCATGTTGAGACGTTGCCGCCCGGCGCCGCAGCGCTCGCGTCAAGTAAACGATGCAAAGTTCAGGCGTTTCGCGCTGGGATGCGCGCCTACGGCTTCCAGTACCACTTCGAAGCGGACCGCGCGATGATCCATCGCCTGATCGAGTCGGCAAAAGATGATCTCCACCGCACCGGCTACACCGAAGAGGAAATCGAACAGCAGATCGCGCAGGAGTACGACAGCTTTGCCCGCCTGAGCGATCGACTCTGCGTGAACATCGCTTCGTTCCTCATGCCCGCTGGCAAACTGGCGCCCGCGTGAACCAGCGTGGGAACGCGACTGACTCTCAAAACGCCTGCGGACTACCTCTTCAAACGAGATGTGTGCTCGTATGGGTATTTCCACCTCGCGCCCAATATTTGGACCCCGGCGCTGCAAACACTCACGCGCCCGCTTCGCCTTGAAGCAGGTGTTGCAACGTTCACACTCTCCCAGCCGAACGACGCGCCGGGCTCACCCATCCGGGCTGATGTCGATCGAACCCTCTCCCGAAGTGAACAGACTCGAGCCCGCCAATTGCTCACGCGGATGCTCCGTCTCGATGACGACATCGCGGAGTTCCATCGTGTCGACAAGCGATGGAAAAGATCAGGCAAAGGCCGAATCTTTCGCAGCCCCACGTTTTTCGAAGACCTCGTCAAAACGATCACGAGTTGCAACGTCACCTGGCCAGGCACGGTCACGATGAATCGGCGATTGTGCGAAGTTCTCGATGTTGCATTTCCCACACCCGACAGGCTCGCACGTTGCCGACCTCAAACGCTGCGCTCCCGTTGTGGCGTCGGCTATCGGGATCAACGGCTCATTGCGATCGCCAAACTGGTCCGATCCGGGAGCGTCGATCCTGACTGGTTCGAAAATCCACATACTCCCGATGAGGAAGTTCACAAAGCCTTGCTCGCATTGCCGGGCGTTGGTCCATACGCCGCCGGGAACATGATGCAGTTGCTCGGTCGATACAGCTTTCTCGCGATCGACACCGAGTCCATCAAGCATGGAAAAACGGTGCTCAGCTTTACAGGCTCCGACCGTACGATCGAAAAAAAGCTCCGCGCGCACTACGAACAGTTCGGCGCCCATCGCTTTCGCAGCTATTGGTTTGAAATGTGGGATCGATACGAAAAGAAGGAAGGCCCCGCATGGACGTGGCCGCAACGTTCTCCCGATGCCGCCCGAGCGAAGCGCAAACGTCAACGAGCCTGACTCGCGAACCTCGCCATCACTCTCTTACGGCATTCGCCCGAGAACATTTTCACGTCGATCCTGACTCTGGAAGACGCCGCCTTGCGCGGTCCCGACAATGATCGCGACCGGTTTGCCGCCCAAGTCGTGAGCCGCCATGATCCCATTGAGCGATTGTGATGACGCCATCGTGACGACATTTCGGCCTCGGTTGTTGTTGATCAACATGCGCCCGCCGTAGGAGTTGCCGATGGTTCGGAAGAGGAGTTCGCCGTCGCTGTTGTTGATGTCGAAGACGCCGGTCATCGGATGCTCATCTTCGGATTGAGGATCCTCGTTGCCGTCGGGCGGGATGAGCCGGGTGACGCCCATGGTCACGACCTCGTCGCCGTAGATATCGAGCACGCTGATCATGCCGCCAAACTCGGTCGCTGTCAGACTGACGAGTGCCTGTCTGCCTCGTTCGTCGGTCAGGACGATTTCCTGGGCGCTGATCTTTGAGAACGTCGCTTCTCCGCCGGACTGCTTGGACATGCCGCCGAGCATCATCCCACCAGCGATCAGGGCGCCTCCGACGACCATTCCCATGACAAAGTTCGATTTTCCATTGTTCATTGCTGTTTCCTCTCACATCACAGAACTGCCGACGGACCTTCGCCGATCATTGGCGGGCCACCCGCGTGATAATCGGACATTCGACCGCCCGGGTTTGGCCCGGATGGCCGACCCGCTCGATGTCTCTCTAAACGACGCAAGGATGGACCTTGTTCGGTTTCGTTGAAAAAACGGCAGGAAAGCCAGCGAGTTCGATTCCGTGAGTTTGCAACAAGTGGATTTCAATCATCTTGCACGAGTTGCGTGTCCCTCTCGTGGTCGGCAGAATCCGTTTATGAAGCAGGCTGACACAGGGCGCCCCAACGATGAACCCGCCAAGACACTTGCCGCAGCTCGGCGGATCATCGTCAAGGTCGGCTCCGCGGTTCTCGCTCCAAAGGGTGAGCTGGACCCTGCCGCGATCACCCGTCTCGTCGACGATCTCGCTGCGGTGCTCGGGCAAGGCCGAGAGATTGTGCTGGTTTCGTCCGGCGCGATCGCTGCGGGCTTTCGCGCGCTGGGACAGTCGGCGCCCCCTCGCACCATCATGGATCGGCAGGCTGCAGCAGCGGTCGGGCAGATGCGCCTCATCGCGGAATACGCCCGCGCCTTTGAGCGACATGGGCGAACAGTCGGCCAGGTGCTCCTCTCCAGTGACGACATCGAAGACCGCCAACGAGCCGTCAACGCTCGGCACACACTCCAAGCGCTCTTGCGAAACAACTGCGTGCCAATCATCAATGAAAACGACAGTGTTTCTTATGATGAAATCAAGATCGGCGACAACGATCGGCTCGCCGCACTCGTGGCGCCGTTGGTCGATGCGGACCTGCTCATCATGCTTTCAACTGCGGACGGCCTGCGCGATGGTGGGCCGAACGGCGCGTTGATCGCCGAAGTGCACCATCCTGACGAAGCAACGCCTCACGCGGGGGAAAGCGATGGCTCCGTCGGCGTGGGAGGGATGCGGACGAAGGTCGCCGCTGCAGCAATCGCCGGTGAGTTTGACGTTCCGACGATCGTGGCGAGCGGCGTCGAGGAGCGGATCATTCAGCGATTGCTTGGAGGGGAATCGTTCGGCACATTCTTTCATCCGACACGTCGGCTGCCCGCGCGCAGGCATTGGATCGGCCACGCGGCGCGCCCGACGGGCGCAATTATTCTTGACCAAGGCGCGGCGAGCGCGATCTTTCAGCGTGGAGCCAGTCTGCTCCCCGCCGGTGTCGCGAGCGTCGAGGGAAACTTTGCAGCAGGCGACGTGGTCGATCTGCGCAGCCCCGATGGACAAACACATGGGCGAGGCGTCACGGCGTATTCCTCGGAAGAAATAGTGAAAATCCAACGACTCAGCACCGATCAGATCGAAGCGACGCTCGGCTACAAGTATTGCGATGAGATCGTCCATCGTGATGACATGTGGCTTCGTGACGACTCTCCTCGAGCGCGGGGAGGCGACCATGAGTGATGCAATCCGCGATGCAGCAGTGCGGGCGCAACAAGCAGCCCGAGAGCTTGCGACCGTCACAACACAACAAAAAAACGCGCTCCTGCGCGATCTTGCCGATCGGCTTGGCGCCAATGCTGCGCGCATACTTGAGGCGAATACTAAGGATGTCCAGCAGGCGACGCAGACGGGGCTCGACCAAGCAAAAATTCAACGGCTCAAACTCAGTGCCTCTTCAATAGAGCGCATGCGCGCCGGGCTCGAACAGATCGCCGCGCTCCCCGACCCCATCGGCGAAATCGTTGACGAAAACACACGACCCAACGGGCTCCACGTTCGACGTGTCCGCTGCCCAATCGGCGTGATCGCGATGATCTACGAAGCGCGGCCTTCCGTGACGATCGACGCCTTTGCGCTCTGTTTCAAAGCGTCAAACGCCGTCATCCTCAAGGGCGGCAAGGAAGCCGACCGCGCCAATGTCGC
>CAYMQF010000071.1:5133-11456 GCA_964392425.1 uncultured Phycisphaeraceae bacterium
TGGTCAACGCTTCGACTCGCTTCAACGACGGGCAGGAGCTTGGTTTGGGCGCTGAGATCGGCATCAGCACGCAACGGTGCCACGCATATGGACCGATGGGATTGCGCGAACTGACTGTCTCGCGCTTCGTCGTCGAAGGCGCTGGTCAGATCCGCAGCTAATCGCAACCCGATCACAAACGGATACACACCGACTTCGTCTCCGTGTACAGGTTCAGCGCATCGCGCCCCATCTCGCGCCCCCAGCCCGACTGCTTGTACCCACCAAACGGCATCGCGGGATCCCACACGTTGTAGCAGTTGACCCACACGGTTCCCGCGCGGATGGATTGCGCCAGTGTGTGCGCCCGGCTCAGGTCGCGCGTCCAGACGCCAGCCGCCAAACCATACGTCGTGTCGTTGGCGATTTTCGGTAGCTCATTGGGATCGTCAAAGGGCATCGCCGCGACGACGGGGCCAAAGATTTCTTCGCGCACGATTTTCATGTCATGGTCTGCATCGACGAGGATGGTCGGCTCGACGTAGTAGCCGGGCCGATCGATGCGATTGCCGCCCGTAACGGCCCGCGCGCCGGACTCTTTCCCCGAATCCAGATACATGCAGATGCGCGACTGTTGTTCTTCCGAAATCACCGGTCCCATCTCGCTTGTCGGGTCCAGCCCCGGCCCGATCGTGATCTTCGACGCAATGTCAGCGACGCCTTCCACCACTTGGTCAAAGACGGAGCGATGGATGTACAGCCGAGAGCCCGCGCAGCACCCTTGCCCGCTGTTGAGGAAGATCGCATGGGCGGCGCCTGGGATCGCGCACTCCAAATCCGCATCATCGAGGATGATGTTGGGCGACTTGCCGCCTAGTTCGAGCGACACTTTTTTCAGATCATGACTTGCCGCCTGCACGATCAGTTTGCCAACTTCGGTCGAGCCGGTGAAGGCAACTTTGTCGACATCCGGGTGCGCAGCAAGGGCGGCGCCCGCTGTTTCGCCAAGCCCCGGGACGATGTTGACGACGCCGGGCGGGAAACCAGCCTCGATGAACAGTTCACCCAGGCGCAGCGCTGTCAACGGTGTTTGTTCTGCAGGTTTGAGGACGATTGTGCAGCCACACGCGAGTGCCGGGCCGAGCTTCATCGCCGCCATGAGCAGCGGGAAGTTCCACGGGATGATCTGCCCGACGACACCGATTGGCTCGCGCAGCGAAAACGCGTGGTACTTCTCGCCGGGCGTGTACGGCACGGAGACGTTGACAGTCTGCCCCGCTAGTTTCGTCGCCCAGCCGGCGTAATAGCGAATCATGTCCGCCGAGACGGGCACGTCGGCAGCGAGTGCGCCGGCCAATGGTTTGCCAACATCGAGCGATTCCAAACACGCAAACTCGTCAGCGTGCTCATCGAGAAGATCAGCTAACCGCCAAAGCAGCTTGCCGCGATCGGACGGCGTGATGTCCCGCCACGCGCCGCTTTCAAAAGCACTGCGAGCGGCGGCAACGGCGCGGTTGATGTCCTCACGATCTCCACATGCAACGTTCGCCAATACGGCGCCAGTCGAAGGGTCGTAGACAGGGATCGTTTTGCCAGCCGCAGCGTCAACCCACTCGCCGTTGATGAGAAGCTGCATCGGCGAGGAAAGAAACTTCGCAGCATCTTGGTCAATTCGATCGGTCAAAGTTGTCTCAGGCATCGTGATCTCTCCATAAATAGGTGAGAGTTGTCGGGGGAGTCCGTGGGCCAAAAGGATACCACACTCCCGGCTAACACCCGCCCGCAACAGTTCCGAGTGAGCAAATAGCTGCCATGGAGGGCCTACTTGTCCTGTGGCAGCGACAATCGAGCGCGTTGGCGCAGCGACGTTGCCGGGTTGGCGCGATGCATTTATGATCGGCTCTTTCCAGCAGTCGGCCGGCGCGACAGAAAACTGACACCGACACACAATGCTTTTCAACTCCTACGTCTTTATCTTTGTTTTTCTTCCGCTGACGCTCGTCGGGTTTCGGATTCTCAACCTTCGTCAGTCCAGCCAACTCGCCATCGCGTGGCTGGTGCTCGCATCACTCTTCTATTACGCGTGGTGGAGCCCGGTCTATCTTCCCTTGCTGCTCTTTTCGATCGTTGCGAACTTCGCCATTGGGATGCGCCTGTCCAGCAGCCGGGAGGCAGGAAAAAAGCTTGTGCTCGCGCTGGGCGTGACGATGAACCTGTTGCTGCTGGGCGGGTTCAAGTACGCCAACTTTGTTGCGGACTCAGTGTCAGCGGTGGCGGGCCACCCGGTCTTTGACTTGCCGCCGATTGTGTTGCCGTTGGCTATTTCGTTTTTTACGTTTCAACAGGTTGCGTACCTTGTCGACGCCCGGCGAGGGTTGACTCGCGAGTATCGGTTCATCGACTATTGCCTGTTTGTCACATTTTTTCCGCAGTTGATCGCTGGCCCGATCGTCCATCACAAAGAGATGCTGCCTCAGTTCGAACAACACAAGAAGCGATTCGGCGCCCACGCGGACCTACCCATCGGCTTTACGATTTTCGCGATCGGCTTGTTCAAAAAAGTCGTGTTGGCCGACCAGGTCGCGCTGTATGCAAACCCCGTGTTCGACGGCGTGGCGGGGGGCATCACTCCGACCACGATCGACGCTTGGCTTGGCGCGCTCGCATACACACTCCAGTTGTATTTCGATTTTTCGGGCTACTCCGACATGGCGATCGGCTTGGGCCGAATGTTTGGCATTCGGTTGCCGTTGAATTTCAACTCGCCGTACAAGGCTCGCAACATCATCGAGTTTTGGCGTCGATGGCACATCACGCTCAGTCGATTTCTCCGCGACTATCTGTACTTTCCACTCGGGGGAAATCGTCGCGGGCCGAAACGCCGATATGTAAACCTGATGCTCACGATGCTCCTTGGCGGGCTTTGGCATGGGGCTGGCTGGACGTTTGTCGCATGGGGGGGGCTGCACGGCGCCTACCTCGCGGGCAACCATCTCTTTCACGAAATGTGCCGACGAGTGGGGATCGCACCCGGCGCTGGCGGTTTGCCGGTGCGAGTGCTGGCGACAGGGCTGACATTCATGTGCGTCGTGGTTGGATGGGTGCTCTTCCGTGCGGACTCATTTGCCTCGGCGAGCGTCATACTTCAATCCATGGCTGGGATGACTGGTGACTCTCTTTCACAATTCAACCTTGAAAATCTCAAAGGCCTGGACACCGCATGGACGTTCGATTTTCAGCACAACCAAGTTCGGCTGATCGAGATGGATGAAGCGCTGCCTTGGATCGGCACGCTGCTCGCTATCGCGCTCTTTGCCCCTGCGACACACGAGATCATGTCGCGCCACAACCGCCCGTTCGGGTGGAGCCCGCCTTTGGACGCAGAGGGCAATGAGATTCACACTTTGGGGTGGAACCCCGATCTGCTGGGGGCGATTCTGATCGTCGGCGCCTTCGTGTGGGCGGTGGGCATCCTTCGTAGGCCCGCGGAGTTTTTGTATTTCCAATTTTAGTCGAACGATCTATCGTCATGAATGAGTTGAATGCAAACATGAATGAACTCCCGCCTGATGACACGGGCGCCCCGCCCAAGGTGTACGCGCGCTACGGACGTATGCTTGCGATTCTTCTTGTTGCAGCGATGGTCAGCGTCGCAGGGCTCAATGTGTTGGTCGATCCGTTCGGCGCCTACCCAGCGTTTTCAATCGATTCGCTTCGCAAATATGAATCGGAAAGAGGCTCCCGAACTTACCGGGCAGAGCGAGTGCGCCGAGGCGATCTCAACGTGCTGATGACAGGAACTTCCCGCGTGTTGATCGCGCTTGACCCCAGCCATGTTCAACTGGAAGGGGCGACCGTGTACAACGCGGCGCTCAGCGCAGCGAGTATGGGCGAAGTTGCGTCGCTCGTCGAGTATGCGATGGAGCACAATCCCGACCTCGAGCTTATTGTTCTCGGCCTCGACTTTTTTATGTTCAACGGCCGGCGATATGACCATGCAGATGACTATCTGTTGTCCCGGCTCAACGACGACCAGAACGTTTTGGCGTATCACTTGGGCGGCCTGTTCTCCGAACGGTTTCTCTGGTCGTCCCTCACCACGCTTTGGTATGCGGCGACTGGTCGGCTCGCATCCTGCACCGACGATGGAAGGTTGATCCTCCCCGATTCCAAAAAGCAGCTTCCACCGGTGTACGCCTTTGAAAAATCATTGCGAGACTTTGCTGAGCAGCCGGACCTGTACAGCGAGTTCAGTTACAACCACGACAGCCTTGATGAGCTAGAACGACTTCTCGTCAAGGCGCGGTCGAAAGGCATCCGCATTGTCTGCTACACGAACGACATACACGCATCGCTGCTCGAGTGGAACCGACTGCTCAACATGTGGCCCATGTTTGAACAGTGGAAGCGTGATCTCGTTGGCATCGTTGAAGTTGCAAATTCAACATCGTCCGCCGGCGCCAATGTGGGCGATGAAGTTCGGCTCTTTGATTTCACCGGATGCACGCCGATCAGCACGGAGCGCGCCTCGACGCGAACCAAACCCAATGATCCACTTCAATGGTTCTTTGACGCTTCGCACAGCTACCCGAGCGTGGGCGATCTCGAACTGGCGATCATCCTCGCGGACAATCCCCCGGCGCCGACCGATTCTTTCGGTGTGTTGCTTACACCTGAGAATGTCGAAGAGCACATCCTGCTCGTCCGCCGGGAGCTCGACCAATGGGAAAAGGACTATCCCGATGAGCTCGCGTGGGTGAAGAGCTTGCTCAGCCCGACATCCACGGGCGAGCACGAAGTCACGCAAGAGCCGTAAAGAGGCGGTCGAGGTCTTCTTCACTGTTGACGAGGTTGGGTGAGATGCGCACATCGCATCCATCGGGTTTGGGGAAGAATCGCACTGCGATTTTACGAGCAGCGAGTTTCTTTTCGAGCGCGGCGCAATCCATATCCGCAAGATGAATGGTGTAGAGAGACGCGCCCATCTCCCAGCGTTCGGGAGAGAGCCAGTCGGCGCCGATCCGGTGTGTATGGTCCTTCGCCAATCGCCGAAGCCGTTGCAGATGTGCAGTGCGATCCGCCCATGAGGTCGTGCGGTGGAAGTCGAGCGCATCACCAATCGCGAGCAGTTCGGGAAGATTGCGCGTGCCATAATCTTCAAAGATGCGCGCGGTCCCAGCCCAACGCGATTGCCCCCAAGTCACCCACATCGGACTGAGCCGATCGTGCATTTCACTGCGGATATAGAACAAACCAAGCCCTTTGGGAGTTTGCAACCACTTGTGCGGGCTGCCGCAATAGAAGTCGGCGTCCATCGCGCGCAGGTCGACTGGGATCATTCCCGCAGCTTGGGCGCCGTCCACCGCGATAAACTCGGCGCCCTTGGCGCGGGCGGCTTTGGCGATGGCGCTTGCAGGATGGCGCAGCCCAACCAGGTTGTCGATCTGAGGGAGAACCAGCAGCCGAGTGTTTGAGCGAATCTGATTGGTGTGCATCTGGACAACCTGCGCTTCGGTCAAGCTGGCGATGCGGTCCATCGGAATCTTGAAGTGGCGTACTTGGTAGCCGCGCGCAGCTGCCATGTGCTCGAAGCATTTGCTGGCGCCTGCATGGTTGAGCGAACTGAAGAGCACTTCGTCGCCCTTCTCCAACGGCAACCCCTGCGCAAGAAGATTGAACCCTTCGGTGGTGTTGTGCGTGATCGCCAGATCGTTGGCGCTGCAGTTGAGGAACGTCGCAAGCTTGGCGCGGACAGCCTCCCGTTCGTGTTCCCATTGCTCGCCCCACAGGTACAGGCTCGGGTTGCGCTCGCAGATCCGCAGGTATTCATTGTGCGCGATCTGAACGATCTTGGGGATGGTCCCGATGGATCCGTGGTTGAGATAGCTCAGCCCGTCTTCCAGTGTGTATTGCTTGCGCACCGCAGGGAGACGATCGAGCTCGCGTGCAAAAGTAGTGTGTGCTGCAGCAAGCATCGCCAAGGCGCCGCCGGTCGCACCGTGAACAAAGTTGCGTCTGGAGATTGAGGTGTCGCTGATCATCGGCTGAACACTCCTGTCAGTGTGGGTCGCCTGCATGTGGGAGAATGCGTATCTCTATGTCGTCATCCATCCTATTGCTTTTCTCGCGACGGTGAAGCGCACACCGCGCGAATGGCTCGCCGATCGACCAAGCATCATGCGCATCGACGGTATGATGGGCTGTACGCACCATGTGGCGCAAGCAACCCATATGCTCGGCGCCTGACTAAAGATGAGGCCCTTTATGAAAATCGAAACACGCGCGATTCAAGCTGCCCGGCCCGTTGATGCACAGACGGGCGCGATCGCACCGCCAATGCATCT
>CAYMQF010000072.1:0-11435 GCA_964392425.1 uncultured Phycisphaeraceae bacterium
GTTTGCAAATCGTATTGCCACAACTGGTGCGAACCTGCCATCGCGATGTACAGCTTGTCGCGTTTGGAATCCAAAGCGAGCGCCCAAGGCGAGTTGAGCCCTTGCTTCACTCCCGTTTTGCCGCCCCTGCGGTCGTGAGATTGCTCGCCGTCGCCGACGATGGTGCGCACCGACCGCGCGTTGAGATCAATAGCGCGAATCGCATGGTTGTTCGTGTCCGCGACGTACAGTGTTTGTGTTGCCGCGTCGTAGGCAAGTCCCTGCGGATCGTGAAACAAAGACTCAATCGGCCCGCCATCGCGCAGACCTTCCGTCCCCGCGCCATAGATATCAATCACACTCGAGTGCCCCGCCTCGTCAGGCCACGTCGCAACGATCACGCGATTGTCCGATGAATCACTGATGAAGAGGCGCCCCTCGCGCCCGTCGACTGCTGGCGACGCGCTCACTTTCCCCGGATAATACAGCCCGGAAGGAGGCGCCACGCTCGCGTCAATATCAAATGAAACGCGCTCTTTGGCGAGCAAGCCCGACGCGCGCCCCTCCTTGAGCGCTTTGCCGATCGCGCCATCGAGCAGTTCAAAGTTCCCTTCGCCTGACGTAGCGCCGATCACTGCGCCGCTCGCGCTGATGACGACAAACGTGGGCCAGCCACGCGCGCCGTATGCATTCCAGATGCCAAAGTCGTCGTCAACCACCACCGGATGTTTGATCCCGTATCGGAAGATCGCGTTGCGGATGGATTGCCGTTGCGCTTCGTTGGTGAACTTCGCCGAGTGCACGCCGACCACAATGAATGGCTCGTCTGCGTACTTCGCTTCCAACCGCTCCAGATCAGGAAGAATGTGCATGCAGTTGATGCAGCAGTACGTCCAGAAGTCGAGCAGCACGACGTGCCCTTTGAGCTCATCTTTGAGACGCAACGGCCGATCGGTGTTGAGCCAGCCGAGATTCGGCTTCAGGTCAGGCGCCATGAACTGCCCCCTCGCGTGCGATCCGAACCCTGCTTGAGCCGTCATCGCCATACAAATAAGAAAAAGAAATCGAATACGATGGGTCATCGTGATGCTCCAAGCCGGGAAGAAAAAAACGAAGCTGAACTCTCGCCATGTGTATAATGATAGCCCAGTGATGGGTTGGCCTGCACTCTTGTGTTCGCCAATACCGATCCAAATAGGCGATGATTGCATCGGCTTCGGTGCGAGCAGAGACAAATCAACGGAAGAGGGAACATCGACATGAAACGAATCATAAAAATCGGAGCCGGTGTCATTGTAGTTCTCGTCGTCGCGGCTATAGCAGCGGTCTTTCTCTACATTGACTCCGCTGCCAAAGCGGGGGTGGAGATGGCTGCCTCGAGCGCATTGGGAGTCAACACCACGCTCGACAAAGCTGACGTGGGAATCTTCAGCGGCTCATTCTCCATGTCCGGGTTGAATATCGACAACCCGCCCGAGTTTTCCGAGACGCCCTTTCTGACGCTGGGCGAAGGAAAAATTGCGGTGTCGCTCGGCTCACTGCTCAAAGAAACCATCGAGGTTCCCCTCCTGAGTCTCGACAACCTGCACATCGAAATCGCACAGCGCAAAGGCAAGACGAACTACGGCTCCATCCTCGCCAACATGGGGACCGATCGCCAGACGCCCGCTCCATCAACATCAACTCAACCGGCCAAGACGTTCGTCATCAAGGAAGTCAGCATCACCAACGTGACGGCGCACCTTTCGTTCGCGCCCATCGGCGGCAGCCCAACCGTGATCTCCATCCCGATCGACAAGATCGAACTAACCAACGTCGGCGCCAACAAACCTCTCCCGCTGAGCGAACTGGCCGGCGTGATCGTTCAAGCAGTCTTCTCCAGCGTGGTCGAGGATGGCGGCGCCTTGATCCCGCCAGGCATGCTCGGCGACTTGACCAGCGCCCTGGCCGGCCTGGGCGACCTCAGCGAACTGGGCGTGACCATGGTGTCCGACCTGAGCGATCAAGCTGAGGAAATGCTGCAAAATCTCGATCAACTTGGCAAAGATGCGCAGAGCGCTCTTGAAGACGCCGCCAACGATGTCATCGAAAAGAACAAGCAAAAGCTCAAGAAAGGGCTCGGCAATCTCCTGCCCGGCTCAGGCGGTTGATCGCGCTTCACGCTTGATGGTCAACAACATTTCAGCACGTTTGCGGATGTGCTGAGCCGTTGCGCGTGCTCTTCGTCTTCGTTGAAACAACCGGCCCCGCCCACGGGCCGAGATCGACATCGGCATGCTGTTGGCGGATCGCTGCAGCGACAAGCCCCATGAAGAGCGGCTGAGGTCGCAACGGCCGACCGGTGAGCTCGGGGTGAAACTGTGCAGCAACAAAGTACGGATGAACGGGCTGTCCCGTGTCGCCATCGGTTTGCGCCAACTCCAGAATCTGCATGATCGGATGGTCGGGATGACGCCCGGAGAACGTAAGCCTCGCGCTCTCAAGCCGATCGATGTAGTCGGGGTCCACCTCGTAGCGATGGCGAAATCGCTGGCGCACAAGCAATGGCGAAGATTGATCCCCTCTACCTCTACCGCGTGCGCCCGTTCTATCCCCCTCAAAGAGTTCTAATGACGCCGAGTAGAGTCGATCCGCAAGCGTGCCGGGATTGATCAATACGTCCTGACCGCCCAGGCGCATCGTGCCGCCCAGTTGTTCGATCTTCTTCTGGTCGGGCAATTCGCTGATGACCGGCTCAGCACAGCCCGGCTCAAACTCCGTCGAGTTTGCTTTGGTCAGCCCAAGAACATTGCGGGCAAATTCGATCACCGCGACCTGAAAACCGAGGCAGATTCCTAGATATGGAAGCTTCGTTTCCCGGCAATATTTCGCTGCAGCGATCTTTCCCTCAACGCCTCTCGTGCCAAACCCGCCGGGCACGATCACCGCATCAAGCCCGCCCAGCTGCGTAGCGACATTGCGATCGGTGATAGCCGTCGTGTCGATCCATTTGAGATCCACAGCAACATCCAGATGCGCTGAGCAATGCTCCGCCGCCTTATCGATCGAGGCGTACGCATCGCGGACCGAGGAATATTTACCGGTCAGGCCGATGGTCACCCGGCGTGATTTTTTCGACGTCAAACGACGCGAAAACGAACTCCACTTCGCGCGTGCCGCATCCTCGCTGGTCAGTTTGACACGACCATGCAGGTCCAGCAGCGAAAGCACTTCCCGGTCCAGCCCGTCAGAGCGCATGGCATCAGGGATCGTGTAGATGCTCTTCCGATCGTGCATACTGAAGACCCGGCTGGGCGGCACATTGGAGAACATCGCGATCTTCTCAAGGACCGTCGCAGTACATTCTTTTTGAGATCGGCACGCGATGATGGATGGCTGAACGCCCGTCTCCATCAGTCGGCGAATGCCAAGCTGCGCCGCTTTGGACTTCTGCTCGCCCAGCGCCGCCGGCTCGATGATGTACGTCAACCCGACAAAGCAGCACGAACCCGGCCCTTCCTCAAAGGCAAGCTCGCGCAGCGCTTCGATATAGAAGATGTTTTCGTAGTCGCCGACCGTGCCGCCCACTTCGATAAAGACCACGTCGGCAGGGTTTTTGCCATCGCCGTGCATCGCAAGCTGACGGAGTTTGCGTTTCACTTCGCCCGTCACATGCGGGATCATCTGGACATCGCGTCCCAGGTAATCGCCGTGCCGTTCGCGCTGGAGCACTTCCGAATAAATCTGCCCGGAGGTGGTGAAGTTTTTTCGTGAGAGATTTTGATCGAGCAGCCGTTCGTAGGTGCCCAGATCCATGTCGCACTCGGTGCCGTCGTCGAGGACGAAAACCTCGCCATGACGGAAGGGGTTGAGCGTGCCCGAATCAATATTGAGATACCCCTCCAGCTTGATCGGCGCCACCACCAGCCCCTTGTCCTTGAGGAGTTTTGCAAGCGACGAGGAGAAGATGCCTTTGCCCAGCCCCGACATCACCGTGCCCAGCACCGCGACATATTTATGGCGACCCCGGCGATATCCGTCGGGGATCGGGCTGTAAAACTCGCTTGAGGTGGTCGGGCTGGCCCCGGTCGACGCAAGAAGATCGGCCGCATCGACTGATCGATTTCGGCTTGTTGATGAGATGCTCGAATCGTCCTGTTCTGAGTGGGGCATGATCTATCCTACCGCAAAGACGCCCGCCCGGCTTGGATCAACCTCGATAGAGACAGATGGAGTCAAGAACTGCGACAATCCCGCCGCCAAGCGGTACATTCACTCAAGCGAAGCATCGTCGATCTTCGCTTTTTTCTCAGCTATTACGGAGCATCCCCACCGATGAAGAGCCTACGAATCCTCAGCGCCAGCGTCTGTCTGACCGTTCTCACCGGAGCCTCCCTCGCGACCGCAGCCGATGGCCAGCGATTATCCAACCAAGGTTGGGAACTGTGCCTGCAAGGGCGCCTGCGCGGAGCGATGCTCCACCGCAATCTCATCACGGGCGACCCTCTCCGCTGGGACGCAGCCACCGGCAACGACGCCCGCAACTATCCCATCGACCCGCAAGCTGACTTCCAGCACATGACACTCGAGATCGACATCCCCGACATGGATTCCCCTCAGTTCACCGCTTCGGAGACGCTGACCTTCCAGCCCATCGGCCGGGCGATGTCAACGCTCACGCTGGATGCCAAACGGCTGACCATCCGCCGAGTCGCGCTTTCTTCCTCCGGGCAGAATCTCGACTGGTCACACGACGGCATGAAACTACAACTCCGGTTCGACCCGCCATTGGAAGCTGGAGTTTCCCACGATCTGCAGATCGAATACACACTCGACGATCCCATCGAGGGGCTCTATTGGTCCCCCGCGCGAGCCGAGGCGCCCGGCCGACCCGCCCGCGATGCGCAGCTCTACTCACAGGGCGAAGCGGACATGAACAGCAACTGGTTCATCTGCCACGATTTTCCCAATGACAAACTCACCACCGAACTCATCGCGACCGTCCCCGAAGGGTTCCTCGTCTCAAGCAACGGCGAACTGATCCTCGAACAAACGCGAGGCGGCCGAACCACGTTTCACTGGAAACAAGATCTGCCTCATGTCAGCTATCTCGTCACGTTTGTGGTCGGCAAGTTTGATGTCGTCGATGTCGGCGACGATCGGCTGTCACTCCCCGTCTACACACCGCCCGGGCTGGGCGGCCTCGTCCAGCAAACGTACGGCCCGACGATGGACATGATCCGAGTCTTCGAGGACCGCCTCGACGAGCCATACCCATGGGCGAGATACGCCAATGTTCTCGTCTGGAACTTCGGCTGGGGAGGCATGGAGAACACTTCCGCGACAACCCTCTACGACACCGCGGTCCTCGATGCAAAATCACTGCAGGATGCCGACCTCGACGGGCTCAACTCCCATGAACTGGGGCACCAGTGGTTCGGCGATCTGCTCACCTGCAACTCGTGGGAACACATCTGGCTCAACGAAGGGTTCGCCACCTATCTTGAGTCGCTCTGGCTCGAGTCGCGCGATGGCTTCGACAACGGGTATCTCCTCGACACCTACAGAAATAATCGCGGCGTCGCATCGATGGATCGGCTCGACACCGACAATGACCGCGCGTGGAGTCGCCCTGCGATGGTCTCCAAACTCTTCGCAGGCCCCGACGATGTTTTCCGCCGAAGCGCTAATCCCTATCCCAAAGGCTCCAGCATCTTGCACATGCTCCGCATGAAACTCAGCGACGATGTCTTCTTCAAAGGATTGCAAACGTATGTCGATCGGTTCAAGTTCAAGACGGTCGAGACGTCTGATTTCCGCCGAGTGATGGAGGAAGTGTCGGGGCTGAGCCTGGAGCAGTTCTTCGATCAGTGGGCGTATCGACCGGGCACGCCTGAAGTGAATGTCGCGTCTGACTGGAGCTACGAAAAAGGCGAACTGCACCTCGTTGTTGAGCAAACTCAGCGCATCGACGACATGACGCCAGCCTTTGCCTTTACGCTGCCGGTGCTGGTCATCGGCGAAGATGGCGGGCAAACGTGGGTCGAGATCGACGTGACCGGGCGTCGACATGAAAAGACGGTCTCGCTGGATCAGGCGCCTACCATGGTTGTCGTCGATCCCTATCTCACGGTGCTGATGACGCCAAGCGTGGACCAGCCGACCCGGCAGATCATCACGCAGCTTCGCCATGGGCCGACCATCGCCGCCCGACTCGACGCTGCGGCGTTCTTGAAAGAGCGCGATGAAACTTCGACCATCTCAGCGTTGACCGACTCCCTGCGCGATCGAAAAGAACACTTCGCCGTCCGGTCAGCCGCTGCTGGAGCGCTGGGTGAACTGCACGCCAACGATGAGTTGCTCGCCGCGCTCGAGGCTGGCCTCGCCAATGCGAAGGTCCGCCGGGCGGTGGTTCGCGCGCTCGATGAAATCGGTGATGCAGATTCGGTGCAGGCATTTGCCAAACATGCTGGCGATCCCGATGAAAGCTACGCCGTCCGCGCAGCGTCGCTTGCAGCGCTCGGCTCCATCGGCGATCGAACCAACCTCGACATTCTTCTTGCCGCTTTGGAGGAGGATTCTCAGCACGATCAGGTTCGCGTGGGCGCCTTACGAGGGCTCGCAGCACTCGACGAGCCGGAAGGGCTTGACCAGGCGATCCGCTTCTCCCAGCTCGGCTGGCTGGCGCGCACACGCCCCGTCGCGATTCGCGCTATCGGTGAGCTCGCTGACCACGATTCTGAACGAGCGATCGACGTGTTGATCCAGCTTCTTGATGACCCCGAAGAGCGTGCCCGCGAAGCAGCAGGCCGAGCGCTGTCGAAAGTAGGCGACGAAAATGCACTGGCCGAGATGCGCCGCGTGGCGCGCACGCATCGCCAGCCAAGCTTCCGCAAGAATCTCACTGAATGGGCGGATCAACTCGCAGCGAAACTTGCTGAAAACGATTCGGACGCCGACCTGCGAAAGCAAATCAAACAACTGCAACTGCAAGTCGAAGAGCTAGCCGTGAACGAGGAAAACAAGGACTAATAATACATAGATCAGTTGTTAGGTTGTTATTGACAGCACAGTGGGACGGGCGTCTCGCCCGTCAAAGATGCGCAGCGGTTGCTTCTTCTTCAGTGTCAGCTGGTTCTTCTGGCCCCCTCTCCCATCGGGAGAGGGCAGGGGAGAGGGGCTCTGGGTGGGCGTGACTCTTCCTGACCCCTCGCTCGCGCTCAGGGCTCTGATTCAGACTCCGCTCTGACTGTCGCGCCAGCGCTGAACAAACTCTGCGTACTGCTCGGGCGTGTCGATGCCATGATGTTTGCACGCGACCGTTGCGACGGCGATCGAATAGCCATGCTCAAGGACGCGGAGTTGTTCGAGTCGTTCGCATTGCTCCATCGGCGTCGGCGCCAGCGTTGAATACACACTCAGAAATGGTCGGTCGTACGCGTACAAACCAATATGCTTGAGCAACGACGTTTTGCCGTCACCCTCTCGATCGAAGGGAATCACTGAGCGCGAGAAATACATCGCCCGCCCGCGCTGGTCGACCACCACCTTGACGATATTGGGATCCGCAGCGTCTTCATCCTCTGCAAAGGGCGAAGCGATCGTCGCCATCGGCGAATCCGATTCAACAAGCGCGTGCGCCGCTGCATCGATGACCGCAGGATCAAGCTCAGGCTCATCTCCCTGCACATTGACGATCACCGCATCGTCGGCGATATCCAAGAGATCACACGCCTGCCCGAGCCGACTCGCGCCATTGGAATGGTCGCTGCCCGTCAAAACCCCTTGACATGCGAACCCTTCAACCGCCTTGACGACCTCTTGCGAATCCGTCGCCACCACAATCCGATCGACACACGCTGCGCGCGATGCTGCGTCAAACACATGTTCGATCAACGTTTTTCCCGTTTGGTCAGCGAGCACTTTGCGCGGGAAACGCGTCGATGCGAGCCGAGCGGGGATCATCGCGATGACAGGTCGTCCGTTGCAAGCCACAGCGAGTGTCGCCTCCTCATGTGCTGCATGTTCAGCGCAGCGTTATGACGCCGACGCTGCTCGAAGTTCTTTGACGAGTTCTTGCAGCTTGCCGCGCCGCTCACGAATATCCTGAAAGTCGATCTGCTGAACCGCGATGCTCGATGCGATTTTCGCCGCCTCTTCCGCAGCAGCGATGTCCTTCTCTTCTTCTGCTTTGGTTTCGAGCGCCGCCATCAGCCCGTAGCGCAGCTCTTTTCCCACCGCGTCGCTGGAATCCTCATGCGAATCAATCGCGGAGCGCAGCGTGTCGATCGCCTCATCGCGCCAACCAAGCTTCAGGAACGCCTGCCCAAGATAGCTCAGACACTGCGCCCGGCGTTTGGGGTCGTTTCGAGCCGTCTGAAAAAGCTGGATCGCGTCTTCAAATTTATCCATCGCGAAGAGCCGTTTGCCAAGCTCGAACTTGAGCGACAGATCCGTTGGGTATGCATCGATGCGCAGTCGATACTCCTGCGCTTCGAGTTTGAGAATGGCAAGGGCGCCTCGGCTGGCCAGCTTCTGCGCCGCCTGATCGTCGGGGCTCTCCGCAGCTTCTCGTTTGAGTCGGGCGACTTTGCGCCGGCCCTGGCGAACTTTGATCTCGCCAGCCTGCTGACGAAAACGAAATTCCTTGGATTTTTCAAACGTCTGAGTAAGAATCTCGTACGCGGTCTTTTCGTCCGCAGGGGTTCCCCGTTCGAGCAGGGCGCGGGCGTACTTCTGTACCGCAGCGGTGTCGTCAGGGCGGGATTCATAATCCGCTTTGGTGTCATTGATGATCCGGTCGATCACCGCTTCGGTCTTGACGATGCGGTCTTCTTCCTCAAGTCGCTGCTGCTTTGCTGACGAGCGGATGTTGGAGCGGAAGCCGCCCGCTTCACCTGTTTGGTCGTACCCGCCGGTGGTCATGGTCGCCTGTGCGGAGAGGTTGCGGACTTTCGTCTGGAGGGCGCCATCCGCGGGGTCGATCGCCATGGCGACTTCGCCCGCCTTGACCGCGAGGTCATACACGCCGCCCGTCTGGAAAATATCCATCAGCTTGATGAACGTGCTTTTCTTTCTTTTCGCATCATGCTGAGCGAGTGTGAGCGTCTTGCCGCCAACCCAGTGCAGGTGCTCTCCCCAGTCGATCGAATCGTCCTTGGACATTTCTTCGACGACTTTGACTCCCAGCGCGCCATCGAGGGGTTTGGTCCCCCACTGCAGCAGCGCGGTGAGGACTTTTTCGAGCCCGCCTTTGCCGCTGAAATTCTTGAGTTGGTCCTTGGTCGGCCCGAACTTGCCTCGCTCTGCGATGAACGCCTCGCAGGATTTCACGAACGACTCCATCCCGCTCAGGCTCGTCGGATCCTGCCGAAGCCCTTGGAGCCAGAGCGTGACTGCATATTCGTAGTTGGACGAATCGTGCATCGCCTGCGCATGGCGGAAGAAGGGCGCCGCCTTCGTTGGGTTGGGGGAGAACCCGCCCGACTCGCCTTTGGTCTTGCCCTTGCCCTTCGATTCGCCAGCCTCAGCTTGATCTGATTCAGCCTGATCTGTGTTTTTCTTGCCAAACAGCGCCAATGAACACTCCTGAAATGCTGTGGACCAACAACGACCCATCCATACATCGGCCGACCGGCGAGCCATCGCCACCGGGGACCGCTCACCAAAGGATAGCACCGTCTGAGCACGGCTCCTACACTTGGCCCAATGCCGATCGATCCTACTGTTCTTCGCATCCGAACCTTTCCGGATCCATCGCTGCGCACTCGAGCCGATTCCATCGAAAAAATCACTGACGAAGTTCGCGCCGTCGCTGAACGAATGATCGAACTCATGCGAGAGGAAGAAGGCATCGGTCTGGCGGCTCCGCAAGTCGGCCTGCCGTGGCGACTCTTCATCGCCCACGTCCCCCCCTCCCCCGAAGCAGGCAGAATGCTCGACTCCGATCCGATGACCTCCCTGCTCGATGTCGAGGTCTATATCAACCCCGAGCTTCGCGATTTCGATGGCGATCTCGAAACCTACGAAGAGGGATGTCTGAGTCTGCCTGAGATCAATGGCGATGTCCGCCGACCTGAAGTGGTGACGATCGAAGCAACCGATCTCGACGGCAATCGGTTCACCCACACCGGCGCCGACCTGTTGGCCCGATGCTGGCAACACGAATATGACCATCTCGATGGCGTACTCATCATCGACCGCATGACGCCGATGGGCAGGCTGAAAAACCGATCCAAACTCCGTGACCTCGAAAAGCAGGCGGCCTCCCTGTGAACCCGCCTCCACATGCGGGGCGATCACAATGAAGATCCTCTATTTCGGGTCCGGAGCTTTCGGCGCCCCAACACTCGAACAACTAGCTGCAAAGCATGAACTGGTCGGCGTTGTCACTCAGCCTGACCGACCCGCTGGGCGATCTCGACGCCTGACTCCCACGCCGATTGCTGCGTGGGTGGAGAGCCAGTCTCCGAAGACAAAGCTGTACAAGCCGGAGAATGTCAACGAGGCGAGCGTCACCGATGCGCTGCGTGCATTGTCCGCTGATGCATGGGTGGTCATCGCGTTTGGTCAGAAGCTTGGACAGCCGTTGCTCGCTGATCAGTTTGCGATCAATCTTCATGCTTCACTCTTGCCGCGCTGGCGCGGGGCGGCGCCGATCAATCACGCCATCCTCGCGGGAGATGCTCACACCGGAAACAGCGTCATCACGCTCGCCGAGAAGATGGACGCGGGGCTGATTCTTGGGCAGTCTCAGCGAGCGATCGACCCGGCGACCACGGCAGGCGAACTGCACGACCTGTTGTCGCAGGATGGACCGGAGCTTGTAGAGCGTGTGCTACGAGATCATGAGCAATGCGCAATCAAGCCTGTCGAGCAGGACAAATCTGCAGTGACGGTGGCGCCCAAACTGAGCAAAGCCGACGGATGGGTGGATTTCTCGATGAGTTCCAAGGCGTGCTGCCAGCGGATTCACGGGCTCAATCCCTGGCCTGGCGTGACGGCGACGATCCATGGTGAAGCCGTCAAACTGCTGCGAGCAAAATCGCTCGAACTCGACACCCAACAAGAAACAGGAACGATCGTCGATGTCGCCAACGGTGTCGTTGCGTGCAGCAAGAGAGGCGCCCTCAAGTTGATCGAGGTGCAGCCCGCTGGGAAAAAAGCGATGAAGTGGGACGTGTACGCGCGGGGTCGCTCGATCAACGTCGGTGACCGAATCGAAAGCGGAAAGCCAAGATGACCATGCTGACTTTGTGGAGCCTGATCAAACGGAAAAAGAAAGCGAAAAAGCCCGCGGCTTCTAATCCGTGTGTTGCGGCACCGAACAACCCGGACCTTCACAATGCTCAGGTCCGGCGTCAGAGAAACTCAACGAAAAACGCAACTCAACTCAAACCGAAGAAGCCAGCACCAAATTCAACGAACGAATCCATGCGCGACAAGTACGCGCGCGTCACGAAAGAATCACTCGCGAC
>CAYMQF010000073.1:0-11212 GCA_964392425.1 uncultured Phycisphaeraceae bacterium
ACGGGGGAGGGCGCGAGGGAGGCTCACAAGGCGTGTCAATCGCCAAAACGAAGCGTCGAGGCAGCCGATCCGGTCATGTGGAGGGAGCGACGCTGCCAGATCGGCAGGGCGGGGCGGCGCTGGGAAATCAGAAGAAAACCTTTGGATATGGGCCGCGCCGTGATAAACTGGCTGCACTATGGAGAATCCTCCCTACGGCCTTACGTCATGGAAGTTCTCCACTCAATGAGGAGACGCCATGCTGAGACTGCGAAGAAGCCGAACTGTCCGAACCACATCGTTCAAACGAACCAGACAAGGAACGATGGTCGCTACGCTGGTCGCGTCAGTCACCGCCATTGCTGCTTCGTCGGGCGCAATCGCACAGCCGTGCCAGCCGGCGTGGGACAGCGGCTTTGAGTCTGGTCAGACGCCGCCGCCCGTCGGCGATCCTGGGCTAAGTGGAACTGTCAGAGCCACGGTCGTCTTCGACGACGGAACGGGATCGGCCCTTTACGCAGGGGGAACTTTCACAACAGCAGGCGGTTTGCCGGCAAGCAACATCGCCAAATGGAACGGCTCGTCCTGGAGCCCGCTGGAAAGTGGTACGAACGGAGCAGTCCTCGCACTGACAGTCTACGACGACGGAACGGGATCGGCCCTTTACGCAGGAGGAGTTTTCACAGCAGCAGGCGGTTTGCCGGCAAGCAACATCGCCAAATGGGATGGCTCATCATGGAGCCAGCTGGGCAGCGGGATGAACGAAAGAGTTGAGGCCCTCGCAGTCTTCGACGACGGAACGGGGTTGGCTCTCTATGCGGGCGGCCGTTTCGGATCGGCTGGCGGGGTATTGGCTAGCCGCATCGCCAAATGGGATGGCTCATCTTGGAGCCCGCTCGGAAGCGGGATGAACTCCTTCGTCAAAGTGCTTGCCGTTTTCGACGACGGGACTGGGACCGCGCTGTTTTCCGGCGGAGCTTTCTCGATGGCTGGCGTCGTGACTGTGAACTCCATCGCCAAATGGGATGGCTCGTCATGGAGTCCGCTAGATAGCGGTGTGCTCTTCAAAAACATCACTGGCTTTGTAACAGCACTGTCTGTTTTCGACGACGGGACGGGGTCAGCCCTCTATATCGGGGGAGTTTTTACAACAGCAGGCGGTTTGCCGGCAAGCAACATCGCCAAATGGAACGGCTCGGCTTGGAGTCCCTTGGCAAGCGGAATGAGCGCGGATGTAATCGCTGTGCGGGTCAACGCACTGCCAGTCTACGACGACGGGACGGGGTCAGCGCTCTACGCTGGTGGACGCTTCACGATGGCTGGCGGTGCCTCGGCGTGCTACATCGCCAAATGGGACAGCACTACATGGAGTCCGGTGGGAAGTGGGATGAACGAACAAGTCTTCGCATTGACGGTCTATAACGATGGAACAGGGGAAGCCCTGTACGCTGGTGGACTGTTCACGATAGCCGGAGGTTTCACAGCCAAACACATTGCAAAATGGAACGGCAATGCGTGGGCTGATCCCGACACGCCATGAAGAATCACAGCGACGCGGCGCGATGACTCCGCATGTTGGAGTGCGCATCGCCGGATCATTCGTAAGTGGAGCCGATCGGGATCGAACCGACGACCTCTTGCATGCCATGCAAGCGCTCTCCCAATTGAGCTACGGCCCCGGGAATACGCCCGAACATCGCCGGGCACAACCCACCATAGCTGGGAGGCGGGCAAGGTCAAGAACGGCCCGCTGCATCGGCCATCCTCGCGCTGCAACGCATGGGCCGGGTCGGTCCTATACTTGATGGTTCGATTGTTTCAGCCTTTGTTTCAGCCTTCTCCCTCCCGATCGACGACGATGCCCTGAACTGGCGCCGCTTGGGCCGGTTCGTCGATTCAGATCCAAATGGAGTCTCTTCCGATGAAGATCAACGCAAAAGTCCGCCGATTCCTTCCAACACTTCTCATCCTCGCGGTGGCTGGCGGGGCGTATCTTTGGATTTCCCGCTTGGCGCCGACGCCTGCGGTCTTTGATGAAAGCGTGACGATCCAGCAGGCGAGCCAACGGGCAGCGGAAACAGGGCACGTCGTCGTCGCTGTGGTGACGGCGGATTTCTGCTCAACGTGCCAGGCGTACAAGCGAGGCGCCCTCAACGATGAGCGGTTCGCCCAGTGGGTGCAGGGGCACGCAGAGCCGGTCTATCTCGAATGGGACCGTGATCCGGAGATCATCAAAGAGATCGGCGTCGATCGCTGGCCCGCGACGGTAGTCATGGATTCAACCAACCATGTGCTGGGCAAACGGTATGGAGCGATGGGAGTTGCGGAGCTGCTGGCGTTTGTTGACTTGGTGACGCCCGCCGAAGGGGCCGCGACTTCGACATCAACATCAACATCAACTCCGACATCCACATCGAAGCCTGTTCCAACCCCTGTTTCGGCTCCCGCTGCATCTAGCGCGGGTTGAAGCTGGACTGAACCAGTCTTCTTGTTCACGCACACACTTGCCTCAAGCGGGAGCAGGCGCATGGCTGCACAACGATCGCTCCATGATGCGTACTTCCGACAAGCCAAACGCGAAGGGTATGTCGCGCGGTCAGCGTACAAGCTCATCGAG
This sequence comes from uncultured Phycisphaeraceae bacterium, assembly GCA_964392425.1. Taxonomy (GTDB): domain Bacteria; phylum Planctomycetota; class Phycisphaerae; order Phycisphaerales; family UBA1924; genus CAYMQF01. The sequence continues at coordinate 2,597 of CAYMQF010000073.1, forward strand.
ATCAACGAAAAAAAGAAGCTGGTTCGGCGAGGCGACCGCGCGCTGGACCTTGGTTGTGCGCCGGGATCATGGCTCCAGGTGCTCGGCAAACTCGTCGGCTCGCGAGGCATCGTCGTCGGTGTCGATCTCAAGGCGGTGGACTGTTCACTCCCTGAGCATGTGCACACTTTGGTGGGCGACGTTTTCGAGTTGAAGCTTGAAGATTTGCCCGGCGGGGTCGATCTTTTCGATGTTGTTGTGTCGGACATGGCGCCGAACACCAGCGGCGATCTCAGCGACCATTTCCGCAGCGTGGACCTGTGCAATCGTGTGCTCGATGTGCTGCCTGGTCTGCTCAAGCCGGGCGGCAATCTGGCGATGAAGGTTTTTGAAGGGGAGGCGTATCCCGAGCTGTTGAGCCGAACGGGCGGCATGTTCCGCACGGTCAAGGGGTTCAAGCCCAAAGCAAGCCGGGATGTGTCGCGCGAGATGTACGTGGTCGCGTCTTTTTTCACCCAATAATGAAATCCGTGGCGACAAAGGGGGAATGAACCCTTTTGGGAGGCTCGCGGTACCAGTGTGCGTGCAACGGGGCGTCGCTGTCTCGACGCCGAGGGATCATGGAATAAACGGGGCGGCTCATCAACTTCTCAGGGCGAGCTCCCGACACAACGAGGACGAGGAATAGACCCATGAACAGACGAATGCGTATCGGAGGCTTTGGAGCAGTGACCGCGGCGACGGTGATACTCACCGCCGGGCTGCTCATCGAAGTGCAGGCTCAACAGTCGGCTCAAATCACACCGTCGGACCAGCTTTCCGCGTCGGCGAAGGGTGACGCCAAGAGCAAGGCGAAAAAGAAGAAGAAGCCTGACTTCCCCTCTTTTGACAAGGTTTCTGACGGGCTCAAAGAAGTCGTTTCCACGGCGGACGGCGAGAAGTCCATGTACACACTCTTTGAAGACAAAGAGACGGGCCGACTGCTGGCCGTGCTTCCCCGCAACTACGAAAAACGCCTCATCATGATCGCTGCGACCGTGGCGGGCGGCGACGAACAATCCGGCGTCATGGGCCCGACGTGGTACGCTCGCTGGAAGAAAATTGGCAAGGATCGGCTCGCGCTCATGCAGCCCAACTTCATCAACCGAAGTCACGGCGATCAGCAATCCAAAGACAGCATCAAGCAGCTCTACACTGACACGATGTTGCTCAACGTGCCGATCGTTTCGATGAAGAACGGCGCCCCGGTCATCGACATGCAGAAACTGTTGCTTGGCGATTTCAGCAAAGTCACCAGCCCCTACGGCGGGTACGGCCCGACCATTCGCGGTTTCAACTCGAAGCTGGCCACACTGAAGAAAGCCAAAGCGTTTCCGAAAAACGTGGAAGTCGCCTACGAGGCGCCCGATCGCGCGGGGCGCATGGTGACGCTCTATTGGTCCTTCCTCGATTTCCCGGAAAACAAGAGTTTCAAACCGCGATTGGCGGATGACCGCGTTGGTTTTTTCAACGTGTTTTACAACGAAATGGGCGAGCCGGGCACCGACGAGCCCTTCCGCCGATACCTCACGCGATGGCAAATCGAAAAAGCTGATCCCAAGCGCTCCATGAGCCCACCCAAGCAGCCTTTGGTTTGGTACATCGAACACACGACGCCGATCCGGTATCGACGGTACGTGCGCGAGGGCATTCTCGCGTGGAACAAAGCGTTTGAAAACATCGGCATCTACGGCGCCTTGGAGGTCTATCAGCAGGACGCCACCACCGGCGCCCACATGGACAAAGACCCCGAAGATGCGCGATACAACTTTTTCCGCTGGAACACCAGCAATCAGGGCTACGCAATCGGTCCGAGCCGATGGGATCCCCGCACCGGGCAGATCGTCGAAGCGGATGTGGTTTGGCACGCCGGCCTGCTCAATGCCGTCATCAATTTCTTTTACAAGAACGTGACTGCAGCAGCGGCAATGCAGGGGTTCACGCCCGAAACACTCGCCTGGCTCGACTCCCACCCGCAGTGGGATCCGCGCGTGCGGTTGGCGCCTCCCATGGTGCGCGATCGCATGTTGGCAGAGCGTCGTGATCGGCCCATCAACAATGCTGAGCCAGTGGAAAATGACGGAGCCTCAGCGTTTTCAATGGATTATGAAAACAAGTACCTCGATGAGTTCGATGATGTCACCTGCAAGATCGGTGAGTTCATGTCGTTGAATATCGCGCTGTACACCGCGGCGCTCGATGGCGGCCTGATCACCGCCTCGAAGGATGGCGACTTGCTCGATGGCGTTCCCGAGGAGTTCCTCGGCCCCATGGCTCGCTATCTCACTTCACACGAAGTCGGTCACACGCTCGGCTTGCAGCACAACTTTGGCGGCTCAACCATCCGCACGCTCGACGAGATCAATGCGTCGGATGGCGAACCATTTATCGCTTCGGTGATGGAGTATGTCGGGCCGAACATCGTGGGGCCTGATGGCGAGCAGGGACCGTTTGTGAGCCCTGGCGTCGGCCCATACGACATGTGGGCGATCGAGTTTGGGTATGGCGATCCAAAGAAACGGGACGAAATCCTCAGCGAAGTGAACGATCCCGAACACCTCTTCCTGAGCCCGTACGCCACGATCGGCCCGGATCCGCGGGCGCAGGTGTGGGACCTCGGAGCCGACCCGCTGAACTACGTTGAACGACAACTCGCCATTGTCACGGACTTGCGCACCAAGCTCGTCGATGAACTCGTCAAAGACGGCGATTCCTGGGTCAAAGCGCGCAAACGTTACAACGCTTTGCTTGGCACGCATATTCAAGCGGTGTCGATCGCGTCGCGATGGATCGGCGGCTCGTACACGAACTGGGATCACAAGGGAGACCCCGGCGACCGCGACCCGATCGAAGATGTCGATGCGGACACACAACGCCGCGCCCTCCAGATCGTCATCGACAACACGTTCGACGACGAAGCGTTCGGCCTGACGCCTGATATTCTTCGCAAGCTCGGTCTGCAGTATTGGCCCGACCAGCCCGGCTTCAGCGCAGTCTTCCAGGACCCGTCCTACGAAGTGCATGACACGATCGCCGGTTTGCAGGCGGCAGCGATGACGATGGTTCTCAACCCGACAACATTGCGAAGGCTCTACGACAACGAGTTCCGCACGGCTGATCAGGATGACCCGATCACGCTCGCGGAAGTCTTGAACACACTTTCAGACTCCATCTGGAACGAGCTTGAAGACGCCTCCGCATCCGGGCGGTATACCGCAGCCAAACCCATGATCTCAAGCTTCCGGCGCAACCTCCAGCGGGAGCACATCGAGCGGCTGATCGACCTGTCCATGGTGCGAAAAGCAGCGAGCCCGTCGCGGCGAACGATCGCCAGCCTGTCGACGCTCAAACTCAGGCAGATCAAAGACAAGATTGGCAAGCTCAATAAACGAAGTTTGGCGCTCGATGACTACACACTCGCTCACCTCATGGACGCTCAAGATCGAATCACCAAAGCTCTTGACGCGCAGTACATCGCCAAGCGCTGAGTGGTGATCCCGCGTTCGCCCGATGTTGGGCGCCTCGCGAGGAAAAATACTGATTGCTCTATCCATACGGGCCGATCCTGATCGCAGGGTCGGTCCTTTTTTCATTCAGGCATGAGGCTCGCTTGACGATCCCCCCTCGGTGAGCCGACAGTGTGGAGGGGATCGACATGTGATTGCCCGGGAGATTGCTCAGCGCTCATGCCTACGTCGTATCCACTGCACAAGATCAAGGCGGCCCTCTTTGAGGGGGTCCATCACTGCGCCGCTGAAAGACTCGCTGCGCAGGGGTTCGCCGTCACTGAGCACGCGGGCGCCGGGTCAGCTGATCGTCTGCTTGACGTTGCTGGCGATGCGCACCTTATTGGTGTTCGATCTCGCACGCATTTGACGGGCGAGTTTTTCGAGCAGGCGCCTCACCTGTGGGCGGTGGGATGCTTCTGCATCGGCACTAACCAGGTGGACCTCGACGCCGCGGCGGATCACGGGATCGCGGTTTTCAATGCGCCCTTTTCCAATACACGCAGCGTCGCCGAAATCACCATCGCTGAGATCATCGCACTGCACCGCGCGCTGTGTGATCGGTCCGCACAACTGCACGCGGGGACGTGGCGCAAGTCGGCGGCTGGCGCTCACGAAGTCCGTGGCAAAACGCTCGGCGTGGTCGGCTATGGCAGAATCGGCTCGCAAGTGTCCGTTCTCGCTGAGGCAATGGGAATGCGCGTCATCTATTACGACATTGTTGATGTCCTGCCATTGGGCAACGCGCAGGCTGCTGCGTCATTCGAGGCGCTGCTTGCAGAGAGCGATATTGTGACGCTGCATGTGCCGGAGACGGATCGCACGCGCAATATGTTTGGAGCTGAGCAACTCGCGCGCATGAAGCCAGGCGCCTACTTTCTCAATAATGCGCGCGGGAGCGTGGTTGATCTGGAAGCGCTCGCTTCATCATTGAAAGACGGTCATCTTGCCGGAGCAGCGGTTGATGTGTTCCCAACGGAGCCTGGCTCAAGCGAGGAAGTTTTTTTCTGCCCGCTGGTGGGAATTCCCAACGTCATCCTCACGCCTCACATTGGCGGCAGCACTCTCGAAGCGCAGCGCAGCATCGCTGAGGAAGTGAGCGCCAAACTCGTGCGTTGCATGAACAACGGGTCCACGCTTTCCGCGGTGAACGCGCCCGAGGTTGATCTGCCGGTGCTGCACCCGCAGTTTGACCGCATTTTGCACTACCACCACAACGTGCCGGGCGTCTTGAGCAAGATCAACGCGGTGATCGCTGAGCTTGGTGTGAACATTGCTGCGGAGTATCTTCAGTCCAACTTGAAGCACAGTTATGTGATTCTCGATGTTGGCGCCGGGCGTGATCTGGAAATCCGCGATCGGCTCAAAGAGATTCCCGAAACGATCCGAGTGCGCACGATTCGGTAAAGTTTTTTCTGGATGTTGTTTCAGCGAGATTGGTTCAGTGCGATGAGCGCTTGATCGTGCAGCAGACCGTTGGTCGCAAGGAAGCCGCCCGAGTTGAGATCGCAGCCGCCTGATAGATCGGTAAATCGTCCACCCGCCTCTTCGATGATGATTTTCATTGGCGCCACATCCCAAGGCTGAACGCCGAACTCGATCCATACTTCCGCTTGCCCTTTGGCGATGAGCAGTCCGCCCTCCAGATCGCCTCCCGCCATGCAGTAATCCGTCTTGCCGATCAGTTCGAGCGTCCCTTGTGAGTAGGGCGAGTAGAGGATTCGCGCCAGCGAACCGCATGAGATATTCGCTGTTGGCCAGTCGGTTCGCTGTGACACATGGAGACGTTCGCCATTGCCGAAGGCGCCGAGCCCTTGCGCTGCGACATACGTTTCCCCGAGCGCGGGCAGACCCGCAGCGCCCGCGACAATCTCGCCCTCCAACTCAAACGCAACCAACGGGCCCCAGAATCGCAGGCTGCGCGCAAAGCGATGTGTGCCATCCAGTGGGTCGACGATCCAGCGCGCGTCAGCACGCCCGTCGTGGGCGCCCGTTTCCTCCGCGAGAATGGAATGATCGGGAAACGCGTTGCGGATGACCGCAAGGATGGCGTCCTCCGCCGCTTTGTCCGCAAGTGTGACGAGCGAGCCGTCCTTCTTGCGTGTGGTTTCAAGATTCGTGCGGTAGAACGGCAGCGCAGCCTTAGCGGCCACCTCGGCGCACTGCTGCGCGATGTCGAATGCCTGCTGGATGATCTCTTCTCGCGCGGTCATAAGCGAGTTGATCGTAGCGGAATATGAACTTGCTCAGCCCTTGGGGCCTGCAGCGCGAACCGCGTCGGTCATTTCGAACTTCTGATCGTTGTTGCGGAACTTCGCAGCGAGCTTACCGGCGGTGGTGTCGTAGGCGCCTTGATCTTTCCATGTGTTGCGGGGGTTGAGCACTTCAGTGGGCACGCCGGTGACCGCATCGGGGATCGGCAAACCGAAGACGGGGTCAGGTGTGAAGTTTGCCTTGCTCAGTGAGCCGTCGAGGATCGAGGTCACCATCGCGCGCGTGTAGGCGAGTTTGAAGCGATCGCCGACGCCATAGGGTCCGCCGGTCCAGCCGGTGTTGAGGAGCCAGACGTTGGCGCCATGCTGGTCGATGCGCTCAGCGAGCATTTGCGCGTACACCGCCGGCGGGCGGGGCATGAATGGTCCGCCAAAGCAGGGGCTGAAGTTGGGGACGGGCTCGGTGATGCCCGCTTCGGTGCCAGCGAGTTTGGACGTGTACCCATTGATGAAAAAATACATCGCTTGTTCGCGCGTCAGTCTACTGACGGGGGGGAGCACGCCAAACGCGTCTGCCGTGAGGAAGATGACGTTCTTGGGATGACCCGCCATGGAGGGGATGATCGCGTTTGGGATGTGCTCGACGGGGTAGGTCGCGCGTGTGTTTTCGGTGAGGGAGACATCGTCGTAATCAGGGTCGCGCGTGGCGTCATCCAGCACGACGTTTTCGAGGACCGATCCAAACTTGATGGCTTCGTAGATCAACGGCTCGCTCTCGGGCGAGAGATGGATGCACTTGGCGTAGCAGCCGCCCTCAAAGTTGAAGACGCCGTTGCCGCTCCAGCCGTGCTCATCGTCGCCGACGAGATCGCGGTCGGGGTCAGCGGAGAGGGTCGTCTTGCCGGTGCCGGACAGGCCGAAGAAGAGGGCGACGTTGGTGGGGTCTTTGCGATCGACGTTTGCGGAGCAGTGCATCGGCAGCACGCCGACGTCGGGCATGTCGTAGTTCATCGCATAGAAGAGCGACTTCTTGTTTTCGCCGGCATATTCGGTGCCGAAGATGACAACGGTTTTGCGCGTGAGCGATTGTGCGACGATGACGGGGGAGTTGACGCCGAGCTTCTTTTGTTCAGCCTTGGTGAGTTTGTGCGTGCCGCAGTTGAGGACGACCCAGTCAGGCTCGAAGCCGACCAGTTCTGCTTGCGTCGGGCGGAGGAAGAGCGTGCGCGAAAAGAGGCTGTGCCACGCGAGATCGGTGACGGCCGTGACTCTCAGGCGATGCTCCGGATCGGCTCCGACGAAGCCGTCGAAAACATAGACCGACTTCTCGCGGGCGAGATGCTCGTGAGCCATCTTTTCGAGCTCTTCAAAAGCGTCGGGCGCGATCGGTTTGTTGACGGCGCCCCACCAGATGTTGCCATGAATCTCGGGTGTGTCTTCGAGGTATTTGTCGTTGGGGCTGCGGCCGGTGCGGTCGCCGGTGTTGGCGACGAAGGCGCCGTTGGACGCGAGAACGCCCTCTCCCCGCGCCAAAGCAGCCTCGACGAGGGCGGCAGAGGGCAGGTTTCGGCAGACGTTTGAAGTCGTGAGATCAAGCCCGCGAAGGGCGGATGCCGTGGTCATCGCTCATACTCCTTGTTCGTATCGCTCAGGTCGGCTCAGACGCGGCTCGGGCGGGGACACCCACTCAAAGATTTCGGCGCCAAGGGCCAACAAGCCAAGTGTAGCATTCCCAGCATCGCCCGGCAGCGAGGCGTTGACGATTGGCCGTCGGGGTCGTACCGTTCGATCCGACGTCTGCATGGTGACCCAAGAGCCGGGACGAACGGCTCGGGCAGGCAGGCGGCAATGGCGATCGTAGCTCAGTTGGTTAGAGCACCTGGTTGTGATCCAGGGGGTCGGGGGTTCGAGTCCCCTCGATCGCCCTTTGCGGCAGCGGAACGCAAGACGCCCGCCCATGGAACCGGCAGTGGCGTTCGAGCGAAGAGTGGGCATGACCATGCTTCATCCCCATCGTCTCCTCAATGTGTTTTCTCATACGGTTCTGGCCCATGTGGTGCTGATCGGCGTCATGGTTGGAGCGGTTCCCGCCGTTCAGACGTTCGCCCAATGTGAAGATCAACAACTGCTCGCGTCGGACGGTCAGTTCGCCGACTTTTTCGGCCAATGGGTCACTGTTGACGGTGAATGGATGGCTGTGGGAGCAGTGGGTGATGAGCTTCCTGGTGAAGGTGTCAACACCAACCGCGGCGCCGTGTATGTCTTCCGGAAGGTCGGCGGAGAGTGGGTCGAGTGGCAGAAGCTGGTTGCCAGCGATTCGTCGGTCGACCAACAATTTGGGGATTCTGTAGCAGTGTATGGAGACGTGATCGCGATTGGCGCGCGCAGCGCCACGGAATCTGCATATGTGTTTCGCCTTCGCAACGGTAAGTGGATTGAAGAGGCCAAGCTAAGACCGATAGATGGCATAGGAGGATTCGGCGAAGCCATCGCGATCGGACCCGATCTTGTGCTTGTGGGAGCGTTTTTAGACAATACCGTTGCGTTCGCTTCTGGCGCAGCCCATGTGTTTGCGTACATCAATGGTCAATGGACGCCGCAAATCAAGCTGCTCCCATCCGACGGAACGAAGATCGGGTTTTTCGGCCGATCCGTTGCGATCGACGGCGCTACGGATCGGCTGTTCATCGGGGCGCCGCGACAGGACTCGATACCCGGATCAGCTGGCGCTGTGTATGTCTTCGAGCGTGGCGGTGTTGGAGAACCTCTCTGGAAGGAGACCGTAAAGCTCAAGCCGCAGGATGGTGTGACTCTCTTATTCGTTGGAATAGCGTGTTGTGGGGATAGAGTGGGGGTTGTGTGGTTGGCTAGGGTTGGTT